>CAVJZR010000014.1:0-54920 GCA_963654235.1 Bacteroidaceae bacterium | reverse complement strand
AATACAACTTACTGTATCCGTCAACCTAAACGAAGGATGCCGGAACGCACTATGTCCTTGTTTGGCAATGCTGTGACGCCTTTCAAAGGGAGTGCGTTATCCCGAACTGAGGTAACGTAATGGGTAGGTTGATAGGATTAGTCACAAGATTATTTTTGTCTAAAACGTGAATGTATTTCATACTTTATTGCTATCTTTGCCGTATCTATTGAATACTTGTCAACACTTGACCTGTGATTATAAAGAGGAGGATTTACATGGTCATAATTCAACTATTATAGAACCAAAAATTTAAACAAAACAATATGATTATAGATTTTGATAAGATTCCCGAGGTTCATACCGAGGGTTTTAAGGGCGGCAAAGGATTGCTTGACAGTCGTTCTTATGCGGACGAGAAAGCAAAAGTTATGTATTCCACATTACGTCCAGGAGCGACAACCGGTTTGCACGTTCATGAAGGTTCGTTTGAGGTTATCTATGTCGTTAGTGGTGAGCTCACCTTTCACTACGATGACGAAGTGGAAGTGTGCAGAGTAGGGCAAGCGCATTATTGCCCAGAGGGGCATTCTCATTATATGGAGAATCTCACAGATCACGATGCGGTTTATTTTGCGATTGTACCTACATTAAGATAAGGTGGGTTATCGCCATAACATAATGCGCCCGAGATTAATGCTGATATTAATCTCGGGCGCATTGGTTTAACCAGAGTTGTATATAAACGACGTTTACAAAGCTTGCTTAAGGTTGTTCAAGAACAGTAACAATCTATTCTCAACATTTGTTGCACTAACACCAGAATCAAAATCTATACTCAAGAAATTCAGATCAGGATATTTCTCATGCAACTTTTTCTCTATACCTTTTGAGATGATATGATTGGCTATACACCCAAAAGGTTGCAACGAGATAACATTTCTGATGCCATCATTATAAAACGCAGTTATCTCTGCAGGCAATAGCCATCCCTCACCAAACTGCGCTGAGAGATTAACCAATCCATTTGCCCCCTTAGCATCTTCATAGATTGAAGTGAAATCTCGGAAATAAGGGAAGGCACTTGCAGCCTTGTTAAATGCTTTTTGTCTACGTTCTATTAATTTGTATACCGCATGGAGAACCATTGTCGGGATCTTATTTTCCCTCAAACACTCTTTTTTCTGTACCTCTATATTCACAAAGTCTTGTACAAAGAATGGAGTAATCAGTGGAGGTACCACTTCAATACCTTTCTTTATCAGCTGTTCTTCTAAGAACTGATGCGAATAAGGATTGAATTTCAAGAATATCTCTCCGACCAATCCTACCTGACCACATTCCTTGTCTGAGCAAATGGAAGCAAATTCGATAGCAGCATCATGTACCAATGTTACCAATCCCTTAGCATCGTTCTTCGCAATACGTTCGATGGCGAGATTCGTATATTTCTGTTTGAGAGCCTTTGCCGCATTAGGTTTCTTCTCTCTAACTACTGCTGGATAATATAGTTTAGCTAAGGTATCACAATATAATAAGGTGTTCGTTGTGATATTTGATAATTTTACCCAAGGAAACTGGAACCCAACTTGCTCGTTATCGCCACCTTCTGTAGATACGCCCAAGGTAATTAGAGGCACATTAGCAAAACCATTTGCTATAAAAGCGCGTTTGATCAATGCCGTGTAATTGGTAGCTCGACACTGACCTCCAGTCTGCGTCATAACAAATGCAATATCATCGGGATTATATTTGCCACTTTTCAGTGCTTTAACCATATCGCCAACGATTAGGGTTGCTGGGTAACACACCTCGTTGTTAGCATAAGCCAATCCTTCTTCGGCGCTTTGCGCATCGCTCATTGGCAGAGTCTCTAGTTTGTATCCAGCCAACTTCAGCAATGGTGGTAGAAGCGGAGAAAGAAACTCTGTAAAGAAAGGGGCTATAATCGTACGGCGCACATCCTCTTTGTGAAAGACCTTTGTTTTGACGAATGGTAGTTTCTTCCCAGATTCGTTCTTTATCATCAAACTATCTACAAGGCTTCTGATGCGCAGTTTCAAACTACCCGTGTTGCTCACATCATCTATCTTAAGCAACGTAAAAGGCTTTCCATGACGTTTGAGGATATCTCTCACCTCGTCTTGAACGAAAGCGTCAGGTCCACATCCAAAGGAAGTCATCTCTACGAAGTGAACATCTTGTGGCTGGTTAGCAGCCCATTGTGCCGCTTTGATGATTCTGTTGGTATAAGCCCATTGTTCCACTAAGTGTGTGCCGCGTGCCTCGGTACTGTAATCACCCCGAACGATGTCATCCGAAATCACGTTTACCCCCATAGAAGCAATCATATCTGAAAGACGATGTTGAATCAGTGGATCTGTATGATAAGGTCGTCCAGCTAACAAGATGATGAGTTGGTTCTCCTTTCTAGCCTTCTCCACAATGGACAAGTTTTGAGCTACGAGTTTAGCATTATAGTCGTCTTGTGCTTGACAAGCGTCCTTAAAGGCGGAACGAATCAACCTTTTATCCAATCCCCATGTTTTGAGATAACGAATGATTTGACGTTGCAGTAACTTCCGATCCGCAAACGTTATCACAGGCGAATCCATTACGTTTTCCAACGTCATGCTATTGCGAACCACATCAGAGTAGGCTGTTACTATCGGGCAGTTGAATGAATTATCCGTCCGTGCATCTTCTTTCTTTTCGAATACCACATAAGGGAAGAAGATACGTTTATCCTTAGCATCTATCGATGACAACCATTGATCCAACTCGTGTATATGACTATGAACCAATTTGGCAGGGAAACAGATGTTATCGCTCATCACGCTATTGAGCTGTTGTTCATATTTATGGAAAGAACTGTCAGAAGAGAGCGTCACCTTTATGCCGCAACTGTTGAACAACGTACGCCAAAAAGGGAAATCCTCATACATACCCAGGACGCGAGGAATAGCCACCACACGTTCTAGCTTTGGTGCAGACTCATTCCCAACCATAGCGGTGGTGTCAGTATCACCAAACAAAAGGTTTTCTTTTGCGGTGTAAATGTTGCTTCCAGTCTTTGTTCCCTTTGCGTAATTATTAAAGATGCGTTCACATTTGTTTCCCGAATAGAAACGTCCGCCACCCGTAAAGCGATATTGCATAACGCGGCATTGATTGGAACAACCTTTACATTGTGTTTCTCTCGTTGTATAATCAGCCGAGGCAAGGATTTCTTTTATATCGCGTTCATTATTTGTAGCAAGTTCTTTTGCGTGGATTGCGCATCCCAAGGCTCCCATTAGTTCAGGCATATCTGAGCGAGCCACCTCTTTGCCAGTCATCAGTTCAAAGGCTCTTACCACAGCATCATTACGCATCGTTCCGCCTTGCACCACAAGTTCATCTCCTAGGCTATCATTGCCATGAAGCTTGAGCACCTTATATAGACAGTTTTTGATGACCGAGTAGGACAATCCAGCACTGATATCAGCAACCGTTGCACCTTCGCGCATTACCTGTTTCACCTTCGAGTTCATAAACACCGTGCAACGTGTTCCTAGGTCGCATGGAGCATCTGCATGGCAAGCAGCCTCAGCAAAATCGGCAATATCCATGTTGAGATTATTGGCAAACGTCTGAATGAACGTACCGCATCCCGAAGAGCAAGCTTCATTGAGTTCCATACGCACCACAGCACCTTGCTCTACAAAGATGGCTTTCATATCTTGACCACCGATGTCAAGAATGAAACTAACATTGGGTTTCAATTGTTTTGCAGCAACAAAGTGGGCTATTGTCTCTATCATCCCATCATCTAGGTTGAAAGCGTTCTTTATCAGCTCTTCACCATATCCCGTTGATACAGCTCCTTTTACTTTAATGATGGTTCCCTTCGCTACAGCTTCTTCCAACAATTGCTCTAATCCTTTCTTGACCGCAGCGATAGGATTGCCAAGATTCATAGCATAATAACTATAAGCTATCGACTCATCCTCTCGCAGCGCAACAATCTTTGTGGTAGTTGACCCCGAATCGATACCAACAAACACCTCCTCCGTAACATTGGAGCGAATAGGTCGCTTGTTTGTTGTATAATGAGCCTTCTGGTCTTTCCATGTTTTATATGCATTGTCGTCATCAAATAACGGTTTGAGATCGCTATGCCATTGCACATGGATATCAGCATTGAGTTTTGTGATCAACTGATCTATTGTCGTAGTTTGATTACCCGTATTGGCATGTTCTACTGTTGTCCCAGAATGGAAAGCACACCCAATAGCTGGTATAAGATTGGCATGTTCCGAAATGATGAAATCTTTATCTTCATCCATCTTTAGATAATCGGCAAAAGCCTTTCGTAGAGCTGACATAAACGTCAAAGGACCACCACATAACAATATTGGCGCTTCATAGATAGCACCATGCGCTAAAGTGGTGATAGTTTCTACAGCGATAGAATGAAAGATTGAAGCAGCAATATCTTCCTTACCGACATTACGTGCCATCAGGTTTTGTACGTCTGTCTTGGCAAACACGCCACATCGTGAAGCCATCGGATAGATATGATTGGCATGCAAAGCCAATTCATTAAGTTTGGCATTGTCCACCCCCATCAGTACCGTCATCTGATCAATAAACGCTCCTGTTCCTCCAGCACAATTGCCATTCATGCGCAGTTGGGTATTGTGTTTGTCAAATATCACCACTTTGGCATCTTCACCACCAATATCTATCAGACATTTGGCTTCTGGATGAGCGATACGTGCGTATTCAGTTGCCGCAACTACCTCTTGCAAGAACGGTGCTTGAAGCTGATCTGCTATCGCCATACCCACTGACCCAGTCACACAAACCATTACAGGTGCGTTACCAATCAGGTTGCTGATCGCTTTGAAATATTCGATTACTAATGCTCCTACTTGGGCATTATGGCGTTTGTATTGCGAAAATATGATCTGGTTGGAAGCATCTAGAACAACTAACTTCGCCGTAGTGGAACCTACATCTATACCAATCCTAAATAAATCTTTTCTGTTCACGATGATAGATCTTTGCCTTTTTAGCAATGCAAAGTTACAAATTATTCTATTACAAGTATATTGTAGTTCCGTATATTTAGTATTTTTTACCATAATAGACAAGACAATTTATAGATACGGCTGAGATCCACAAACTGTTAATATGCATTAAATCCACGTAAATACTCTTTCTATAGAGTCGTTATCTCAAAGTAAGGTTATACCTTTGCATAAGAAAGGCAGTTTCCCGGTACTGTCGCTTGCGTTCTTAGGATGTAAGAGGAAAGTCCGGGCAGCGTGAGGGTACCCTGCTTGTGAAAGTACAAGCTATTGGTAACAGTAGAAGACGCAGAAGAAAACAACCGCATCGTCATGTCTTTAAGCCTATTCAACTGAAGAAAAAGCCTAAAGCATATGGTGTAAGGGTGAGAAGGTAGAGTAAGAGCCTACCAGACAGCAGGTGACTGTTGTGCTGTGCTATTCAGGGGCTGCAAATTCATGTAAACCATCGCCATAGGTAACCCGCCCAAGTTCTCTCGAAGATGCGATGGAGGGTAGAATGCTCAAACTGTGAAGTGATTTACAGGTTAGATAAATGACAGACAGAACCTTAGTATCGAAAGATGAAGGCTCGACGGAACCCGGCTTATAGGGACACTGCTTTTCCTTTTTTATTAATTGCAACCAAATGAAAGACTTAGAATCATACACCACCGTTGTTGATGACTTTCAGCATCAGATGGAAAACAAAATTAAGAACTATACCAACGATCAAGGTTTTCCACAAAAAGGTTCACTCACTGAGGAAGAGCTAAGCAACTATCTCTTTGATTATCAAGCCGCTCTAGATAGCGAAGGATCTGAAAGAAGCAGATACACCATAGCTGGGGTGTTGCTTATATTGCCAATCTTGGTGATGTCAGCTATCCCAGAGTATAACCTACCTTTCGCCAATATGCTTGCCAATCATGCTGTGGCTATCGGCGTGGGATTGGTATTGTTCTTGGTTTACCGATTGCTTATGAAAGTCTTGGTTCGCCATCGCATTCATCGTGTCAACCAAACTTACCCTGAAGCAAGAGTCTATATAGATAAGGTGAAAGCTTTTAAGTCTCCGTTCTTGCAAGCATAAGGTAATGCTTATTACATTGCGTGGAATTCAAGAACATGACATAACAAGAAATACGTATGGAATTATCTGATCTTCAACAATACAAGCAAATCTTTACTACTGACAAGTTTGTAGATAAGATTTCACATATAGCTAAACGTGCTGGAGCCAAACTCATCTATGCAGCGTTGATCCTTTTTTACACCTTAAGCAGTGATCGAATCTCTATCAAGGACAAAGCGCTAATCATCGGTGCTTTAGGATACCTTATCTCTCCGCTTGATGCTGTACCAGATGCCATTCCCATTGCCGGACTGACAGATGACCTTGGTGTACTCATCTTTGTTTTACAAAAGGTTTGGAGTGATGTAGACGAAGATATAAAACAGAAAGCCAAATCCAAATTGTCTACATGGTTTGACAATGACGAGATGAAAGCGGCAGATTGCCTTTTTGATTCTGATCCGCAAAATAACCCTGTCTAAAGGATGACTTGGCAATATATCGGTGTCGGAGTTGTTGTTGTTGCAGCTATCATCTATGCTAGCTATGTCATTTGGAGAAGTTTATCTCAACGCAACGACCCTTGTCATGACTGTAAGGGATGTGCTTTACATAGCCAAATGATGAACAACCGTAATCGGAAGCTATCCGAACATTGCCCCAATAAAACTTAATAACAGATGAACCCCTATCGGTATGGCGCCGGTTGGGGTTCATCTGTTATTTAGAAAAGGTTCATTGTGGATTTACTTCACCACGATCTTCTTTCCATTCTGTAGATAGAAGCCTTTTGCCAAAGTCTCTTTGTCATTGCCAACGTAGCGACCATCTATTGTATAGATGGGACGTTGGGAAGAAGAAGCTTCAGGGGTAACACCTTCTATCTTTGTTGCGGTTAGGTCTTTCAGATATTCAAAGCTAATAGTTCCCTCATCTTCTGTGATATGATATAAAGGCTTCTCAATGGTGCAACTATTCATCGTCACCCAAGGCAGCGTGGTTACATTCATAGAGCCTGGGTAAGGGTCACCATAGAAACTTTGTTTATATTCTGCAACGGTATATTTCTTGTCTGACGAAGCAGACGTAGCAACATTGTAAGAGGTAATCAGCAAACTATCTGCTGGCACGATGGTGATAGCAGGTTTGCCCACTTGATTGTTAGGTCGATCATATGAGTTCACCACACTATAAGGATAATCGATACGATATACTAGCAATCCGTGACCCATCATCTTTGCTTTCCAACCGTTGTTTTGAAAGTTTTGTATAATGAGATATTCATTTTGGTTTTCCTCGCTAATCTTGTACGCCTCATTCTCCGGAAGCGTAATCTTAGCGGTATCATTAGCTAGGGTGGGGATTTCTTCCCATCCCATCACTTCTTTCTCCCACGGGCTATAGTCGATAGGCGTATAGCCATTGTCGACATAAGTGCCACCGTCCATCACATCCCAGTATTCCATAGCCTGATTGTCAACCTGTGCGCTTACCACAGTGGGGTAGAGGTCTGGCAAACCTAATGTATGTGAAAACTCATGACAGAACACGCCGATGCCATTCATGCGCTTCGTGATATCAGGATTGGTGCTGAATTGTCTTCCGGGTGTATAGTTCAACTCGTTGTTCACACCATATCGATACACTTTCTTTCCATCGTATGTACCGCCGCTCATTGTTCCCGACTTGGGCCAAATACTCTCATTAGCAGGTGCGCCATTGGCTTGTGAGTATCCCGCATATATCAGGTAGACCAGATCCACATAACCATCATTGTCGTTGTCATACTGACTGAAGTCTACAGAGTCGTCCACCATCTCGCAAGCTTTTCTGATCATTTCGTCAATACGATAGTCTTTGTAGCTTCCATTATCTGCTGCATAGTAGCCATTGGTGTTTGGCAAAGTAATGGGACCTACGATATCAAACTGCGGAGTAAACTGTCCATTGCTTATTTCTGAAAAATATTGGCGTACGCTACCATGATTGCGCGTGGCAAGTACGTTGAAATCGTTAGTCTGTTCTGTACCATTGAGATATTGCTCAAATGCCGCTTTAGGATCATTCACACTAAACGTGGTATCGCTAAACTCTACAAGGATCACCAAGGCTTTGGGCGAACCCACGTGTGGGAAGTAAGAAGCGTTAGAAGCAATGGGAATCATCCGTGCTCTTGAACGTTCCATCTCAGCGTTGGCTTGTGCATAAAAGGCATCTGCGCTCATCTCTATCGGGTAGAAGTCGTTACCGACGCGTTGCAACAAGCGACCGTTAAGATCCGAATACCAACTGAAGTGTTCGTCTCCATGAAGCAAAACCGTGATTGTTGTACCATCCGATTGGACGACAGAAAGTGGGGTAGGGTTAGCCTTTATAGCCCATGTCATCAAAGACGAAGTGATGAAACAGATAAGGAGTATAAGTTTTTTCATTGTTATGATGATAAATGATTTCTGTGATTACAATAATATAATAAGGTATACATACAGCATGATTCCTACTCAGCCTACCGACTCTCGGTTACTTCGGAATGTCTACGACCAAAGTAATATTGCCCTTTCGATTTGGTACGTCCACCATAAGCGATGGCTTTCTTAGGGCAATGGTGATAACACGCAAAGCATGTCAAACACTTCCCGTTGCGCAACCACTTCGGGGCTTCTCCTTTTTCACAAGAGATATTTCCCACTGGGCACACCTTTGCGCATTTCGCACAACCGACACACTGCGTTTGATCTACTCTGAAAGGACGATCCTTTATCAGATAGTGCTCGAAGAAAGCACCCACAGGACCTGAGAAGAAAGAGGGTATAGGACCTCTGGGCAAACCTTGAAATTGTTCGCCAAACTTGCTACCATCGCAACTCTTTACTGATTCAAGGAATATTGTTAATTTCTCTTCCGCGTCTGCAATCTTAGCACGTTCCCTTTCTTCTTTATCTACATCCATAAAGGGTAGTCCCACGTACGACTCTGGCATCACCAACGAACTGACCGCCTGCACTTTAAGACCTTTTTGTTCCAAATGAGGTAAGAGTCGATCCATAGCCATGCCAATACTATCACCAGCTGTCATGATAACATAGCAGTAGGGTCTCTGTTCCTTCAATTCTATCTGCAATGCATCTATAAACCGTCTCACCAATATAGGCGTCCGCCAACCATGAACAGGGAACACGAATCCCACCCGCTCATCAGGTTTCACAACAAACCGCACATTCTCATGAGAAGCATCCGCCATATCAATGAGATGTTCCCCTAAGTTCTGTTGAACCAGTTGTGCAATATGCCGGGTGTTGCCCGTTCCTGAAAAATAGAATATCACGTTGCAAAGATACAAATTATAGGCGGGTTCTAAAAATTATCTTTAAATCTTTTCTTACCTTTGCATACATGATAACACGTTATTTCATTCACCTCTCATACGATGGCACCGCGTATCATGGTTGGCAGATCCAACCCAATGGTATCTCGGTGCAAGAAAAGCTACAGTCCGCCTTGACCACCTTACTCCGCAAACCCACTGATGTGGTAGGTGCTGGTAGAACGGATGCAGGCGTGCATGCCCGTGTGATGGTAGCCCACTTCGACAGCGAATCGCCCATTGATACCATCCAACTAGCTTATCGTCTCAATCGCATCCTGCCACGCGACATCAGCATCCATTACATAGAGGATGTGCCTATCGATTGGCATGCCCGTTTCACAGCTACTGCACGCACCTATCATTATTATCTACATACGGGCAAATCACCTTTTCTTCGTACATATTCTTGTGAGAGCCATTATCCGCTCCACTTTGAAAGGATGAACGAGGCAGCACAGATGCTTATCGGTACGCACGATTTCAACTGTTTTTGTAAAGCAGGAGCAGATGTGAAAACCACCATTTGTGATCTTACCGAAGCGCATTGGGATAAGATTTCGTGCGATTTCATCGATTCACCGTCAGCCCAATACTGCTTCACCATCACCGCCAATCGTTTCCTACGCAATATGGTGCGCGCCGTGGTAGGTACATTGGTCGATGTTGGACGTGGCAAACTCTCTCTTGATGATTTCAAAGCTATCCTGCAAAACGGCAATCGCAGTGACGCAGGTGAGAGCATGCCAGGCAACGCCCTCTTTCTTTGGGATATCAAATATCCATCCCGAGCTAAGTCGTAAAACTTAAAAAACTGAAATATATCTTACAATGACTTGGCATAATGGGGATAATATTGTATTTTTGCATTGAAAACATTTAACGACTATCTTTATGCAGAATATATTTCATGGATTGGGGATCGCCCTTATCACTCCGTTCAAAGCCGACGGAAGCGTTGACTACGATGCTTTGGAACGATTGGTAGAGTATCAGCTTTCCAACGGGGCAAATTTCCTTTGCATTCTTGCTACTACTGGTGAAGCCCCTTGCCTTTCTCAAGAGGAGAAAGACGAGATCACAAAAGCTATCATCCGAATCAACAAAGGGCGTGTTCCAATATTGAAATATTGTGGAGGCAACAACACTGCAGCTGTTGCCCACGAGATACAAACTACCGATTGGCATCATATCGATGGCATATTGAGCATCTGCCCCTACTATAACAAGCCATCCCAAGAGGGTATTTATCAGCATTTCAAGGTGATAGCCAAGGCATGCCCATTGCCTATCGTTTTGTATAATGTTCCTGGCCGCACGGGCATCAACATGACACCCGTGACCACTTGCCGAATCGCTAACGACTTCCCTAACGTTGTTGCCATCAAGGAAGCGGCAGGAAGCCTTGAACAGGTGGACGAGATTATAAAGAACAAACCTAGTCACTTCGAGGTGATTAGTGGCGATGATGCGCTCACTTACCCGATGATTGCCAGTGGCGCAGCGGGTGTCATCTCTGTCATCGGCAACGCCTTACCCAAAGAGTTCTCCAAGATGATTCGCTTAGAGTTTCAAGGCGAATATGAAGCAGCCCGCCGCATCCATCATCAGTTTACCGAACTTTACAAGCTCCTCTTCGTTGATGGCAACCCTGCAGGCGTCAAGGCCCTGCTCAACGATATGGGCATGATCGAGAATGTGCTCCGCTTACCTCTTGTTCCCACACAGGTAACCACCAAGCAAAAGATGGCAGAGATTCTCAAGAGGCTCCAAGGATAGTTGGCTGCCTCGACGACGACAAAAGATTCTACGCTAAATCAAGAATATTTAGGTTCAAGTTAGTAAGCAAAAACATCTCATATCAAAATATCATGTAAATACCTTCTCATTATCAAAATACAACAAATGCTTGTAGTCTTCTAAAAATTGAGTCTGCATGTCCATGAGTTGCGAACTAGCTCTTGTTATCTCCAAGTCTTTATCGAAGACAACATAAAAGTCTATGGTTAGAAGACTCTCTAAATCTTTAGATAACCTCATACATCGTGGTTTTATAATGGCATCGAACGTATGCAACAACTGCTCTATAGCATCATTCGCTCTTTGCAATATTGTCTGATAGTTCTTAGATATTACATCTGTCTTAAACTCCACTAGAGTCATCTCCTTCTCAGTAAGAAGCATACCATCACAAACTCCCCCTTGGATAACGTTCACACCAGTAATGATTCTACCATCTAGAGGCACTAACACCATTATTGTTCCATTCGGATTCAGGACTTTAAAACATTTATACTTGAATGCGGGCTCTATATCGACCCAATCGGTGTAGCCCAAATCGCTATCATCATAAACAAATAAATGTGGGGCAGTACTCTTATCAAATGTTTCGTCTATATGGAGTGCACCGCAATCGCTCAATGCTGAGCCAAGCCTTATTCTGGTAATAGCTATAGGGAGATTTCTATCTTGTGAGAGTCTGGGCATAGCAACGATACAAATTGTTAAAGATTCGCATAATATCATCAGAAACAGAATCTAATTCATTCTTGGAAATAAGACCTGTTTTCTGATTTATGATTGACTGACAATAGCATTTTTCTGTTGAAGATAAACGATAAACAGCTACATCTTGCACATGAATGTGATACTTTGCAGGTAAAACGTCCGTAACCATTTGCTTCTTACCCTCAGTATTTTCATAGGCTTTAGATCCCATTATCATTGTGTTAATGATTGCTAGGGAATAGGGACTATGCGTGGTAAAAATAAACATATTTTTGCTAGAAGAGTTATTGTTTGCCACCAAAGAGAATAGAACCTGCATCTGTGAACTTGGGAAGAGATTCAATTCAGGTTCTTCTACAATATTTATAAATTTATTATATATATTGGCAGATGATAGTTGACGAAGCATCATATCCTTGATGCTATCCGATATGTTTTCATTCTGCATAATCTCTGCCACCCGTTTCTCCAATCTATCTTTCTCTTCTTTAGATAGTTTTATCTCTTCTCTATCAGAAATCTTACTACTCAGATATTCCGATACGATACTCATCGGCAGAGAAGATTGAATACCGCTTGATGCATTTACGAGTCGCACCTTATAATCATCGCCATAAATCCATCCAGCATCATTCAATGCGTCATATTCAAATCGTAGCCCTTCAAAGGGAAGTTCGTAGCCGCTATGAAAAAACTTCTTTGCATTTACAAACTCATCTGCGAAGGTTTCACTTGACTCTGGCAGTTCCTTCAATAGTTTCAGTTTATTTTCTGCAACGCTCACTATGGAACGCTCTGCAGGTACATACATGATTTTTGAAATACCATCTACCTCCATGGTTTTATCCTCAACTGTAAATGTTCCATTTTCATAAATAAAAACGTATAGCTGGCTTTCAAACTTGATGTATGATTCATCATTGATAAAGGACTGAAGTCTATGGTATGAACATAACTTTGTCTTGAAACGGTTGTATTGTTCAAAATATGTTCTTTTGTACTTTTTTTGGCTCAACACTTTTTCGGTCCATTTAAACATGGAAAAAAGTTTTGCCACACAACTTTTACCCACACCTTGGTCGCCAATAAAGAGAGTAACCTTCTTGAAGGTTACATCCAAATCTTTTATAGGCCCAAATGATCTAACTATTAATCGCTCATTCATATTTATTCAGTACGGAAATTTCATTTTGTCTACAAAAATACATTTTTCCGCACACACTATCAAATTTCTTGGGCTAATTTAACATCAATACTGTTCCCATTTTAGAAAATATCTCTTCTAAAGGAGTGAGTGTGTCAGATTTTTTGTTTACCTTTGCAATGTTAGAGATTCGCTCTTGTGGTTTTAGCCACACTGAGGTAAATGGATTTTCTGACATGTGCAAGCATCTTGCAAATCTGTATTGCACCACAACTTGCTTTATGGTAAAATTCAAGTCTACTGATTTAAGGGGTATAACGAAATGACAAATATCTGCCTTTTATAGTTGAGTGAGTGAATAAGAATCTGTAATTTATGTCTCAAGTATCAAATAACAACAAGCGAATAGCCAAGAACACGCTCTTATTATACTTTCGTATGCTCTTCATGATGGGCATCTCGCTTTATACGAGTCGTGTTGTGCTGAACATGCTTGGTGTAGAGGACTATGGTATATATAATGTGGTGGGTGGAATTGTCGGAATGTTTGGTTTCATTAATAGTTCCATGTCCTCGGCTACAGGCAGATACATTACCTTCGCTTTGGGAAAAGGTGATAGAAAACGGTTGTCTACGGTGTTCAGCACTGCACTACAACTTCACACGCTGATAGCTGGACTTATCGTGCTGCTTGGCGAAACCATTGGCGTATGGTTTTTATATAACAAGATGCAAATACCCACTGAACGAATAGATGCCGCCTTTTGGGTGTTGCAGTGTTCCATCATCGATACCGTATTCATGATAGTAAGTGTTCCTTATAACGCAGACATTGTCGCTCATGAGCGTATGTCTGCGTTTGCCTATATATCTATTTTGGAAGCAGTGCTCAAACTTCTCATCGTGTATCTGCTAATGGTGTCACCCTTCGATAAGTTAGTTATCTACGCTATTCTCCTTCTTGCGGTACAAGTACTTATACGCTTCTGTTATAGCATCTATTGTAATCGTCATTTTGAGGAAACAAAATATAAGCGCGTTTGGGATAAATCTCTCTTCCAAGAAATGACTAGTTTTGCAGGATGGAGCATGTTCGGCAATCTATCTGCCGTTTTCTATAGTCAAGGACTTAACATGTTGCTCAATGTTTTCTTTGGTCCAGTGGTTAACGCTGCACGAGGAGTAGCAGTACAGGTGCAAGGGGCAATACAATCATTTGTAGGCAATTTCCAAATGGCTCTCAATCCACAAATAACAAAGACTTACGCCAAAGGTGAAATGTCAGAAATGCACAATTTAATGTTCCGCAGCGCTCGCTTCTCTTTCTTTCTACTTTTCCTCCTTTCGTTACCTGTACTTTTTGAGACCAAACTCATACTAACTATATGGCTGAAAACAGTCCCAGAGAACTCAATAACATTCTTACGCATCATGATATGTACCTCCTTGATATATACTTGTGCTAATCCTATGGTCGTTGCAAATCAAGCCACAGGAAAGGTAAGGAAATATCAAGCTGTGTGTGGCACCACGCTCATAATGATTTTACCCATCTCTTATGTCTTGTTGAAGATTGGCTTGCCAGCTTATTCCGTGTTTATTGTCCATTTCGTAATGGAGTGCATTTGCCAATTGGCGCGAATGATTATGTTACGTCCGTTGATTGGGCTACGCATGCGCGACTACTTCATTCATGTCTATTCACCAGTGTTCCTTGTCGTGGTAGTATCCTCTATTATACCTTTCGTTATTTATAATCTTATGGATGATAACATTCTTCGCTTCTTTATGGTAAGTTTTGTGTGTGTCGTTTCAGTTTCGTTGGTAGCATACCATCTTGGTTTGACTGCTAGCGAGAAGGTATTTGTGATGCAGAAAGCGAAAGAAATAATTTTCAGATATAAACACAAAAGTAATATAACACAATGAAAATCAATCTTTTAGCATCTACCCCCCCCCCGAAATGTACGAAGGGGAAGTCATTCTTCTATAAAGCACTATTGGCTGTTGCTATAATATCAGTCCTGTTCAACGTATTGGCTATATTACCATACGTACATCCTTATTATACAAAGTTTCAAAGAAAATATTTTCCAAAGGAACATTTCTCTAACCAGACACCAGATAAGGAGGTACTTGACAGGGTTTGCAAAGCAACAATCAAAATAAAAGGAATGAAGATGTCCATGGATGAGCCAAAGGGATTGCCCGAAGATATATTATCTTTGTTTCGTACTAAGAGAGGCTCTTCTACCACCAATTCTTTCTTTACGTCTTACGCAATGGTTGGCATCTCCTACTATGCGATGGCGCAAGCTGACTCCTCGACAATGGATCAATTGAGAAAGAAGACTGACGTTTTCATAGATGTCCATAAACATTCACTTTGTTATCCTGTCACAAAAATAGACCAAGCACCTATAGGCATTCTGTTGCTTAATCTTTACCAATGGTACAAAGATGAGCTATATATAAAAACTGCTCAAAACCTTTACGCCAAGATAAAGAACATGAAAGACGAACAAGGTCGAATCTTATATACGGGAAAGGGAGCAAAAATGGATTATGTTGATGCACTTGGAATGTATGTTCCATTTTTCATGGAATATTTCAAGGTGACCAATGACTCAACGGCACTAACAATAGTCCGTGACAATATGCTTCGATATCAACGATATGCAATAAATCCTAAAACCGGTCTACCTACACATGGTTATAATCTGACCAATGGTCTACCAGTCGGTAGCGTAAATTGGGGAAGGGGCATAGGATGGTATTTGTTAGCAGCAGCTTTCTATCCACAAATGCACGACTCCAACTTAGACCAATCGCTAAGTTGTCTCGACTATACGCAGTTTCCCGGAAGCGATGAGCTATTCGACTCGTCTACTGCCATCATGTTTGAAATATATAAGCAGAGCAAAGATGAAAACAGAAAACTTTCATTACACTTCATCAAGAGTCATATTCTCACGGATGGCTATGTAGATGATTGCAGCGGTGACACCTATGGATTGAATAGCTACTCGCATACATTTGGTGAAAGCGAGTTGTGTAATGGTCTACTCCTGATGCTGGCGTCGAAATTCGACAACAGTCAATCAGAAAATGAAAAGTTATAAAGCGTATTTTTATGGAATAGTATTAGGCATTGCCATTTCAATGGTTTCACTTCTTGTTATTGCTCGTTATTATCATGCTTCACCCGTTAATATCGTCAATAGCAATCCTAGGTGGGAAGGATGGCAACAAGAACGATACCAATTTGGCATGAACAAGCAAGAAACGCCACAACCCGCCACTGTCAACTCACTTCTTATTAGCGATGGCACAATTGTTATGGCTGGTAACGAAAAAATGATGCGGTGGGGGCTGCATGCATTCGAGGCTTACGCCAAAGACGGAAAGAGTCGTATCACCATGTTACTCAATAAGCACATAGAGGAGGATCGCCCATTAGCTGAACTTTATTATTACAGCACGGCATATAACCATCATAACGAGGCTTACAATTGGTTCAAACTAGGCAGCGACGTAAAGGAACACAGCTACATCTTCTCGCGTGACAAAGCAATTTCATTTGGTACTCACGACTTTCGTAGCATTATAGAACTCGCAGCCATCTCTCCTAGCAAAGACATTGATACTAGATATAAGACTGTGGCAGAGGTCGATTCCATCTTTGAGCCCGACTCCAAAGCGCATGAAAATGCCCGTTGTCTTTTATATATAGCTTTGAAGAATGCCCGTAATGGTGCTATGTGGTACAATAAAGATACACACCGCATTGTATGCAAGGTCAATGGACGATGGCAGAATGTGATCACAGAAGATGCACATTTAGACATTTAATACAATAAAGAGAGGTATAGAGCACATAATTCCTTACACGTTTTATTGCCACTTGTCAGCAAAACATCACCTATACATTAATAAACTCATTGCATTCGTAAACATTTATTAGAATCGAGTAGTAGGAATCAACTTCGTTTTCCTATTACTCGATTTTTCATATTGTGCTATATAGTAATCTCACCCGCAATGCTTCGGTTCATCCACTGCCGCACCATTTCTGGGTCATCGTAGGCGGCCTGAAGGTACATCAGTTTGGTGACGGCAACCTCTAGGGTGGAACCGTGACCGCTGAGCACACCCGCATCTTTGAGTTGGTAGCCGCTGTCAAAAGGCAAAGTTACTATTCTTCAAAGTAATATGCGCAAGTGCCAGGAAAGTCGGTAACCAACCGTCTTCTGACCTCACGATTTTCCTTAAACACAGTAAACCATACAGACCAATAACCTAACGACTTGGCCATTCTGACAATTTCTTCCACATCAGCTGTTCCTGCATCCATCTTGTTTTTCAATGTCTCAGCTATTTTCCATGTCTCTAGGCGTTTCTTCCAACGATAGTCACATTGGGTTGGAAGCATTTCACTACCTTCATATGCCCCTAACTTTACCAAGTCAAGGAGTTTCTTTGCCTTTCCCTTCTCATCTCTGCTTAAATTCGGATTGAGCAGAACCACTCCACCGGCAGTATAGATAAAATCGTTATATGTATTATCTTTGTGTGGCCAATGGTATTCAGATGCATGAATCACTTGACGTCCCTTGATAGAATTGCACATCCTACAACTCAAAATGAAATTATCCCATGCAGTCTCGTCACCATTTGCACCCTTTGGTTCAACATGCTCCACAGCAAGTTCGTCAGGCGTTTTAGGACTTTCGCAGTAGGAACAATACCAACCTAAATTACCCAACAAAGGCATTTTGGCCTTTCCGTATGGCGAATATCGTTCTTGTATTATCTCTTCGATCAGCTCATTCCGCGAATTCAAATAAGAGACAATTTCACCAACTTTCTTTTTCTTTACGGGTCTCATCAGCTAGGCTCCTTTCGTGTTGTACTCTGATTGCAGGAGGGCTACATAGGCAGGATTATCGCTGAAGTAAGCTTCTATATTTCTCAATCGCTCCAACAATTTCTTGTCTTCTTCACCATTCTGAATGGAATGGAAATAGTTTGCTGCCACCTCTTGCATCTCTTGGAAACGCTTACTACGGATTTCTTGTCCTAACCCCATGCGCTCGGCTGAGATATCTTCCAACGATTCTCGATAAGGTTCACCTTCCGTTGTTAGACCATCATCGAAACAGATAAGTTGATCCTTTTGGAGACTTTGCACTATAAATGGGCTATGTGTGGAAACGATAAACTGCATCATCGGAAAAGCCTTAGTCAGGTCTTGCAGCACATGTCTTTGCCAATGTGGGTGCAGATAGAGATCTATCTCGTCAATCATAACAACACCCGGAGTATTCTTTACAGCATTTAGTCCCAAACAACCATTCAGTTCAATGCAGCGATGTGCTATCTCTGCCACAATATTGATCATCGATTGCAAACCATCACTCATATACGAGAAATGATGCCGCGAGGGAGTATGACCATGCACAGAGACCACCGCTTCTAACTCGCCTTGGTCAAAATCAATGTCAGACAAAGCAGGTATTGCCGTTTGCAAAGCCTGAAAGAAAGCTTCTCGAGTTCCAGCAAACTCTTTTCCGTCTTTCACATTCTTTTCATATCTTGAAAGCCACTCCATAGCACCATCAAAGTCCACCTTGTCATGTAAGGCAAACTTATAAGCTTTCTCCACACGGGAGGCACGTTCTTTTATCTTTCGAGTCACCTTCATCTGCGCATCGCTTGTACGCTTAGCACCAAACGATAACACCAAAGGGTAAACCGCTCCATCATGTTGCTGGAATCTTTGGGCTTCCATTTCTTCCACGACATCCATCAATTCGCCTGCACATTTCCTATTATGCGTAGTGCTACTTCCTGTAAACTCACGATACCAGACAACATTTGTCGGAGAAAATAGCGGAACATTACCCTCTATGCCGTTCGTTACTAAGAACTCAGCATCAATAGAGATTTTGGTACGCTCTGAATTTGGAACATAATCCTTTACAAGAGGGTCGAAGACCATATATCGGTCATGGATACTGAAATTTCGTCGATATTGCGCATTATTACTTGGCAACTTACTCAAACATTGCAGGTAGGCGCCCAATCCAACTTGTAAAGCCTTGAGCAAGGTAGTCTTACCTGCAGTATTGTTACCAATCACCACCGTAATGTTCGACTTGAATTCTCTCCTTTCATGTTCGAATCCCTTGAAATTTGTAATATCTATGCTCTTTATTCTCATAGCTATAGTTATTAAAGATCTGCTTAAAATGAATTAGAAAAGCAATTATCTACAAAAATACATTTTCCCAACCAAACTTCCAAATTTCTTAGATTAATTTAACCCCCATTGTTTCTACACTATCAATGAAGGTCTGATATAATAGTTGGTTAAAGTCAATGCGTTTCTGCATTTATATGGTGATCTCACCCGCAATGCTTCGGTTCATCCACTGCCGCACCATTGCCGGATCATCGTATGCGGCCTGAAGGTACATCAGTTTGGTTACGGCTGCCTCTACGGTGGAATCGTGGCCGCTGAGCACACCCGCATCTTTGAGTTGGTAGCCAGTGTCATAAAGGCCCATCTCTACGTGGCCACTGATACACTGGCTAATGTTCACCACCACGATGCCTCGCTCGGTGGCGTCGTGAAGCAACGTGCGAAGCCAAGGAAACTGGGGAGCATTGCCGGCACCATAGCTACGCATCACGATGCTACGCAGACCAGGAGCTTCGAGCATGTGACGGATGATGCTCTCGCGCAGACCTGGGCATAATGAGAACACGATAACGTCGTTGTTGAGGCTAGTGTGCGGTACCATCGGCTTAGAGAAGTCGGGCTTCAGGATGTAATGATCGTTAAACGTGAAGTTGACCCCCGCCTCGCAAAGGTGGGGATAGTTGAACGAGTCAAAAGCATTAAACTCCTCCGCATTGCGTTTCGTTGAACGATTGCCACGTAACAGATGCCCATTAAAGTAGATACAAACCTCTGGAATATGCGCCGTTCCATCGGGATGATGCGCAGCGGCAAGCTCAAGGCTCGTCATGAGATTCTCCTTACCATCCGTGCGAAGCTGACCGATAGGCAACTGCGATCCGGTTAAGATGACCGGTTTGGTAAGGTTTTCAAACATAAAGGAGAGGGCAGAGGCGGTGTAAGCCATCGTGTCCGTGCCATGCAATATCACAAAACCATCGTATTCATCGTACCTTGAGGCAATGAGTTCCACAATCTTTGCCCAATGAACAGGTGTCATGTCCGAGGAGTCGATAGGGGGATCAAACTGATAGGTATCCACGTCCGTATCCAGTTGGGTGTATTCGGGTATCTTATCTAGCAGCAGAGAGAAGTCGAGTGGTTCGAGCGCTCCCGTGAGTTTGTTGCATCCCATACCGATCGTTCCACCGGTGTAAATCAATAACACTTTGTTGGTTCTGTTCATATCTTCCTAATATAAAGAGGTTATTGGTGCTTTCATATTACGATTTGGTGCGGTTTCATCGACATCCTAGGATTACCAATTCCCGAATAGACAACGACGATACGCTTTTGATGCTGCAAAATTACATTATTTATATACGCAGACCAAAGGATTTATATATTTTGTTGCAAAAAACATTTGGCAGGTACACCAAAGATAGTTAACTTTGCATAAAACAGATTGAGTAATAGATATGAAAGCAAGCGAACAGACCATTCAGCAGATCAGACGTTTCCTTAACAAGGTAGCACAGAAGTTTCCCGCGAGCGAGGAAACGGATATGATGACCGATATCCATATCCGTGCATCGCAGGATAGTGGCGACCTGATGGCTTTTGACGACAACGACAGCGAGATCACCCGTTGCGTGGTGGAGCAGTGGATCAACTATCCTGGGGAAGATTTCTATCCATCAGTAACCAGCCTTCTTCGTAATGAGATCACCACAATGAAAGCCACTTTAGAGGCTTTGGGCATCATGAAGCCTTACAGCTTTGTGCTAGAGAATGATGACAAAGAAGGCGTTGCCGAGCTTTATCTCGTGGATGACGATACGATTATCGTGGGAGCCGAGTTGATGAAAGACCTAGATACCGACCTCGATTCGTTCTTAAACAATCTCATGAAAGAAGATGTCTAAGCTGCTATCCTTCAGATATATAACTTTATCTATCCTGAGCCTAGCTTTAACAAGCGCCATGGCGCAGCGCCATAAGATCATCAATCATGAAGTGCGCTCGCTTCAGGTGGTAGCTAACGACGATTGGCAGCAGCTTCCCATCATGGAGCTAGGCAATGGTAGCGTCACCATCAGCTTTGACGACCTCACACATACCTACCGCCGACTGGCTTATCGCATGCAACATTGTGAAGCCGACTGGTCTATATCTACCTCCCTTTTTGATAGCGACTACTGCAATGGTTTTGTAGAAGGCAACACCATTGACGATGTCACGGAGAGCATACTGACCAATACGCTCTACACCCATTACTCACTTACCTTACCTAACGAACACTGTGCGCCGAAGATCTCGGGCAACTACCTACTAACAGTTTACGATGAAAACAATGGTGACGAACCCATCCTCACGGCTTGCTTCATGGTTGTAGAACCCGTAGCGCAACGGATGGGCGTCAGTCTGAACATGACAACACGCACCGATGCCTCTATCAACCAACAGCACCAGCAACTGGAGATGGAACTGAAGTATGCCAACTATAAGGTAAGCCAACGCACAGACCAGATTCACACGGTGCTGCTGCAAAACCAGCGTTGGGATGATGCACGCATCGACGCTCGACCACAATACGTGATGGCAGATGGCTTGCGCTGGAATCATTGTTCCCAATATATCTTTGAGGCAGGCAACGAATACCGGAAGTTTGAGATTCTCCAAACGGATGTCGCCTCAATGGGCATAGACCAGATGTCGTGGGATGGCAGTCAGTATCATGCTTACCCCTTCTTGGCGCAGCCACGCCCCAACTACCTCTATGACGTAGATGCCGATGGCGCATTCCTTATCCGCAACTCGGAGAACAACAATGCGGATAACGAAGCCGACTATGTGCTGGTTCATTTCCAATACGCTTGCCCTGAGCCATATAATGAGCCCATATACCTCAACGGAAACTTCACCTATGACCGTTTCCTGCCTGATTATCAGATGGAATATGATGCAGAGAATCACCTTTACGAATGTGTGGTTCCACTGAAGTTGGGTTATTACAACTACCAGTTCTTGCGTCAGACTGCAACTGACACCTACTCATACCTTCCCACTGAAGGCAACTTCTATCAAACCGAAAACAAATACCAAGCCTTGGTCTACTACCGCGAAATGGGCGGACGCACCGATAGATTGGTGGGATACAACGAATGGAAACCATAAAACGACTCAGCCTTGCTACTGATGGGGTGTTGGCTAACGACGGATGCCAACAGCTAGAATGCAGAGAATAACAGATCATAAAGGCTTTAACATCATCTAGATAAGCACCTTTGATCGTGCTAAAGCCATACTATCAAACAAAAAAATAAATTATTTTCCTCTAGAAAACAATTTAATTTTCATTGGAAAATAATTTATTTTTATTTCTAAAAGATGCGGTTTCATCGCATCAAACGTTCTTTCTTACCACGACACGACAGCCTTAATAGGTTTGTTTCGAAAGGAAACGCTTGGTTCAGACATCCAGTGCAGCTCCGTAGTGGGTGCGGTGTCCCACCGCCCGTTTGCTTTCAGATTAATGGGTCTGTGACCCCGTCGCCCACTATGAGGAACAATAATCTCACGAACGAAATGTGATTAAAGGCTTTGCGTCCCATCTGCACCAAGCAGAATCACTTTGTCAGCTATACGCGCTTCAAAGTAAGGAGGCTCATCACGCAACGAGATATCATCATACTGGAACGGCGCCACCACCGTGTCGTGGCCATCAGGAGTGATCAGTCCCATCTTGCCATCCTTCTGCGCAATGACAGGAATGGTCACAAGGTCATCCACATAGACATAAGAGGTACGTAGGAAGTCGTACACAGGTGATACTAACACATTGCCCCGATGATCCAAGATGCCAAACTTGCCATTTCGCTCTACCACTTCATGAAACTGTATATAGGTCTCACGGATGATGTTCTGATACCTCACCATCTTGCTTTCGCTATTCACCAACAATTGAAAATAGTCGAAAGTATCGGAGTAGTTGGCCATAGAACGAACGAGCACCATCTTGAGGTCAAGTCCTTTGAGCACTTTGCGGTTGAGATCGATATACCTCGCGATGGCTTGTTCACGCTGCGGCAGTTGTAGATCCTTGAGATGTTCCTCAAAGCGCAACATATAACTCTTCGTTCCTTTCATTGCTTTGATGTAACGATGAATCTGTCGTTGCATCTCATGGCAAATAAAATGGCGTATCTGTTTTTCTTCGATCGGGTCAGTATATTCTGCGTTAAAGTTTTCAGGTGTAATCATAAGGCTATTTTTCTCCCTTTTTGCCTCAAAGTTATAGAGATTCCGTGAGGTGACAAAATTTTCTTTCCACTTTTTCTTTTTCCGTAAAAAATCTATACCTTTGTCCTATAACAAAGCATTTAGATACACATGGACAAGGAACAACCCTATATTATCTCAGCAAAAGGTAAGACGCCGCGGTGGGGCAAAGGCTGTTATGTCGCACCAGGTGCCACACTCGCTGGTGACATCGTGATGGGTGACAACTGCAGCGTATGGTTTGGCGCGGTGCTTCGTGCCGACGTTGACCGCATCGTGATAGGCCATCGTTGCAACATACAGGATGTGGCTTGCATCCATCAGAGCGCTGGTCACCCCGCCGTGCTTCAAGACGACGTGAGTCTAGGACATGGCGCCATCGTTCATGCAGCGACCATCTGCCGGGGCGCATTGATCGGTATGAACGCCGTGGTGCTTGACGACGCCGTGGTGGGCGAGGGGAGTATCGTGGCGGCAGGTGCCGTGGTGCTAGGTGGAACACATATCCCACCGCATGAGATCTGGGGTGGCGTGCCTGCCCGATTCATGAAGAAAGCGAGCGAAGGACAAGCCGAGATGTTTGCGCAACATTATTTATATATTAAGGAATGGTATGGTGACGAGGGCACTTCTGACGACGAGCAACCGTAAAAACCAAAGGAGAAGTTTGCCATAGTCAATATTATTGCTTACTTTTGCAGATAATAAATGCGTAAATCCTATCATGTACAAATATTTCTTTAAGCGACTTATCGATTTCCTTATCGCTCTCGTGGCGTTGGTGTGCCTATCGCCATTGTTGCTCTGCGTCACCATCTGGTTGCATTTCGCCAATAAGGGAGCAGGTGTGTTCTTCTTTCAGGAGCGACCCGGTAAGCACGGGAAGATCTTTAAGGTGGTGAAGTATAAGACGATGACTGACGAGCGCGATGCGCAAGGCGAGTTGCTACCGGATAGTCAACGCCTCACCAAGGTGGGTCGCTTTGTGCGTTCCACATCTATCGACGAGCTACCACAGCTATTCAATGTCCTCAAGGGTGATATGGCGCTTATTGGTCCCCGTCCCTTGCTTGTGAAATACCTACCGCTCTATTCACCTGAGCAGGCTCGTCGACATGATGTGCGTCCCGGCATATCGGGTTGGGCGCAGTGTCATGGGCGCAATGCCATCTCGTGGGCGGAGAAGTTCCAGTATGACGTGTGGTATGTAGATCACGTATCGTTACTGACTGACCTGAAAGTGATTTACCTTACCTTGCGCACCGTGTTTAAGCGTGAAGGCATCTCGCATGAAGGCGCTGCAACCATGGAAGCCTTTAATGGGCACAACTGATGGTTGTGAACAGTTAGAGTAATGGGTACTTTTCCTTCTTTCAAAGAGCCTGACATTTCTCTCCATTTCATCAATGATTATTAAACAATGAATATAGCCATAATAACCCATCCCGCCTTTACCAACTACGGTGGTATCTTGCAAGCCTACGCATTACAAACCATTTTGCAGAGATTAGGTCACGAAGTAAAGAAGGTTGAGTTACCTTACGATTATTATTTTCCCCGTATGACCTTAGGGCATCGTCTTGCTAGCATCTGCAAACAGTGTCTAAAGAAATATATAGCAAGACAACCTTATATCATTATTGATCTTGATGGTTACGGCTATCGGAAGTCAAAAGAAGCCATGGTGCATACACGCACTTTCGTTGAGAAACATATCAAACCATTGATAGTAAATAATCTGAACGAGACAAAGGGCCAGTTCGATTGTTTAGTTTCGGGAAGTGACCAAGTATGGAGGTATTATGGAAACGATGAAACATTGCTTCATTATTTTCTTGACTTTATCCAAAATGATAATGTAAAAAGGATAGGTTACGCCATATCATTCGGTAAGAATACGGCTGACTATCCATCTGCACTTAAAGAGCGATGCAGAGCGTTAGCAAAGAAGTTTGATGCCATATCGGTTAGAGAAGATAGCGGCATCGATATTTGTAGAAACGAACTAGATGTCAATGCTACCAAGGTTCTCGACCCAACGTTGTTGTTAAGTAGTGCAGACTATCTTGCTTTATTGGAAAAAGAGATAAGCCTCAAGCACCACATTGCTTGTTACATACTAGACGAGAGCGAGGAAAAGGCACAGATGCTCAAAACCGCATCTAAGACTTTTTCTTTACCACTCTTATATCTTAATGCACAATCAGATAATCCCAATGAATACTTTGATTGGAGAGTGCAACCCTCAGTCGAGAGCTGGTTGGAAGGAATAGCGACATCAGACTATGTCATCACTGACTCATTCCACGGATGCGTATTCTCGATTATCTTCAACAAGCCATTTTGGGCTATAGGGAATAAAGGACGAGGTCTCGATCGCTTCCTTTCTCTCCTCAAGATGTTCGGTTTAGAAGATCGCTTGATTACGGGTGGAGATTTTGATTTCTCTATAAAGAAGGATATTGATTGGGAGCATGTCAACCAACGTATGCAGATTTTGCAACAGGAAAGTAGAAACTTTTTAATCAACGAATTGTCCAAGTAAAGAATGAAACTCTTAAGTATCATAGTTCCTGTTTATAAAGCCGCAGCATACATAGAACGTTGTGTTAACTCATTCTATTCTCAAGATATGGAAGAGAACACGTTTGAGGTAATTCTTGTTAACGACGGTTCTCCCGATGATAGTGCATCTATCATACAAGAGAGGTTAATGCCACAACACACAAATATCACCTTGATTCATCAAGATAATGCAGGACAAGGAAAGGCACGTAACCTTGGCTTATCTTATGCCAAAGGAAAATACATTCTGTTTGTAGATTCGGACGATTATCTAGTAGAGAAAACAATTCCTAGAATTATTGAAATAGCAGAAAGCCACCAACTAGAACTATGTGCATTTGCTATGAATGTTCTAGACAAGCACAATCAAGGCAATAAATATTACCAAAGACAACCTTTGTATCAAGTGTTTAGTGGTATAGAAGCTATCATTAATGGATTATTGTTTGATTCTGCTTGCACCAAATTGTATCTTAGAGAGAGCATTGTTTCGTACCGCATCTTTTTTAAAGAAAACATAACGCATGAAGACACTGAGTTTAATATTCAGCTCTTCCCACATCTTAAACGTGTGCTATTTACCGACATCTGTGCGTATGTATACTGTTGGAATGAAGATTCTACAGATAGAAGTTGCGATATGAAGAAGGTTCAACGACGATACCTTGGTGATATATATGTAGCTAAGTCATTAAAAGAAATAGCACTATCAGCTAATGACTCTCTTCTTAAATGCAATTATCTAAAGAGAAGTAATAGTCTCATGATGAATATGCTTCGCCAGTTACTTAAAGACAAATCACAACCGAAGTCATTTATCAAGGATTGTTTTGAAATAGCTGAGGTTTATAGACTTTATCCTATGAGAGGAAGATCGCTTTCAGTTAAGTCGACACTCATGATGCATCTGCTCAATCAAACTTGGTTGTTGAAACTTTGTGGATACCTCTAACTTATTAGCACATACATACATTATGAAGATAGCACTGATATCCTTATCCATACCCACATATAACAATCGTGGCGCAGCCTCAGCGTTGCCATACCATCTCATCAAGGGGATGGGGAGCGATGCGCAGTTTGAGGTGTGGAGCTATAACATCAACCACATACCGGAGAAAGATATCCGTGAGGTGGAGCAAGCACTGGGCGTAAAGATTCATCTGCTCGCCATGCCGTCATGGATCAAATGGATGTTCAAGTGGCATTTGGCGCCGTTGCGCATCTTGCTGCGCTATCCTTACTTGAGATATTGTAAGTTGAGCCAACAGACGATAAGCGCTATCAGCGAGTATCAGCCCGATAAAGTGTGGATCTACGGAGAGGAGATTGCGCATCTGGCGCAGCATTTTCCGCAGAAGCCTTGTATCGCTACGATGCCCGACTGTGAGTCGATGTACTATCACCGCCTATTGGGTAAGGACTTTCCTACCACCAAAGCCTCATCCATCATGCGTTATGCGTATGCGTTTTGGCAGTATCGTGGGATGGAACGTGCCTTGCTGATGCCCAACACACGCTATCACTTCGTGGGAAAGGCTGACGAGGCGTTCTTCCGAGAGATCTGCCCACAAGCAAAGACCCTCTTCTTGCCTCATCCGCTCTATGCGCATAGAGACAAGCAGATACGCTTTCACAGACCCAAGGTGAAACTGCTCTTCGCTGGGCGATACGACTTCTATTGCTCTCATGGTAGCGATGCGTTGCTGCAAGCGATGATGGAGCATAGCACGACCTTAGTCGCGCATTATGAGGTGACCTTCCTCGGTAAAGGATGGGACGCATGGACACGACGCCTGCAAGATGCAGGATGGACGGCACGGCACATCACCTTTGCCGATGATTACATAACCGAACTACAGCAACACGACATACAAGTCAATGCGATAGACGTAGGAACAGGGACGAAAGGCAAGGTACTCGATGCCATCAGCAACGGCTTGTTGGAGCTCGGCACACCATTCGCTCTAGAGAACATCGCCGTAAAGCATGGTGAGGGGTGCTTGCTCTATCACACACCTACGGAAGCCATCGCAATGCTTGAGGATATTCCGCAGCGCATTGCTCATTATGAAGCCCTCACGGAACAAGGCAGAGAGCAGGTGCTTAGGGCGCATGATGCAAGCAAAGTGGCACATGAGCTGTTCCTTGGTGCAGAAAATCAGCAAGATTAGCGTCTACTTTAACCAAAAGTTATTATCTTTGCATGTGCCTTCCTATGAGGCGCAATGTTACAGAAGGCGGAGCGGCTCTCCGCCATAAACAATATATAGAATATGTGGTTATACCTCCTTATATTTGCCATCCCTACGTTGTGGTATTTCTTTGGTGATCAGAAGAGCCACCAAAGCGTGGGTACATTGGCAGCCATCCTCACCTTCTTGGCATTCTTCGTTGGGATGTCGGATATGCTCGGAGGCTATGACCGTTATATCTACGGAGAAGTGTTTGACTCGGTTGCCGATGGTGTAGACGCAGGTCTCCCATTTAGTATGGTATTTATGGGCTTTGACGAAAAAGGATTTATGTTTTATAATTACCTTGTTGCACATATCACCGCCAATCGATATATATTCATTCTGATTTCCACATTAATCATATACTTATTGTTATTTGTAGAAATAAAAAAGTATACCAATAATTATCCCATTGCCGTTTTGCTTTTTTTGGGATTATGGTTCTTCTTTTCATTCACATACATACGCCAAGTAATGGCTGTAACTATTTCTGCATTAGGAATCAAATATTTAATAGATAGGAAGTGGCTATCTTTTCTATTAGTTACGATTATTGCTTATTATTTCCATCATTCTGCATTGGTGTTATTATTAATATGGTTAGTTCCTAAGAAAAAATATAGCGTTAGCACCATAATTTGCGTAATGTTTTTGTGTCTTTTCATCGGAGCATCAAATGTTGCTACATCTTTATTTGAAAGCTATGCAGGCGCAATGGATGACAAAGAAAAGTATCTAAATTATGCAGAGGAAACAGAATCGTATGGTGTTCGATTTGATTATATAATTGAAGCTTTCTTCTTTTTGTTTCTTATTATCAAGCAATATAAATTTATCAGTACTGATAGAAAAACTATAGTCCTCTTCAATTATTCTTTGTTGTTCTGCGCCATATTGCTCGTCTTTGTTCGATCTCCACAAGCAGGACGCTTAAGTTGGTATTATATAATAGGTCTTATTTCATTCTTAACAACTATTCATACAAAGCAAGCTTCTCAAAGCGTATTGAACGTTAGTTTAATAGGAGTACTCTTATTCTTATTCGTACGCATTTTGTTTGGATGGGATTCATATCTTATGCCTTACAAAACATTCCTTACAAATGGTGTTAGGCCAAACGATAGAATTCATGCGAAATATGAATATGATTCGAGTTATGATAATAACAAACTTTACAAACCAGCATTCCGTTTCAAATGATGAATAATAAACTTATTACGATTCTGACACCTTCTTATAATAGAGCACAGAACCTTGTCACCTTACATAATAATTTGCTTCAACAATCGTCTTTCAACTATGAGTGGCTTATTGTTGATGATGGGAGTTCTGACAATACGGCTGAGATTGTAGATGGTTTCCAGAACCAACAAAATCCATTTTTAATCAAATACATCAAGAAAGAAAACGGCGGCAAACATACTGCACTTAATGTAGGAGTGCAGAATATAGCAACGGCTCTTACTTTCATCGTTGATTCTGACGACGTGTTAACCCATGATGCTATTGCCACCATAGAGAAAGATTATAAATCGGTAGAACAGCATGATCTTTGCGGAATTGGATATCTGCGTGGATATATTACTGAAAGCCGACACATTGGTGATTTATACCCGAAAGATTATGGAATAGATACCTTTATAAATGTAAGATACAACCATAACATTAATGGTGACAAAGCAGAGGTGTGGGTTACCAAATATCTAAAAGATAATCCTTTCCCAGTTTATAAAGGGGAAAAGTTTATTAGTGAAAGTGTTGTTTGGATAAAACTTGCTCTTCAACGTCCAATGTTATTTGTAAATAAAATCATTTATAAGACGGAATACTTAGAAGGTGGTCTATCTCAAACAGGACGATCATTACGTTTTCGATGCCCTCAAGGAATGGCATATGGATCTTTACTTACAATGAGTAAAGAGTTTAACATGAAAATAAGAATTAAAGAAAGTTTATTATATATAGTTTATAGCAAATTCGGAGGAAAACATTTTAGAGAAATAGTTCAATGCTCCTATAAATGGTTAGTAGGAATATGCTATTTGCCCGGAATTGTTTTATATAAATATTGGAGGAAGAAATATGGAATGTAAATTTGAATATAGTGTTGCCATACGTACCGTAGGAAAAGCAGGGGATAAATTCAGAAAGGAATTGGAATCTTTGTTTGCTCAAACCATTAAGCCCAAACATGTCTATATTCACCTAGCTCATGGATTTGAGAGACCTGACTTTACGGTTGGTTATGAGGAATATGTAGATACACCCAAAGGCTTGGTGCATCAAAGAGCTTGTTCCGCTGACAATGTTGCTGAAGAGTATTTGTTGATATTGGATGATGATGTGTACTTCCCAAGTGATTCAATAGAAAAGATGTGGGAAGCTATACAAACATATCATGCAGATGGTGTTGCTCCAGATACATTCCCTTCCCAAGATATGCCTTTTGTATCAAAAGCAGCTGCATACCTAGCGAACACAGTGAGTGCAAGAAAAGATGATGGGTTAGCTATTAAGATAAAGCGGTCCGGTGCATTCTCTTATAACAATCGTCCTCCAAAACATTCTTTTTTACCTACGCAAAGTGCTGCAGGTACAGCCTTGTTTGTAAAAACGAAAGTGTTTAAAGATATTCATTATGAACACGAGCTATGGGTTGACCAATATCCTCCCGGAACATTCGGTGAAGACCAGTTGATGTTCTACAAACTATATAAAAATGGTTTTAAGATTCTGATGGCCTACGATACCGGGGTATTACATCTTGATGCAAATACCAATAAAGCCAGCCAAAAGACATATGATAAACTTTATTATAGAGCAATGTCACAATACCTTACATGGTATAGGTCAATATATAACCTAAGAGAGAATTCGACAATGGAACGCTTTAAATGCTCTTGTGCTTACAAATATCGACTTCTTGTGAGTACATTGTCTCGTTTAGCCTTTTCTATTCTTCATCTATCACCTCGTTTTATTACTGCATACATAAAAGGAAATATAGACGCGGCTCGATATGTGCAAACTGAAGAATATAAAAGTCTGCCTCCTTTTGTTATCAATTCACACGATAACAGATGATATATTGTCCACATCATTAATCATTAAGCGAAGAAACTATGCTGAAATTATCTATAATCGTTCCCGTTTATAATGTAGCACAATATTTGCCAAAATGTTTGCAAAGTATTCTAAGACAAGGATTATCAACTGATCAGTATGAATGCTTGTTGATTAATGATGGCTCAACAGATAATTCTCGTAATATATGTGAAGAGTACGTACAGAACTATGATAATTTCAAACTTATCGATCAAAAGAATCAAGGCGTATCCATTGCACGTAATACGGGCATAGATAATGCTCAAGGCGAGTTTGTCTGTTTTATTGACTCAGATGATTATCTATTGGACGATGGTTTAAATAAAGCATTCATTCCTTTTGCGTCAAGAAAAGATATAGACGTTATAAGCTTTCGTAGTTCTTACGACTATTGGAGCGTGCAGGAGATCAATAACGAGGTTGATTATGAGGGTAATGCTCATAATCTAATTGTCCGTGATGGTCTTCCTTCGTTTTGTTGGCTATTTATCTATCGCAGATCTTTTCTCAATCAAGAACATATTCGTTTTGAAAAACTAATTGTATGTGAGGACCAGCTATTTTCAAACACCGTTATGTTGGCAAATCCTAAAGTTTTATCTACACATGCCAATATTTATCGTTACGTGGTACATCGTGATAGCATAACCACAAAACGAAGTAAAAGTCATTGCCGAAAATGTGTAGATGATTACCTTTATGGCTATGAGGAAATTCTAAATCAAATGAAGCATTATGATTTAGCTGAATCGCCTAAAGTTGAAAAAGCTTGTTACAATTCTCTAAACTCAAAGAAGTTTTTTCTTGTAACTCGAGTTTGGTCTTCTGTCTATAATTACTCTTCTTTTGTTGCAATACGCAAGAGGTGCTTAAACAATAGCTTCCTCCCCATTCCAAAATACAGTAAAGGTATTAAGTCTAATTTCGTTAGACACATCTTAAACCTTTCAATGAGTTCATTTATAGCATATAAAGGTATTTCATTTTTATTTAAGTATATTATCTCTCCAGTATTGACTTACAAAAAGATTAAGGGCTTTAAAGATAACAGAGCTTAATGATGCATAAGACTCAAAAAGAAAAGTTATGTACATAAAGAATCGATACACATGAAGATACTACAAGTAATCACATCGCTTGACACGGGTGGCGCTGAAACGCTGGTGGTCAATATGGTGTCAAAGCTACGTGCTTTGGGGCATCAGGTGGATGTGTGTGTGTTTAACGGGAAGGATACACCGCTGATGCATCGATTGTTAGCCGAGAACCCCGACGTGAAGATATGGAAACTGGGAAGTGGCTATTATAATCCACTTTATATCCTGAAGCTTGCACGTATCATGCGCCATTATGACATCGTGCATACACACAACTCCTCTCCACAGCTTTTCGTCGCATTTGCTAAAGTGTTATGCTCTGTGGTGCACAATCCTGTAAGGTTGTGCACCACAGAGCATAACACTTCCAATCGCAAACGCGATTGGAAGTGGTATGCGCCAATCGAAAGTTGGATGTACCACAGATATCACCATATCATCTGTATCTCACAGATAGCAGAAGACAAGCTCCGTGAGTATATGGGGGGGGGGTGGCTCGATGAGAGTTCGAAGCACTACCGCAAGATCTCTACTATTAATAATGGTGTGGATGTTGAGGCTATCCATCAGACAAAGCCTCTAGACGAGGCAGAGAATCCTAGCAAGGGTAAGTTTGTAGTGACCATGGTGGCAGGATTCCGTCAAGCCAAGGATCAAGACACCGTGATCAAGGCGCTGAAGCATCTACCTAAAGATTGTGTAGCATGGCTTGTTGGCATTGGCGACAGGATGGAAAAGGTGCGCGCATTGGCTGAAAGCGAAAGTGTGGCAGATAGGGTAGTGTTTTGGGGACGCCGCGAGGATGTGCCACGGTTGCTGAAATCCTCATCAGTCATCGTTATGTCTAGTCATTGGGAGGGATTGTCTCTATCTAACATCGAAGGTATGAGCGCTGACAAACCCTTTGTTGCATCTGATGTCAATGGACTGCGTGAGGTAACGAAAGGCTATGGCGTGTTGTTCCCAGAAAGTGACGAGCAAGCTTTGGCTCACTACCTTCAGCAGTTGCACGACGACACGGAATATTACCAAACGATAGCGCAACGTTGTTACCAACGAGCCAAAGAGTTTGACCTTTCTACAATGGTTGCAAAGTATAATGCGGTCTATGAATCGATAAGAAATCGCAAGCGCGATTAAACCTTTCGTCACTACGATCGTCATAAATAAAAGTAAACACTAAAGATATAAAAGGAGAAAGAACATGAAAAAACTATTCTCATTATTCGTTATGTTACTCATGAGCGTTACCTTCTGTGTAGCGCAGAACCAAGCAGAGATCAAGTTTGACAAGGTAACGCAAGACTTGGGCACGTTCTCTGTGAAGTCGCCTGTCAAGACAGCAACATTCACCTTCACCAACGTAGGCAACGCCCCATTGGTTCTCAATCAGGTTGTAGCTAGTTGTGGTTGCACCGTGCCTCGTTATGACAAGAAGCCCGTCGCTCCCGGTCAGAAAGGCACTATCACAGTCACCTATAACGGAACAGGTAAGTTTGCCGGCCACTTCAAGAAGAGCATTACCGTCCGCAGTAATGGCAAGATAGAGATGACCCGCCTATATATAGAAGGTGTCATGACGGAACAATAAAACGCCACTATACATAGAATGTCCTTGGAGCCACTGCAAATCATTGCGGTGGCTTCAAGGTTTTAATAAGGTATGAGAAAGCAGATATAGAAAAATGTTAAACCGCTTATCTTTTAAACCCTAAAGGAAGGGGAAATGGCCCAATCTTATTAACTTTGTAATCAGAATGAGAAAGATTGGATTTAAGATTACAAAGTGTATATATATCAAAGGGTTCTTCGTCGTTGTGCTAGTGTTGGCATTGACACGCATTATCTTTCCTAGTGTTGCTGGTGGAAGGTACACTGACCAAGGCGATGATGACAAAGGACTGGCTAATGGAGCGACAAGCGACACGCTAACTGACAGCGAGATCAGAAAAGACTCGGCACGCATCGTTGCTATGTCGGACATTGCGACGCAACAATCATCAGTATTTTACAATGGGGAAGGCACCGAGAAGAAGAATAGGGTGCGGGGAGTAAGAGACTATGACGAGAGTTTTCCTGACTCCAACGATGTACAACTGCAAGCAGCTTATGGCCTTGGCGTGCCCCCCGTGGCTAATCGTGCCGAGGCAGAACGTAGACTGAAGGAGCTGGTGTTCATAGGAAGCAATCCTTACTATGATGTGCGCAAGCTCAATAGCAGTATTCCGTACCTTGTGCCACGTGCTGCCGTTTTGCTTCAAGATATAGCTTGCAACTTTATGGATAGTTTGCAAACAAAGAATATTCCTTTGAGCAAAATAATCATCTCGAGCGTTCTACGTACGCGGGAAGACGTGGACAATCTGAGGAAACGCAATCACAATGCAACCGAGAACAGTTGTCATCTCTATGGAACAACGTTTGATATTGCTTACAACCATTATGTGCCTATCACGCGTGAAGTGAGAAACGACACCTTAAAGTGGGTGCTAAGCGAAGTGCTGAATGATCTGCGCAAGAATGGACGGTGCTATATCAAGCATGAGAAGCGCCAAGGATGTTTCCATATAACCACGAGATAAGATGAGCCAAAGTACGTTCTCATTATCACGCAGGTTGTCAGATAGACAAAGGCAGATTCTCGCCTTGGCTATCCCTTCAATCGTGAGCAACATCACCATACCTTTGCTAGGCTTGGTGGACATAACCATCATTGGTCACATTGGCAACGAGACCTATATCAGTGCGATAGCCGTTGGTTCGATGATTTTCAATGTAGTTTATTGGTTGATGGGGTTCTTGCGTATGGGAACAAGCGGTCTGACCGCCCAATCGGTAGGGCGACAAGACCCAACCGAATGTGCTTATGTGCTAGCACGAGCGTTGCTGATCAGTGGTCTGCTAAGTGGAGCGTTCTTGATATTATCCCCTTTACTTTATCCGTTGCTTCTAAACATCCTTAATACCCCTTATGATGCAAGAGAACACGTAGGACAGTATTTCCATATCGTGATGTGGGGAGCACCCGCAATGCTATCCATCTATAGTTTGACAGGTTGGTTTATTGGGATGCAAGACACCAAGACGCCCATGTATGTTGCAATCATACAGAACATAGCAAACATCATCTTCTCGCTGTTCTTGGTCTTCGGATGTCATTGGCAGATAGCGGGAGTAGCTGCGGGGACATTGATCGCACAATGGGTGGGGGTGGTTATTGGCATTTACATGGCAAACAGAACGCTCCGTAGATCGTTTGTGCAATCATCGATGATTCGGTTGGTATGGACCGTGGTACATCGATTCAGAGAAGTGTTTGATAAAAAGAAGTTGCGCTTCTTCTTCGCAGTGAACCGCGACATCTTCCTACGCACCCTTTGCCTCGTCATGGTCAATGCCGCCTACACCTCGTTCAGCGGTAAGCAAGGAGCAGCGATACTCTCTGCCAACACCTTGTTACTGACATTCTTTACGTTTTTCTCGTACGTGATGGATGGCTTCGCTTATGCGGGTGAAGCCTTATGCGGTAAGAGCTACGGCGCCAATGACGACAAAGCCTTTGCTGATTATGTCCGTCAATTGTTACGCTTTGGCGTATGGATGGTTATGGTATTCACCTTGGTGTATGCGTTACTAAGCGATGGCATCATCCATCTGATATGCAGTGACGCCGGGGTGATAGATACCACATCACGCTATATGACTTGGGCTGTGCTGATACCAGCCTGTTCCTTCGTTGCTTTCGTGTTTGACGGCGTGTTTATCGGGATTGTAGCCACACGATATATGTTGCTATCCACGTTTGTTGCAGCAATCGTATTCTTTGCCACTTATGCTCTATGCAACACGTTCTTGGATTGGGGTAATCATTCTATATGGTTCTCGTTTCTCTTGTATCTGCTTAGCCGCAGCGTCATTCTCCACGTGATTTATCGATTACGTTTATGTATTCGTATTCGAAGTTAGGCGTGAACGTATCTTTGCCAATCTGCAGACGAATCTCTTCAGCAGAGAAGAAACGCCCGCCGTCAAGCTCCGTCTCGCTAGGATAGATTTCGCCATCATATACTGTGTGGAACACATAAATCAGTTCGCGCTCTTGTTGACTTTCATAGACATACTTGCGAATCAGCTTCGGAACAAACTGCGTGATGCCTAACTCTTCTTCCACCTCACGTTGTAACGCATCGTTGATGGATTCGCCATAGCCAATGTGTCCACCCGTTGCTGTATCCCAACGGTCGGGTTGGATGAACTTCCAATGCGGACGATGCTGCAAGTAGAGTTCGCCTTTAGAGTTGAACACATGAAGATGCACCACAGGGTGGAGGACCTTGCTCCCATCGTGAGCCTTGCCACGAGTCATCTTTCCAATGACATTCCCTTGATCATCGACCATAGGAAGCAGTTCGTCATTGGGTTCGGTAAAAGTTTCTTGTTGACTTAATTCTGACATAACGCTTCGAGAAATTACAATCGGCAAATGTAAACGAAATCATTGGGGAACGCTTCTTCTATTCCATCCGGCTTACGCCCGAAGATTCCGAACATTGCGCTACCGCTACCAGACATCTGCGCATAGCGAGCGCCTAGCCTATAAAGGTCTTCTTTGATTTGCTTCAATATGGGATGCTTAGCAAAGACAGGCAGTTCGAAGTCGTTGGTCAGTTCGTCTTTCCACGTATCAATAGGTTGCTTGACGATCTGCCGCACACTCTTTGAAGGCTTGACAGGCAGAATCTGAGCGTATGCTTCCGCCGTAGATACAGCCACATCAGGTTTAACAATCACCACATAGTAGCCATTGAGGTTCTCGTTGTCGCTCTTGATGGGTGTTAGCACCTCACCGATTCCGGTAGCATAAGAGATCTCATTGGTGATAAAGAATGGACAATCGGCACCAAGTTTGGCGGCATAATCGCGCATCTGAGGCACGTCAAGGTTTAGCTCAAACTTCCGATTGAGCAAGCATATCATATTGGCAGCATCAGACGAACCACCGCCTAAGCCTGCTTGCATAGGGATGCGCTTGTGCAGATGAATATGAAGATGAGGCAGCGCATAGTCTTGAGCCAAGAGATTATAAGCTTTCACAACCAAGTTGCTCTGAGGATTGTCGTTCATCGGAGTGCCTGTAACCATTAAGTCGCACGCCGTATCAGACGGATATTCGGGGTGCATCGGGTTTATTTCCAAAGCATCGCACAAGGGAATAGGGTAGAATACGGTTTCTATATCGTGATAACCATCAGGTCTTAGGCTTACAACGTTAAGACCTAAGTTGATTTTGCAACATGGGAATGTAATCATAACTAGAACTTTTTTGGTGAAAAACAATCTTCGTGTGAGTCCGTACAAAGGCACAACATTCAATGCTTATGGGCAATGGTCTACTTGAAATCGTTACGGAGCTGCGTGTATTGAATCGTCTTGCCTTTGGGCGATAAGGACAGCGTATAACTAAAGGTTTTATCTTTCCGCTTATAACTGTACGTGCCATCTTTGATAGTCCAGCACGTATCGCGTCTTGCCAAGGTGTCAATTTTGTAGAAGAACTCCTTCGGAGCAATCGTATCCATAGCAAGGATAGCCGAGAAATTGCCACTAGCAATGGTTTCTTCCGAAGCGGCAATGCTTATAGAGTCGGGTACGATGGTGGTTTCCTTTAGAATCTTATACTTGGGGAAAGCTACGCCTGTCACGTTTTGCAGATCCACTGCGCACGTGCTATCATTGAGTAGTGGTGCAAATTGGCTTTGAGGTACAGTATCCTTATCCGAAGGATTGAATACTGTGGCTTGCTTACAAGCCGTGATTGCAGCCAAGGCTATTACTATTATATGAGGTGTAAGTCGTTTCATATTGATCACTTGTTATGTTTGTTCAGTTCGTTAAGTCTCTTGGAGGCTTCCGTGTGATGCGGACAAAGTTCCAAGGCTTTTTCGTAATTGCGTATGGCTGCTTCGGTCATTTGTTCATGTTCGCATTCCTTTCCCATGATGACATACTCAGTAGCCAATCGGTTGAGATAATCCGTGGTTTGCTCAAGCTGCTGACGTAGTTGGATATTTTCTGCCTTTAAAGCGTTGAAATGGTTGAGTTTCATCCTTATGTACCTTTTTACCTCAGGCTTCTCGATATCGTATCTTAAGTGGATAGCCACAAAGAAATGTTGGATGAACGATTCAAATCGGCATTCGTTAAACGCTTCTATGGCTTGAGCATATTCTTTATCGGCTTGAGATTGTTGCAGAGCGACATTGATCAGATTGTTGTCATTGAAGTGTCTGGCAAACTGAACCACTTCGTTCTTGACAAAGATCTCACGTGAGTTGATGGGTTGCACCAGTCGGATTCCTTCTAACGATGTGCATCGGGAAAGCGCCACATAGGTTTGACCACCCGCAAAGACACCACCAGTAAAGTCAATGGATACATTGTTAAAGGTAAGGCCTTGGCTTTTATGAATGGTGATGGCCCAAGCTAGTTTAACAGGAAACTGCTGGTAAGTGCCGATGATTTCCTCTTCAATCTTGTTTTCGGCCTCATTATAATGATACCGTGTGTTCTCCCATTGCTCTTTCTCCACTTGCAGTTCGGCCCCATCATCGGTGCGGATGTATAACCGTTCCTCTTCTTCGTCAATACCGATAACTCTGCCCAGCGTCCCATTGACCCAGAGGTGGCTGACATGATTCTTTATGAACATCACGTGCGCTCCCACTTTCAGAGAGAGTTCTTGGGGGGTAGGGAGAGAACTTTGTGGGAAGTCGCCTTCCACTGTTCCATAGAAGGTTGTAGGATCACCAGCTAGTTTGTCAAGCTCTTGCGCATTAATCCAATCCACCTGATCACGCCTAGTAGACAAAGTGATGGTAAGCGTTTCGTCTTCGGCGTCTTGGGAGTTAGTAACCTGATTATCTGTAGCGTTCCCTTCTTGCTTTTGCGTTGAAGCCACTCGCGTGTTAAGCAAGAGAAGATCCTGTGTGGTAACATTGTTGGTCCGGATTCGGTCCAAGATGGTAATAAAGGTCGGATCTACCTGCCGGTAGACCTTCTTCAGTTCGATACTTACAAGGGCATACGTCTGAAACACACGTGCACCAAAGAAATAATTACTGGTGTAGAATGGTTGCAACAATTTCCGGTCATCATCTTTCAGTACGGGTTCTAGCTGATACACATCGCCGACAAAGAGCATCTGTTTGCCACCGAAAGGCTCTTTCATACGATGGGTGTATATACGAAGGACCTTATCCACAAAGTCGATGATATCGGCTCTGACCATAGAAATCTCATCGATGATGATCAGTTCCACTTCACGCAGCAGTTTACACTTTTCACTGTTATACTTCAATTCCTTTCTTATGTTCCGCACCGAATAACGAGAGTCGTTAGGTAGAAGAGGGTAGAAAGGGAGTTTGAAGAAAGAGTGAAGCGTGACGCCACCCACATTGATTGCTGCAATACCAGTGGGTGCTAGGATGATGTGCTTTTTCTTAACCGTTTGGGCAATATACTTTAAAAAGGTCGACTTACCTGTTCCAGCCTTCCCTGTAAGAAAGATGGAATGATTGGTATATTGGATAACCTGCAAGGCCTGTTGCCATTCTTTGTTGTTGAGGTCTAGCTGGGTTGTATTGGTACTGTCGGCCATACTTTAAAGGCACATCCAACTATAGTATTCGTGGGTGTTGATAACACGATTCGTTCTACTATAGTTGGATGATTGTAACGAATTTATTCGGATTAAAATTCTACGTTCTCGTTGTTTCGATGCGACTGAGTGGCATTTGCAGGATTGTTATCCTCATGGGGCGTCTCACGATCCGTGTTAGAAGGATCGGTGGGTTCATGTCCTTGCCACTCATCATCCTCATTGGATTCATCATTATAATAGTGGTGTCTGCTATGACTTTGATAAGCAGTATCCATTTCCTGTGTGTGAATCACCATTCGTTGACATTGATACATCGTTGGATCTACCTCATCTTTATCAGGTGGTGGCCATTTCCCTTTATACTTATTGTGGAAATAAGGATTGTTCATTAAAGCCTTGATAAACTCACCTACAACCGGCAATGCGGTGCGTGAACCTTGTCCCAAAGATCCCGTTCTGAAGTGGATGCAACGATATTCGCCTCCGACCCAACTACCCACTACGAGATTTGGACTCACAGCCATAAACCAAGCATCCGAATGGTTGTTAGATGTACCAGTCTTCCCGCCCCATTCCGTATCATTGGTGATATATGCGTTGATTGGCATACTGGTTCCATGAGGTTCGGTGTGACCCGCCTTTAGCATCTGTTGCATAAGGAAAGCTGTCTTATATGGTATGGCTTGTGCCTGGTCATCTGGTGCGGTGTAGACTTCGTTGCCATCATGGTCAAGAATCTTGGTAACAAGGACCGGACTATGACGCTTACCATCATTAGCGACAGTGCTATAAGCATTGACCATCTCAAGCAAGTTGACATCACTTGATCCTAAAGCCAATGAAGGTTCGTTCTCTAACGGACTCTCTATGCCCATCGCCTGAGCTGTCTTGATGATGTTACTGATACCAACCTCCTGTCCTAAGTTTACGGCAATGGAATTGATACTTTGAGCAAAAGCACTCATCAGCGCAATACTATCATTGGAGAATCGTCCGTTGGCATTGGTTGGAGTCCAAGTCTTATACTGTCCTGTTTTCTTATCGAGCACTTGCATCGATACATATTGATCGCGTCGCTTGTCGCAAGGGATAAGGCCCTGATTCAGAGCTTCCGTATAGACAAAGAGTTTAAAGGTAGAACCTGGCTGGCGCTCGCTCGTTACCTTATCATACTTCCATGTATCAAAGTTGACATCGCCCACCCATGCTCTGACGGCACCTGTCTGTGGTTCCATCGCAACCATCGCAGTGTGCATGAAGGACACCATATAACGAATAGAGTCCATGGTGGACATCGTCTTTTCGATGCGGCCCTTATCATAATCGTACACCATGACACGTCTTGGCGTATTGAGATAGTTCATCACACTATCTATGTTGCCATGGTAACGCTCTTGCAACTGACGATAAATAGGCAGACGTTCTGCTATACCTTCGATAAAGCCTGGCACTTCATTCCCATTCTCATCACGCCAAGGGTTGTTAGCTTGCCAATGATCCGCATTTCTTCTGATTGACCAATGGTTATCAAAGTTGCGTTGGATGACGCGCATCTGTCTGTGGGCAGCATCTTCGGCAAGCTTCTGCATACGCGTATCAATGGTGGTGTATATTCTTAAACCAGAGCTATATAGGTCATAGTCGTTATCTTTGAGCCATTTGGACAAGTATTTAGAAATAGCTTCACGGAAGTACTGAGCCTGACCATCATAGTTTTCCTCGACATGGAGCTCAGCCCCTAAAGGACGCTTGGAATACGTCTGATAGTCGGCCTCGGCCAAATCGCCATGCGTCACCATATTATATAGTACCGTGTTGCGTCGTTTCAGCGCGTTCTCCGGATGACGAATGGGGTTATAAGTAGTAGTGGCTTTAAGCATACCCACCAACGTAGCACACTGCTCGGGGGTGAGTTCGCTAGGTTTCTTATCAAAGTAGGTCTTAGCTGCGGTCATGATACCATATGCGTTATTACCGAAATCGACGGTGTTGGCATACATCGTAATGATCTGCTGCTTGTTATATATGAGTTCTAGCTTTGTGGCAATGATCCATTCTTTGCTCTTATTGATCAGCATACGAAGCCCTGGCACATATCCCAACAATCCCGTTGATGTCTTGCTACGTACGCTAAACATATTTTTGGCCAACTGCTGCGTGATAGTAGATGCTCCACGGGCGTCGCTTCGTGTGATAGCATCTTTGATAGCACCACCAATGCCAAGGTAATCGATACCATGATGGCTATAGAAGCGTTCATCCTCAGTATCTACGAGCGCCTTCCAGAATGAGGGGTTCACCTCATCATAACGGACAGGCATACGATTTTGCTTAAAGTATTTGCCTATCATCACAGAATCGGAGCTATAGATGATTGAGGCAGAGAAGGTAGGAGGAGTCTGTATCTCGGAGAAACCTGGTGACTTGCCAAAGAGCCAAAACAGATTGATATCCACCATACCAAGGTAGATGAAAATAGCTACAATAAACGAGGTGATTCCTAATAGAGTCTTGGTATACCAAGGACGTCCTTTATATAGATTGGCATACCAAGGGAAGAAGCCCGTGATGGCTCTCCATAAGTTTTTGATTATCCTCATACTTGTTTCTTAAAAGAATCTTGTGTATTAAATACCTTTGTATGTGTAAATATTGGTCGTTCTGTCTTCCTTATTGTTATCGCAGAACGTTGCAAAGGTACGCAAAATGACTTAATTACAATTTACAACGTATATAATTTAAGATTTCTTCAACGTTTTCGGGATCAAACCATCTCATTTCCGGATTGCGCTTGAACCAGGTGAGTTGTTTGCGAGCATAGCGCCGCGTGGCACTTTGTATCTTTGTTATGGTGTCGGGTAATGTCATCAAGCCATCTAGATAATCGAACATTTCTTTATATCCTACGGTGTTTAGGGCGTTCAGATGACGATAAGGGTACATACGCAAGGCTTCATCTACAAATCCGTCCTCAATCATGGCGATGGTACGCTGATTGATGCGCTCATACAACACGGAACGATCACGATTAAGCCCGATCTTGATACAACTAAATGGACGTTCCTTACGTTCTCTCTTCAGAAAACTAGAGTAGGGCATTCCTGTCTGTAGACAGATCTCTAATGCGTGGATGACTCGCCGCGGATTGTTCTTATCCACCACATTCCAATGGATAGGATCCAACTGCTTCAACTCATCAACCAACGCTTGCAATCCTTCGGTTTCGTATCGTTGCTTCATCATCGTGCGCACATCATCAGTGACGGTAGGAATGTCGTCAATGCCATTACATACAGCGTCGATATACATCATCGACCCGCCGGACAAGATGACTATATCATGCAGGTCTTGAAGTTCTTGAAGCAATGACAACACCTCTTGTTCGTAGATACTAGCTGAGTAATACTCGGTCACGGAATGATTGCCCACAAAGTAATGTCGGGCTTGCTGCCGCTCTTCGTCTGTTGGGGCGGCCGTACCAATGGGCAGTTCCGCATAGATCTGGCGAGAGTCGGCATTGATAATAGGTGCATGAAACGTTTGGGCAAGACGCAAGGTAGCTTGTGTCTTGCCTACTGCTGTTGGGCCTGTAACGACGATAAGATGCACCGAAGCAAGTATCCTATTTGATGATACCTCGTTTAGACGATTCTACAAACTGCGTGATATATTCGATTTCCTTCGTTTGTGGGAATTCGTTCTTGATACGCTGAATCTTCTCTTCACGTGTTCCTTCTCCATAGATTACACGATAAGCATCATGTATAAGGGTAATCAGATCATTGGAAAAACCATGTCTACGTAGACCAATAATGTTGATACCTGCATAGCGGATGGGCTCTTTACCCGCAATGATATAGGGTGGAATGTCCATTGAGAAGCGACTTCCACCTTGGATCATCACATAACCACCGATATGGCAGAACTGGTGACAAAGCACTGAAGCAGAAATGATGGCGTGGTCATCGATTGTAACCTCACCAGCAAACTTAGTAGAATTGCCAACAATAATATGCGAACCCACCACGCAATCGTGTGCAATGTGCATTCCTTCCATCAAGAGGTTGTTGCTACCTACGATAGTTGTACCTTTCGAAGCCGTACCCCTTGAGATGGTAACGTTTTCGCGTATGGAGTTGTTATCGCCTATCTCGCAAAGCGTTTCCTCTCCCTTGAATTTCAAGTCCTGTGGCTTGGTGGAGATGCTAGCACCAGGGAAGAACTCATTGTTATTGCCAATGCGTGCACCAAAGTGAATGGTAACACCATTCTGCAAGACGTTGTTGTCACCTAACACCGTGTTACGATCAATGTAACAGAATGGGCCTATGACGTTGCCATCTCCCATCTTGGCTTCGGGGTGGACGTATGCTAATGGACTTATAATGTTCATATCAGTATTGATTATTAATTCTGCAAAACCTCTTTAATATATAAGGTTCGCGCATTCATTATTTATTCTTTATGATTTGTGCAGTGAATGAAGCCTCAGCCACAACCTTGTCACCCACGAACATATAACCCTTCATTGAGCTAATGCCATGACGCACTGGATGCAACAATTCCACACGGAAGATCAAGGTATCACCTGGTGTCACCTTCTGTCTGAACTTCACGTTGTCAAGTCCAAGGAAATAAGTGGACCAACGCTCAGGCTCCTCTAGCTGGTTGAGTACGAGCAATCCGCCACATTGACTCATGGCTTCTACCATGAGTACGCCCGGCATTACTGGCTCCTGTGGGAAGTGACCTTGGAAGAATGGCTCATTGCTTGTTACGTTCTTGATACCAACGATGCTTGTAGGGCCAAGTTGAACCACCTTGTCTACCAACTGCATTGGATAACGATGGGGCAGAAGCTGACGGATGCGCACGTTGTCCATGATAGGTTCGTCATTGGGATCGTAGATAGGAGCTTGCACTTGGTGCTTGCGAATCTCCTTGCGCATCAGTCTAGCAAACTTATTGTTTACGGTATGGCCAGGACGCGTAGCAATGATTCGTCCCTTAATAGGCTTACCTATCAGCGCCATATCACCGATGATATCCAACAACTTATGGCGCGTACATTCGTTAGACCACTTGAGAGGTTTGTGCTGAATGTATCCAATCTCATCTGCATTGATGTGTGGCACCTTCAGCAGATCGGCTAGTTGGTCGAGTTTGTCCTGTGTCACCTTTTGCTCATAAATCACAATGGCATTATCTAGGTCACCGCCTTTGATCAGATTGGCTTGTAGCAGTGGCATGATGTCACGTACAAAGACAAAGGTACGCGCAGGAGCTATCTCGCCTTCAAATTTGGCTGAATCATCTAGTGTTGCAAACTGACTACTGATAAACTGAGAGTTGAACGAACACATTGCTGTGATAGAGAACTTCTCGTCTGGTAGTATGGTGATGACTGAATCGCCTGCCTTGATTTCAATCTTCTTTCTGATGATATAGAAATCTTTTGGAGCATTCTGATCTACAAGTCCCACGCTCTTAATCTTATCCACATACATAATGGCGCTTCCGTCCAAGATTGGGAACTCTGGACCATTTACCTGTATCAGACAGTTGTCAATGCCCATAGCGTAAAGCGCAGCCATACCATGTTCAATGGTACCTACGCGAACATCGCCTTTAGCGATTACCGTTCCACGTTGCGTGTCTACCACGTTGTCGGCTGTAGCATCAATGATGGGTTGACCTTCAAGGTCTATGCGTTGAATCTTATAACCAGTATTTTCGGGAGCAGGATTAAAGGTCACAGTAAGACTTAACCCCGTATGTAGACCTTTACCGCAAAGGGAGAAACTTCCTTTCAGTGTTTGTTGTTTTTCCATTTTTCTTTCTTAACCTATAAGAGGTTTATTTATTTTGTTTAAGCTGTTCAATCTCCTTTCTCAATTCATCAATTTCCTTACGCATCTCAGGCAATCGTCTGAATAAAGCTTGCGACTTAAAGAATGGGCGTTGCTCCATAGGAGGAGTGCCGATGAGCTGTTGGTTGCTCTTCAAACTGCCCGGAACGCCACTCTGAGCGCCCAAGAACACTTTATCACCGATGGTGATATGTCCTGCGATACCCACTTGGCCGCCAAACATACACCATTGACCTACCTTTGTACTTCCTGCGATACCCACCTGAGCAGACATCACGGTGTTCTCGCCGATATCGGTGTTGTGTGCTATCTGCACAAGGTTGTCAAGTTTCACACCCTTTCGCACGATGGTAGACCCCATGGTAGAGCGGTCCACACAAGTATTGGCACCTATCTCAACATTGTCCTCCAAGGTCACAATACCTATCTGCGGAATCTTATCATACTGGTTAGTTGCTGGGTTGGGGGCAAAACCGAAGCCATCAGCACCAATAACGCTACCCGCATGTAGAATGACACCATTGCCGATTTTACAACCATGATATACGGTTACATTGGGATAAAGGATGCAATTGCTACCAATCGTCACACCATCAAGAATGGTGGTATTGGGGAACACCTGAGTGTTATCGCCTATGGTTACGCCATCACCAATATATGCGAATGGTCCTACATAGACATTTTCACCTAATGTAGCTTTGGATGAAACATACGCATGTTCACTGACACCCGTAGGTTTGGCCTTCATGCTCTCGTACATCTGCAGCAACTTAGCCACGCAGTCGCGAACATTTTTAACGTAGATCAGCGTTGCTTCCGTTGGCTTATCGATGGTGATAGACTCATCTACAAGAACGACACTAGCTGATGTGGTATATAAGTAATGGGTATATTTGGGACTAGACAAGAAGGTGATGGCACCTTTGGCTCCCTCCTCGATTCTACAAAACGTACTGATCTGAGCGCTTTCGTCGCCCTCAATTCGTCCGTCGACAAGTGCTGCAATCTGCTTTGCGGTAATTTCCATGTAACTAAATCTTAAAATATTTATTTTGCAAAGATAATGCTTTTTTAGTAAAACGACCATGAAAGATAGGTTATTTCCTACTAAAAATAATGAAGATTAAGAATAAATGACCATTACTTTGAGCCAAATATGAGACTGGACTCCCATCTTGCGATTTGCAAGGACATGGCAAATCGACATTCAATAATAACAATGAATCTATCTTGCATGCACTCATAGATTATCCCTCGGTCGAGCAACAAGACTATTGAAAAATACTTACAAACACATCGTTATACGTTGCATATTCTGCACGAAGGCCCGTTTTGCTTTCAAATTTGCGAAAAATGCAATTACCTGATTATGTGCGCGTTATAAAGACCAAAGCTTTAAATCCTTCGAGAAGGATGCAGTTTTTGCCCTAAAAATGCTCAAAAACCAGTCAAAAGAAGCCTTAACGAGCTTCCAAAATATGCTGTTTCGCCTTCTAAAACAGCATATTTGAGGAGACAAAACCATAAGTTTGGGATAATTGCAGGGCGTTTTGAGAATAATAAGGATTAAACAAAGCTGATCTAATTTCTATTTCATTAATTTTGGAAGGCGTTTTTCTTTGATTATTTATTTACAAAATCAAAAGCATTATATATTCAATCACATATCGCAAATTTAACCAAAACTGTAAACAAGAAACAATAACAATGACTATGAAGTAGCTTTTCGCCTTAGGCAGACAATGGAGATAAATCGAAAGTCTAGATGTTTTTGAACTTAAAAGGATATATTTCAAGATTTTGTAATTGCTAGGGAGATTAGATTCGAAATACATATCAAAATTGTAGAGAATATAAAAAAAATACCGTAACTTTGCAGCAAAATAAAAGACGTATCTTGATAGAAAAGCATATAATACTTGAAGATATTGATCCCGTGATGTTTTACGGGGTGGGCAATTGTCATCTACAGATGATCAAATCGCTTTATCCCAAGATGAGGATTGTAGCAAGAGACAATGTTCTCCGTGTATTGGGTGACGAAGAAGACCTCGCGACCTTTGAAGAACAGATTGAAACGATGCGCCGACATGTCCTGAAATACAACAAGATAACAGAAGAGGATATCCTAGATATTGTAAAGGGAGAACGCACCCATGCTGATAGCGTCAAAGGAGTAGTGGCATATACCATTACGGGGCGACCTATAAAACCAAGAAGCGAAAATCAGCAACAGCTCGTTGATGCATACGAGACCAACGATATGGTGTTCGCGGTAGGACCTGCAGGTACAGGAAAGACCTATCTCAGCATCGCTTTAGCCGTAAAAGCGCTGAAAGAAAAGACCGCGAAAAAGATTATCCTCTCTCGTCCCGCGGTAGAAGCTGGAGAGAAATTGGGCTTTCTGCCAGGCGACATGAAGGATAAGATAGATCCTTACTTGCAACCTCTCTATGATGCCTTGGAAGATATGTTGCCTCAAACACGACTTCAAGACATGATGGATAAGAATGTCATTCAGATAGCACCGCTCGCTTTCATGCGTGGACGAACGCTAAGTGATGCGGTGGTAATCCTAGACGAGGCGCAAAATACTACTCCACAACAGATACGTATGTTTCTGACACGTATGGGATGGAACACCAAGATGATCATAACGGGTGACTTGACTCAGGTGGATTTGCCTCATGGACATAAATGTGGGTTGCGCCAAGCTCTTTCCATACTGCGAGACATTCCGGGTATCGGAGTCGTTGAACTAGGCAAGAAAGATATTGTCAGACACAAGCTGGTGACTCGCATCGTGAATGCTTACGAAGCATACGACAAGAAAGAAGAACAAACGAAACTACAAAACAACAATAACCAATGAAAGCTTTAACAAAGACTGATTTCCATTTTGATGGACAAAAAAACGTGTATCATGGTAAGGTTCGTGATGTCTATGACATCAACGACGACCTAATGGTAATGGTTGCAACTGACCGCATTTCTGCATTTGATGTAGTATTGCCCAAAGGAATACCGTTCAAAGGACAAGTGCTCAATCAGATTGCTGCAAAGTTCTTAGATCTCACAACGGACATCTGTCCCAACTGGAAATTAGCGACTCCAGACCCTATGGTCACTGTGGGGTTGAAGTGTGAAGGTTTCAGAGTGGAGATGATTATTCGTGGCATCCTCACAGGTTCTGCTTGGAGAGAATATAAGAATGGTTGCCGTGAGCTATGTGGCGTGAAGCTCCCTGATGGAATGAAGGAAAACCAACGTTTCCCAGAGCCAATCATCACTCCAACAACCAAAGCGGATGAAGGCCACGATATGAATATCTCTCGCGAAGAGATTATCCGTCAAGGCATTGTGAGCGAGGAAGACTACAAAGTGATGGAAGACTACACTCGCAAGCTCTTTGCTCGCGGTCAAGAGATTGCTGCTAAGCACGGTCTGATTCTCGTTGATACCAAATACGAGTTTGGTAAACGTGATGGAAAAGTATATCTGATTGACGAGATCCATACTCCTGACTCAAGTCGTTATTTCTATGCTGAGGGTTATGAGGAGAAGTTTGCAAAGGGAGAACCTCAGAAGCAGCTTTCTAAAGAGTTTGTTCGCCAATGGCTTATCGACCACAACTTCATGAATGAGCCAGGCCAGACCATGCCTGAGATTACGGATGAGTTTGCAGAAAGCATCAGCAACCGTTATATCGAGCTATATGAGCATATCACTGGCGAGACATTCAACAAGGCTACCGAAGAAGGTGATATCGCCACACGAATCGAAAACAATGTAAAACAATATCTTGCTACTCGTAAGTAAGATCTCTATGTTCGAACAGGAAAAGATCAATCCTTATCATAAAGGAGAAAAAGGTAAACAGGTAGAGGAGATGTTTGATAACATCGCCCCTACCTATGACACCTTAAACCATCGCTTGTCGTGGGATATAGACAAGTATTGGCGTAAGCAGGCTATCAAGCAAATGATACCCAACCAGCCGCAATACATTCTAGATGTGGCTACTGGTACGGGTGACTTTGCCATACAAGCTGCCAAATCCCTACACCCCCAACAGCTCATCGGAGTGGACATCTCGATGGGCATGATGAAGATAGGTAAGGAGAAGGTAAAGCAAGCCCACCTAAACGAGATTATCCGATTCCAAAAAGATGATTGCCTAAACCTGTCTTTTCCCGAACATACATTTGACGCAGTGATGGCTGCTTTTGGAATACGCAACTTCCAAGATCTGAAAAAGGGTCTCTCCGAGATGTATCGTGTACTCAAGCCAGGAGGACAATTGTGCATCATCGAGCTGACAACACCCGTTTCGTTTCCTATGAAGCAGCTGTTCCGAATCTATTCGCGCACAATACTTCCTTATTATGGAAGATTGATCTCTAAGGATGCCAGCGCCTATTCCTATCTTAACAAGACGATAGAAGCCTTCCCACAAGGAGAAACGATGGTGAAACTATTTAAAGAGATTGGATTCAGACATAGTTCTTTTCGCCGTCTTACCTTTGGCATCTGTACTCTATATATAGCAAACAAATAAGACTTAACGCCAATACACAGTACATTATGGATAAGTATGGATTAATCGGTTATCCTCTAGGGCACTCATTCTCTATTGGTTATTTCAATGAGAAATTTGAGAACGAGAAGATTGACGCTGCTTATATCAACTTTGAGATTCCTAGGATAGAAAACCTCACGGAGATATTGGATACGAACACGGATCTAAAAGGGCTTAACGTCACCTGCCCATACAAAGAGCAAGTGCTGCAATATCTTGACGAACTAAGTCCGGAGGCTAAAGCTATTGGGGCGGTGAATGTGATTAGAATCACGCATCAGAAGAACAAGACAATCTTAAAGGGATTTAATAGCGATGTCATCGGGTTTACCAAAAGCATTGAACCTTTAATAGAACGCTATCATCACAAAGCCTTGATCTTAGGTACGGGTGGTGCGTCAAAGGCTATCCATTATGGATTACATTCTCTTGGTCTAGAATCTGTGTTCGTTTCACGTTCGAAGAAACCCAACTGCCTTACCTACGAAGAAGTAACGCCAGAAATCATAAAGGAGTACAACGTCATCGTCAATTGCACACCTGTGGGGATGTATCCTAACGTGGACAATTGTCCAAAGTTGCCTTATGAGGCAATGGATTCGCATACATTGCTTTACGATTTGTTATATAATCCTGATAACACCATGTTCATGAAACAAGGTGCAGCGTACGGAGCTACCGTGAAGAATGGCCTTGAGATGCTGTTGTTACAAGCGTTTGCGTCATGGGACTTTTGGAATGGCGAAGAGTAAACACAAGAGCTTAAACATATTATTAATAGATTATTCCCAAAACATTAAGAAGATATGAACAATAGATACATGATGCGTGGTGTCAGTGCTGCGAAAGAAGATGTACACAACGCTATTAAGAACATAGACAAAGGAATCTTCCCTCAAGCCTTTTGCAAAATCATTCCTGACGTGTTAGGTAATGATCCTGAATATTGCAATATCATGCATGCCGACGGAGCCGGAACAAAGTCGAGTTTGGCTTATATGTACTGGAAGGAAACGGGAGATCTGAGTGTATGGAAAGGTATTGCGCAAGATGCCATCGTGATGAACACTGACGACTTGCTCTGTGTGGGTGCAGTAGACAACATCTTGGTTTCTAGCACTATCGGTCGTAACAAGATGCTTGTTCCTGGCGAAGTGATATCAGCAATTATCAATGGCACAGACGAGTTGCTTCAAGAGCTTCGCGAGATGGGTATCGGTATTTGGCCTACTGGTGGCGAGACTGCTGACGTAGGCGACTTGGTTCGCACCATCATTGTCGACTCTACCGTTACTTGTCGTATGAAGCGTAAGGACGTTATCAACAATGCCAACATCGTTCCTGGTGATGTGATTGTGGGATTGAGTTCCACAGGACAGGCTACATACGAACATCGATACAATGGCGGTATGGGTAGCAATGGACTTACCTCTGCTCGTCATGATGTCTTTGCTAAATATCTCGCGACCAAGTATCCAGAAAGCTTCGACCATGCTGTACCCGACGAACTGGTCTATAGCGGCAAATACCAACTCACCGAAACGCTTAGCGGTGTGTCGGTTAACGCAGGCGAATTGGTGCTTTCTCCTACAAGAACGTATGCCCCTGTCATCAAGAAGATGCTTGACGAGCTGCGCCCAGAGATTCATGGTATGATTCATTGTACAGGTGGTGCACAAACGAAGGTGATGCACTTCGTAGGCGACAATTGCCGAGTGATAAAAGACAATATGTTCCCTGTTCCTCCATTGTTCCGCATCATCCATGATTGTTCACAAACTGACTGGAAAGAGATGTATCAAGTGTTCAATATGGGACACAGAATGGAGATATATGTCCGTCCGGAAGTGGCAGAACAAGTCATTGCCATCAGCCAGAGTTTTGGCATTGACGCTCAAGTAGTGGGTCATATTGAGGAAGGCCCTCGTTCATTGTGCATCAAGAGTGAGTTCGGAGAATTTAATTATTAAAGCTCATTTGGTTTGAAGCCTTGTATTAACCAAAACATTTATATTATTGATTATTAAAGAAATAAACCATTCGAATGAATCATATACTGCAAAAGCTTGACGGCCTAGAAGCTCGTTTTGAGGAGGTTTCAACGCTGATCACTGACCCTTCAGTTATTGCTGACCAACAAAGATACGTGAAACTGACCAAGGAGTACAAAGACCTTGAGGATATCATGAAGGCTCGTAAGAAATACGTCGATTGCCTCAACGCTATCAAGGACGCTAAGGACATCATGATGAACGAAACGGATCCCGACATGAAGGAGATGGCTCGAGAAGAACTTGCCCAGTCGGAAGCGTATCTGCCGCAGTTGGAAGAGGAGATTAAGATTGCCTTAGTACCCAAAGATCCTGAAGATGCCAAGAACGTGCAGATGGAAATCAGAGCTGGTACTGGCGGTGATGAGGCATGCTTGTTTGCTGGCGACTTGTTTAACATGTACAAGCGTTTCTGTGATAGCAAAGGATGGCAACTTAGTGTGACAGATGCTTCTGAAGGCGCTGTGGGTGGATATAAAGAGATCGACTTCGCTATTAGTGGCGAGAACGTCTATGGTATTCTCAAATATGAAAGTGGCGTTCATCGTGTACAACGCGTGCCTGTCACCGAATCAAATGGACGTATGCAGACATCTGCAGCAACGGTAGCGGTTCTTCCTGAAGCCGACAAGTTTGAAGTGAATATCAACGAAGGCGACATCAAATGGGACACCTTCCGTTCAAGTGGTGCCGGAGGACAAAACGTCAATAAGGTGGAATCGGGTGTGCGTTTGAGATATCCTTGGAAGAATCCTAACACTGGTGAGGTGGAGGAGATTCTCATTGAATGTACAGAAACTCGTGATCAGCCTAAGAACAAGGAACGTGCCTTAAGCCGATTGTATACCTATATATATGATCACGAACATCAGAAATATATCGATGACATTTCAAGCCGTCGTAAGAGTTTGGTGTCTACTGGTGACCGTTCTGCGAAGATCAGAACCTACAACTTCCCACAAGGTCGTGTCACGGACCATCGTATAGGCTTCACCACCCATGACCTACAAGGATTTCTCGGAGGTAATATCCAGCCTGTCATTGACGCATTAACTGTTGCTGAGAACGCTGAGAAACTTAAGGAATCAGAATTATAATAACCTAACTTTGACTTATGGGGATAAGGTATACACGTCAAAAGGAAGAAGATAAAAAAGAAAACGTTGTACAAGCGGAAGAATTCGTACGACGCATGGTATCCTTGCGTCGTGCGCCAGAGCAATATCCCGATATTCCAAATACAGAAATCGAAAAATAACATACTATGACTAGAGAACAGCTCGTTGAGCAAATCTTCAAGAAAGAGACCTTCTTGTGTGTAGGTCTTGACACTGATATGAAGCGTATACCAAGACATCTTCTTGGTACTGATGACCCTATATTCAATTTTAATAAAGCAATCATTGATGCAACAGCACCTTATTGTGTGGCATACAAACCTAATTTGGCTTTCTATGAATGTTTGGGAACTGAAGGTATGATTGCTTTTGAGAAAACGATCCAGTACCTGCAAAAGTATTACCCCGATCACTTTATCATTGCGGATGCTAAGCGAGGTGACATTGGCAACACATCAAGCATGTATGCACGCACGTTCTTCGAACATTATAATATCGATTCGTTGACTGTTGCACCATACATGGGAGAAGATAGCGTTTCTCCTTTCTTGCAATATCCTAACAAATGGGTGATTCTCTTGGCGCTCACAAGCAACAAGGGTAGTCATGATTTCCAGTTTACTACAGATAGTGAAGGAGTCGCTTTGTTTGAGAAGGTGCTCAAGAAAAGCCAAGAGTGGGGGAATGAAGACAACATGATGTACGTTGTCGGTGCTACACAAGGATCAATGTTTGAAGTGGTTCGCAAGTGGGCTCCTAAACATTTCTTGCTTGTCCCTGGTGTAGGCGCACAAGGTGGAAGTCTGCACGATGTATGCCAATATGGTATGATTGACGATTGCGGTTTATTGGTAAATTCTTCTCGAGGCATTATCTACGCTTCTAACGGAGAGGATTTTGCCGAGAAAGCAGCAAGTGCAGCGAAAGACCTACAACAGCAAATGGCAGTGGAGTTGGCTTGTGCAAAGAAATAAGGTAGCTTTATCTGTTACAAAAGGTTCATCCGACATTTCGAGTGATACGACAGTCATGCAGTGCATATAGCCTTA
>CAVJZR010000013.1:0-58669 GCA_963654235.1 Bacteroidaceae bacterium | reverse complement strand
CTTACTTTTTTAAAAACTAAGCCCGAAGTCCTATTTTAAAGGGCTTCGGACCGAATACTTATGCCCTTTTGAGTTTTAGCGGACAGCAATAAATTATAATAAGGATTAGATATGGATGGTTGGCGTATCGATGCCAACATCTTTATATATACACGAAAGACCTTCCGCTTTGCTCTGATGAAGCACGGCGGAAGGTCTTTGTGTTATGGGGTTGTTGCAGCTAGTCTTATTGATGACTGACCCCTTCAATGGCTTTCTCCACAGAGCCATAAAGGAGCAGAAGGCGGTTGGCGTGCTCATAGTCCACGCCCAAAGCATCAACCAGCATCCGTGTGCCGCGGTCAACGAGCTTCTTGTTGGTCAGTTGCATGTTCACCATGCGGTTGCCTTTGACGCGTCCTAGCTTGATCATCACCGAGGTGGAGATCATGTTGAGAATCATCTTCTGACCTGTTCCCGACTTCATGCGTGAGCTACCAGTGACAAACTCGGGGCCTACAATCATCTCAATGGCGTGATCGGCTACGGCAGCCATCTTGGTTCCGGGATTGCTCGTGATGCATCCCGTCAGTATGCCGTGGTTCTTGGCTTGCTTCAGTGCGCCTACGACGTAGGGCGTGGTGCCCGAAGCGGCAATGCCGATGACGGTATCTTTGTCGGTGATATGGTGCGCTTGTAGCTCTTCCCACCCCTTGTCGGTGTCGTCTTCAGCGTTTTCCACGGCATTGCGTAGGGCGGTGTCACCCCCAGCAATCAGTCCGATAACCATCGTGGGCGGTACGCCAAACGTTGGAGGAAGCTCAGAAGCATCCAGCACGCCTAGTCGTCCGCTGGTGCCAGCGCCCATGTAGAAGATGCGACCGCCGGCTTTCATGCGAGGCACAATCTCGTCTACCAACGCTTCAATGTGCGGAAGAGCTTTCTCAACGGCCATCGCTACCTTCTTATCCTCAGTGTTGATGCTGGTCAGAAGGTCATGTGTAGACATCTTTTCCAGGTCGTCATAGAGCGACGATTGTTCTGTGATGGGTGGTAGGGGCTTGTGTGAGTGGAAGGTTACGAGGCCATCGAGCGGTGTCTGGATAATCTTTCCCATGGTCATTCCTTCCAGTTCCAACGCGTCGTTGAGCGGATGGCGGAAGTAGTAAGCCACCGAACCGATGAAGCCAATAGGCAACCGGTCCCAACCATCATACTGCTTGACGTTGCGGCAGAGAAAGCGACGGAAGTTTTCCACTACCAAAGCGTAGATCGAGGGTTCGTCTAGGTGTTGCTGCAGGAATGGAACGAATGAGGCTAGGAAGCGATTGGGCAGCGGCTGACGATACACCTGCTCAATGATTTGCGCCGCCGTGAGATGATATTGCGCGTTAAAGTCCTTGATGATACGTTCAGGCAGTTGCGCCTTTAGGATGTCGCCGATGAGCGTTTTGCCCAAAACGGCACCGCTGCCTTCGTCACCTAGCATGAAGCCAAGAGGTGAAACGTTGTGCGTGATTTGCTCGCCGTTGTATAGACAGCTGTTGCTTCCCGTACCAAGGATGCACGCGATGCCCGCTTGATGACCGAAGAGGCTACGCGCGGCGGCTAGCATATCGGTGGCCACCTCGCACCGTTGAGCGATATGAAGCACCCTTCCTAGGGCCCTTTCCAGCACGGGAAGCTTCTCTTGTGTGCATCCTGCGCCGTAAAAGTAGACGCTCTCAATATCCGTTGAGGGCAAAGCAGGCACTAGCGCGGTCTGCAACTCGGTAACAATCTCGTCCTCACTCTGAAAGAACGGGTTGGTCCCTTTGGTCTTGATGATGGTGGATTCTTGGTTGTCGTCTACGAGACACCAATCGGTCTTGGTCGAACCGCTATCTGCTATGAGTATCATTGCACAAAGATATTATAATGTCAGATTATAGTTTGATAAAAATCTTCTTCCTGAAAAGGTAGCACCCGAAGAGCCATACCAGGGCCACGAAGATGAGCGACCATAACAATGAACCCATCGGTTCGCCCATGATAGGAACAAAGGAGTCCTTATAACAGGTCTGCTGCACATGGAAGCAGATGGCCAAGGGAATGAGCAATAAGTCGCTAAAGATATAAAGCGCCAACGGATTGACACCGAAGATGTGGAAGAAGTCGGTGATTCGGTCTTGGTGCTGACGCTTGTCTATCACCCAGGTGAGCAATGCCAATAGGGTGGAGGCCAGTCCGCATGACACCATCGAGAACGTCGGAGTCCATATCTTCTTGCTTATCGGACAAGCGTAGGATAGCAAGAATCCGCCAAACACGAGCAGTGAGCCAATGATAAAGAACATCTCGATCTTGTCATTCAGGTCCTTCTTCTGCATCACAAAGCGTCCTACGCTGAACCCAATGAGGACGTGCGCCCATGCGGGGAGCGTGCTGAGGATGCCTTCAGGATCGGGTGAGTCCCAACGATATACGTGATTGCTCCCTAAGATGACGTCATCTACCACAGCAATCACATTGCTCGCGTCGTGCGCATAGCCGTTGAAGCACTCTAGTATCACAAAGTAGGCAATGAATATCACGGCAATCAGCCACGGGATATACTTATGTTTCACGGTGATAGCAGTGATAGCAGCCAGTCCGTAGCATATACCTAGACGTGGCAACACGCCCAAGATGCGTATCGTACCCAGGGTGTTGGCTGCCGCCCAAAGTCTTTCGCCCAAGCTACATGTAGGATCTTCCGGGTTGACCATTCCGCGGCAGAAAGCCAACAGCCATGCTATCGCCAAACCGATAAACCATAATAGGAAGGCGCGTTTGAGAATCTTCTTCACACAAGGACCCGACCACTCAAACCGATACTTCTTCAGAGACAGGTAGGTGGTGATGCCCATGATGAACATAAAGAATGGGAACACAAGGTCGGTGGGTGTCAGTCCGATCCATTCGGCGTGGGTTAGCGGCAAGAAAGCATGCTCCTCGTCACCCTGATTGTTGACCATAATCATACCCGCAATGGTGATACCGCGCAGGATATCAAGCGAAAGGATACGGCTGGAAGATTGTTTGGCTGTTTGCATAGAACTAGAATGTTAAACAATGGGGTGCATTAGTACTCATGCAAAGTTAGTGTAAAGTGAACATATATCAAAGAAAAAGCCCCACTTTATTCTGATGCTAACCGCATGAAGGGCTCTGATGGCTCACCTACTTATTTGTGTTAAACGTTGTTTGCTCATTGAATTCGTGTGCTGAGGTCGCCTCTGCCGAATGATAAAAACTGCAAAAATATAAAACGTTATATCTGATATTCAGAAAAAAATATCTAATTTTGCAATCCGTATTTATGTGCCAATGGGTGCTGTTTGATGACCGTTGGCAGTTCAAACGAAAGCAATAACAACAAATATGAAGAAGAAAATTCAGTTCAGTCTCGTTTATCGGGATATGTGGCAGAGCTCAGGAAAGTTTCAGCCACGTAAGGATCAGTTGGAGCGCATTGCTCCTGTTATTATTGATATGGGTTGCTTTGCTCGTGTCGAGACCAACGGTGGCGCTTTTGAACAGGTTAACTTGTTAGCCGGTGAGAACCCCAATGATGCTGTACGTGCGTTTTGTAAACCTTTCAATGAGGTCGGCATCAAGACACATATGCTCGATCGCGGTCTGAATGCGCTTCGTATGTATCCCGTTCCTGACGATGTGCGTCGCATGATGTACCAGGTGAAGCATGCACAGGGCGTGGATATTCCTCGTATCTTTGACGGACTGAACGACATCCGTAATATTGCTCCATCCATCAAGTGGGCTAAAGAGGCTGGCATGACGCCTCAGGGTACACTTTGTATCACCACCTCTCCCGTGCATACTTTGGAATATTACACCAAGCTTGCAGACGAAGAGATTGCCGCTGGAGCAGAGGAGATTTGCTTGAAAGATATGGCTGGTATTGGCCAACCCGCTTTCTTGGGTCAGCTTACCAAGCTAATCAAGGAGAAGCATCCCGATATCATCATCGAATATCATGGTCATTCAGGTCCCGGTCTGTCAATGGCTTCCATCTTGGAGGTCTGCGAGAACGGCGCCGACATCATCGATACAGCCATCGAACCATTGTCATGGGGTAAGGTTCACCCAGATATCATCTCGGTACAGAGCATGTTGAAGCATGCTGGATTTGACGTACCAGAGATCAATATGGACGCTTATATGAAAGCACGCGCCCTGACTCAGGAGTTTATTGACGACTGGTTGGGCTACTTCATCAACCCTCAGAACAAGATTATGAGCTCTTTGTTGCTTAGCTGCGGTCTGCCTGGCGGTATGATGGGATCAATGATGAGCGACCTTGGTGGCATCCGCACCACCATCAACAACCTTCGTAAGAAGAAGGGTGATGCCGAACTGAGCGTTGACGACTTGCTTATCAAGCTCTTTGATGAGGTCGCTTACGTTTGGCCACGCGTGGGTTATCCTCCATTGGTGACCCCATTCTCACAGTATGTGAAGAATATCGCCTTGATGAACCTCCTCTCTTTGGAGCAAGGAAAGGGTCGTTACGTCTACGTAGACGACGCTATGTGGGGCATGATCTTAGGCAAGAGCGGTAAGGTACCAGGCGAGATAGCTCCCGAACTGGTAGAGCTCGCTAAGGAGAAAGGCCTCGAGTTTACCGAGGTAGATCCTCATACGTTGCTCAACAACGCCCTTGACGACTTCAAGAAAGAGATGGACGAGAACGGATGGGAGTATGGTCAGGACAACGAAGAGCTCTTTGAACTGGCTATGCACCCCGAGCAGTATCGCAACTACAAGAGCGGACAGGCTAAGAAAAACTTCCTTTCAGACCTTCAGAAAGCCAAGGACGCTAAGCTTGGCGCAAAGGTATCCGTTGAGGAAGCTACCGCCTTCAAGCACGCTAAGGCCGATGCCATCGTTGCTCCGGTTAAGGGACAGGTGTTCTGGGAGTTCCAGGGCGATGGCGAAGCAGCTCCAGCGGTGGAGCCTTACATCGGTAAGGAATATCAAGAGGGCGACGCCTTCTGTTACATACAGGCTCCATGGGGCGAGTTTGTAACCATTCCAGCTGCTCTCGGAGGCCAACTCGTAGAGATCAACGCCAAGCAAGGCTCTAAGGTGAGCAAGGGTGACGTGATCGCATACATCCAGCGTAACGAAGAATAAACCTCAAACGATAGTAGGGGAGAGTTAAAGAAGACCATTCTGAGAGAGAGTGCGCTTCCTTAACTCTCTTCTTTTTTATACCCGATATGGATTTTCAAGCCATCATCAACAAGTATTATCCCCAGCCGAACGAGCTTCGCCACATCCTGATGGTGCATAGCCGGAAAGTGGCAGACAGGGCGCTGCAAATCAGTGCAAGCCATCCCGAGTTGCATCTAGACGATGCCTTCCTAGAAGAAGCGGCGATGCTGCACGATCTAGGAATCTTCCGCTGTGATGCTCCGGGCATTTGCTGCACGGGTACGGAGCCGTATATCTGTCACGGACGACTGGGCGCAGAGATCATGCGAGGCGAAGGCTATCCTCGCCATGCCCGTGTGTGCGAGCGGCATACCGGTGCAGGGCTGACCGTGGACGACATTGTGAACCAACACTTACCCTTGCCACATGAGGATTTCCTGCCCGAAACCTTGGAGGAACAGGTGATCTGCTATGCCGATAAATTCTATTCGAAGAGCCATCTCGAGCGCGAAAAGACCTTCGAACAAGCTCAGAAAAGCATTGCTCGATTTGGAAATGATGGATGGAAACGTTTTCTCAGATGGCACGAAATGTTCGAATAGAAGCGTTAAATTTGCGAAAATAGGTATCTATCCGCTATTATTTAAGTATTTTTGCATCTCAGTAAAAGAATGAGAAAGAAAACGTTACTTAGCCTTCTTGTGATGGTTGTGGCTCTAGCCATGGCCTCTGTGCGTATGCCTATGTCCCAAGTGACGTATCTCAGCACCCCGATGGCTGACGCCGACAGCACGATTGCTACCCCCTCTGACTCACTCTTGGCCAACGATACCACACGGATGGACTCACTGCAGTTGGCCATTTATCACCATAACAAGCAAGTGGACGACTCCTTGCGAGCAGATAGCATCATGAAATCGCGCCGCAACGGAATCGACGCACCTGTCCATTTTACGGCAGAAGACTCTCTAGTCTATGACGCTTTGACCGGTTCGGCACATCTTTACGGCAAGTCAAAGGTCGACTATCAGACCATGAAGCTCAACAGCGACAAGATTTATATGAACATGGATAGCAGTTTGGTTCGGGCAACAGGAACCCCTGATAGCCTTGCAGCCAATGGCGTACGCAATCGTCCCACGTTCAGTCTTGGCAAAGACGAGTATGAGAGCGACACGATGGCTTACAACTTCAAGACCCGCAAGGGCTTGATCCGCGGCGTATATACCGAGCAAGACGATGGCTATATGCGTGGCGAGATAGGTAAGCGCGACTCTTCAGGCACTGTCTACCTCAAGCATGGCCGATACACCACTTGTGATGAAGAGCATCCCGACTTCTATATCTCCCTCTCACGCGCCAAGGTTCGCCCAGGCAAGGACGTTGTCTTTGGCCCTGCTTACCTTGTGGTGGCTGACGTGCCGTTGCCCTTAGCCATCCCTTACGGCTTCTTCCCATTCAGTAAGAAGTATAGTAGCGGTTTCATCATGCCTAGCTATGGTGAGGAGAACAACCGCGGTTTCTATCTGCGTGATGGCGGATATTACTTTGCCTTGAGCGACAAGATGGATCTCAAAGTCCTAGGTGAAATCTACACGCAAGGCTCTTGGGGCGTCAGCTTAGCAAGCAACTATGTGAAGCGTTATCGTTATAACGGTTCGTTCTTCTTTAGTTTTCAGAATACCAAACTGGGTGATAAAGGTATGCCCGACTACTCTGAGCAGGAGAGTTTCAAGATTCAGTGGAGCCACAGACAGGACTCCAAGGCCAATCCTTTCAGCTCTCTGTCAGCCAGCGTCAACTTTGCCACCTCTAGCTATGAGCGCAACAACCTCAACAGCATGTACAATCCGCAGACCCTCACCCAGTCGACGCGTACATCATCGGTGAGCTATAGCACCCAGTTCTCCAGCATCGGACTGTCGCTGAGCACCTCAGCCAACCTCTCACAAAACATGCGCGACTCGTCCATCGCCATCACCTTGCCCGACCTCAACCTCAATATCAGCCGCTTCTACCCCTTCAAGCGCAAGCATGCCGTGGGCAAAGAGAAATGGTATGAGAAGATTTCGATGAGCTATACGGGTCATCTCACCAACTCCATCAGCACCAAGGAGGATCAGCTGCTCCACTCTAATCTGGTCAAAGATTGGAAGAATGCTTTCCAACATCAGATTCCTGTGCAAGCCAACTTCACCTTATTTAATTATATCAACCTCACCCCTTCGTTCTCATTCACCGACCGAATGTACACCAATAAGGTGATGCGATCCTGGGACGAGACCGCGATGGCGGAGAAACGCGACACTACATACGGCTTCTACAACGTCTACAACTGGAGCTTCTCGATGAGTGCGTCCACCAAACTCTATGGTTTCTGGGTGCCCAGTAGGAAGATCTTCGGTGACAAGATCCAAGCCATACGCCACGTCTTCACCCCACAAGTGAGCATTTCCTACGCCCCCGACTTCTCCACACCAAGCTACGGCTACTATGACAGCTACCAGTACACCGACGCTAACGGTGATGTTCATCTGGTGAGCTACTCGCCTTTCTCCGGCGGAACCTATGGCGTGCCGGGAACAGGCAAGACCGAGATGATCTCATGGGACGTGAGCAACAACATCGAGATGAAGGTCAAGAGCGACAAAGACTCTACCGGATATAAGAAGGTCAGCATCATTGATGAGCTTGGCGCAGCCATGAGCTACAACGCCGCAGCCTCTTATCACCGCTGGAGCGACCTTACCATGCGTCTACGACTGAAGTGGTGGAAGAACTATACCTTCTCCCTCAACGCCCAGTTTGCCACTTACGCATACGAGCTAGACGAGTCGGGCAAGCCATACGTCGGTAACCACACCGAGTGGGGATTTGGACGTCTGCCTCGATTCCAAGGTATGAGTCAGAACTTCTCCTTCACCCTCAACCCCGAAAAGCTTAAGAAGTGGTTTGGAGGAGGCGATAACGATAAGGACGACAAGGATGACGATGATGACGAAGGAATGGATACCGACATCGAGTCGAACGTAGACGATGATATGGAACGCGGTAAGCATGGCGCTCGCAAGAAGAAGAGCAACATCGCCGAGACCGATGATGACGGTTATATGCGGTTTAACATGCCTTGGTCACTCACCATCGGATATGGTATCACCATGCGTGAGAACACCCAGGGGACGTTCAACACCAAGACCATGCGCTATCCTTACAAGTTCACACAGACGCTCAACCTTAGCGGTAACATCCGTATCAGTGATGGATGGAACATCAACTTCTCCTCAGGATACGACTTTGACCAGCACAAGATGAGTATGACCACCGCCAGCCTTTCCCGCGACTTGCACTGCTTCAACATGAGTGCGTCTGTGGTTTTGGCTCCTTACACGTCATACAACTTCACCTTCCGTTGCAATGCCGCTACGCTTACCGATGCCTTGAAGTATGACAAGCGATCCGGCGTGAGCAACTCCATACAGTGGTATTGATCTCGGAGACCCCTCAATAGACCATAAATCATAAGCAATATATATTTAGGATATACAGATGAAAAAGGAAACACAAGCACTTCACGTGCCCTTTATGCACCCCGACGCTTACCATGCGCTGAGCATGCCCGTGTATAACGCGGTGGCATACGAGTTTGGCGATGCGCAGACGATGTCAGATGCGTTCTGCGGTCGTATCGATATGCCCGACTATTCGCGTACCGGTAACCCTACGGTGACCAACTTTGAGAATCGCGTCAAAGCCCTTACAGGCGCTCATGCTGTGGTGGCGCTCAATAGCGGTATGGCTGCCATCAGTGCGCTGATGCTCGCTATGACGGCACAGGGCAAGAATATCGTGACATCCAAGCACCTCTTTGGCAACACCGTTTCCTTGCTCAATGACTCGCTTCATCGCTTCGGCGTGGAGGCACGCAGCGTGGATATGACCAACGTGGAGGAGGTTGCAGCAGCTATCGATGACCAAACCGCTTGTGTGTTCCTAGAGATCATCACCAATCCTCAGATGGAAGTGGCTGACCTTACAGCCCTTTGTGCAGCCGCACATCAGAAGCATTGTCCCGTGGTAGCAGACACCACAACCATTCCCTTCACCGAGTTCTCTTCTCACGCGTTAGGCGTTGACGTAGAGATCGTGTCCAGCACCAAGTATCTCAGCGGTGGCGCTACCTGCCTGGGCGGTCTGATCATCGATTATGGAACGGTAGAAGGACTTACTCAGCGCATCAAAGGCGAGGTGGTGTTCAACTTTGGTGCTTACATGACACCACAGGTGGCATATATGCAGACCTTGGGCCTTGAGACCCTCTCGGCACGCTATCATGTGCAGGCCGCTAATGCCCTAGACCTTGCTCAGCGCTTGACCACGTTGCCACAGATCCGTCGGGTCAACTATGTAGGCCTTGAGGACAATCCTTACCACGCCTTGGCACAACATCAGTTTGGCTCCACTGCCGGTGCGATGATCTGCATCGACCTCGCTAGTCAGGCTGCTTGCTTCTCGTTTATCAATCATCTGAAGCTCATCTATCGTGCCACCAACCTCTTTGATAGTCGCACCTTGGCCATCCATCCTTATAGCACCATCTTTGGTCCTTTCTCTGCTGAGGAGAAACAATCGATGGATGTGCTTGACACCACCATCCGTCTCTCTGTGGGTCTAGAGCACGTTGACGATCTCTTTGCTGATATCCAGCAGGCTCTCCAAGCCGTAGACTGATAGTAACCCATCACTTATCTTTCTGACAAACAATGGAAGAACAGAATATAAAATACGATTTTGATACCGTCATCTCGCGCCAAGGATCAGGCGACTTGATGCATGGTGCACTGAAACCTCGCTGGGGTCGTGACGACTTGTTGCCGATGTGGGTGGCTGATATGGATTTTGCCGTATGCCCAGCCATCCTTGACGCTATGCGTGAGCGCCTAAATCATCCCATCCTCGGATACACGATGGAGCCCGATGACTATTTCCCAGCCATCCACGACTGGATTAGCAGTCATCATCAATGGGATATCCAGCGCGACTGGCTCAAGTTTATCCCCGGCATAGTGAAGGGCATTGGCATCGTCTGCAACCTCTTCTTGAAACCCGATGAGAAGGTTATCGTCATGCCACCGGTCTATCATCCCTTCTTCCTCACCCCTCAAGGCAATCGTCGCGAGGTGGTATGGAATCCGCTCATCATGGAGGCGGATGGACGCTATCGCATGGGCTTTGACCAGCTGGAGCAGGTGTGCGATGACAAGTGTAAGCTTCTCATCCTCTGCAATCCCCACAACCCCGGTGGCATCACATGGGATAGAGAGACCCTCGTGCGCTTAGCCCACTTCTGTTATGAGCACCATCTGTTGGTGGTGAGCGATGAGATCCATGCCGATATGGCGCTCTTTGGCCATAAGCACATCCCCTTTGCATCGGTCAGCGACGAGGCACGTGACATCTCCATCACCTTCCAGGCACCCACCAAGACCTTCAACATCGCGGGCATCATCTCTAGTTATGCCATCGTTCCCAACCCAGAGTTGCGTAAGGTATTCTTCCAATGGCTCACGGTCAACGAGCTAGATGAGGCTCATGTCTTTGCTCCCATCGCTACGATAGCCGCCTTCCGCAAGGGCGAACCTTGGCGTCAGCAGATGTTAGCGTACGTGGAGGACAATATCCGCTTTGTGGAGCAGTTTTGCAAGGAGCATATCCCCGCTGTTCGCCCGTTCCGTCCAGAAGCCAGTTTCTTGGTTTGGCTCAACTGCCGCGACTTGCATCTAGACCACGACGCCCTTCTCGACCTTTTCATCGATAAGGCACACCTTGCCCTTAACGATGGCGAGATGTTTGGTCCAGGCGGTCAAGGCTTCATGCGACTCAACGTTGGTTGCCCAAGAGCGTTGGTAGCACAAGCGCTTCAGCAGCTCGCTGATGCCGTTAATGGTCGCCCCGTCAGCTACAAAGGCTGAAACGAGCAGGCTATAGAAGGCTTCTGAAAGATATCTTTGATGCTTTTAGGATGCCTAAAGATACATAGAGGGACTGACATCACCGATGCCAGTCCTTTCTTTTTGCCCATTGTGAATGCCAAGTGAAGGCTCTGTTGCTTGCTCATCAAGGCTTCTTCATATATTCAAAGGGCCTCTATCATCTTCCTTTAGCAATTCTTTGGCAGAGAAAATTAAATTGATTTTCATCGAAAAATAATTTATTTTTGTGGAAAAAATAAATTGATTCTCCATCTAGGAAAGGCTTCCTTATACGATGAAATGATACGTTTTGGTAGCTGATGGAGGTGCTTTTGCACTGCAAGAAAAGCAAGAAGGTGGCTTTGTAACCTCTCTATCGAGGTACAAAGCCACCTTCTCTATATGTGCAAGGGTGTGCTAGACGAGGTCTAGACCTAGAGTCTTGATTAGTTTGCTGACCGCTTGATTCTCCTTGGTGAGCTTCTCCAGTGCCTGACTGGGTGAGAGCATCGGTTTGATCTCTTCCTGTTTGGCTAGTCGGATCAGGATGTTGATTTGCCCATTGTGCAGATCCTTGGCCAAGGTAGCGCGTATTCGCTTGACGATACTCGTCATCTGCTCATACAGAATCTTGTTTTCAGCCACCACTTCCACGTTGGGGTAGGTGGTGATGACGGGTTTCATATTCTTCATTCGTTGTGCCATGCCATACATTGAGTCGGGCATTCGGTTGCACATAGCACGCCAGTGAAGCAAGAGATCGGATTCGGTAAACTGGGCATCTTCGTCCTTGTTGGTTACTTCGATGTTGTTTTCGTCCGCTTTCTTCTTCTCTTCCTTATTGAGCAAGGCATTGAACGAGGTGCCAAAACCACCAAGCTTGAGGTTGGCTCCCTTCAGTTTGAACGTATGGGTGGTGCTGGCTGGTTGGGCGGTCTGTACGGAGACAGAGGGCGTCGGCTCTTGCTTCACATCCTCAGTAGACGTCTTGGGATGTGAAGGGCGCTCAGTGATGGTTACCTGCTGAACCTTTTGGGGCTGAGCGTTGAGCATGATGTGTCGGAACAGGGATTTCAGTTGCTTAGGGCTACGCCCCGCGCCGGGTTTCTCATCGTCCGGTTGTGTGATCTGCGCAATCTCTATCAGGGTGAGCTCGGCAAGCAGACGCTTGTTCGATGAACGCTTATATTCGCGGTCACACTGTGTGGCAAGCTGTAGCGCTTGGTACAGGAAGCGGGTGGGGCAGCGCTTGGCTTGCTCCTCAAATCGTTGCTTCTGACGCTCGCTCACCTCTAGAAGAGGGATGGTGGCAGCGTCTTTTGCTACCAAGACATTGCGTATGTGCATGGCAAGACCATTGACAAAGTTGCCTGCTTCGAAACCTTTCTGCAGGATGCCATTGAGCAGAAGCATGATGTCAGCGGCTTTGTTCTCCAGCGCAAGATCAATGGTGCGGAAGTAGTTTTCTGAATCGAGCACGTTCAGATCTTCTATCGTCTTCTCAAAGGTGATATGTCCTTGAGAGAAACTAGCCACCTGATCGAAGATCGACAAGGCGTCACGCATACCTCCATCGGCTTTCTCGGCTATGACGTTGAGGGCTTCTGTGTCATAGGTGATGCCTTCCTGCTCAGCCACGAGCTTGAGTTGCTCCATGATGTTGGGTATCGACATACGTTCAAAGTCGTAGATTTGGCACCTTGACAGAATGGTGGGCAGGATCTGATGCTTCTCCGTTGTGGCTAGGATAAAGATCACATGAGCGGGCGGTTCCTCCAGTGTCTTGAGGAAAGCGTTGAACGCCGCCTGTGACAACATGTGCACCTCGTCGATGATAAAGACCTTGTACCGACCCACTTGTGGCGGTATGCGCGTCTGTTCCATCAGGCTCTTGATGTCATTGACACTATTGTTGGAAGCTGCGTCAAGCTCAAAGACGTTCAGTGAGCGTCCTTCTTCAAAGGCCTTACAGCTCTCGCATGATCCGCAAGCCTCACCTTCGGCGGTGGGATGCTCGCAGTTGATGGCTTTGGCAAAGATACGCGCACAGGTGGTTTTGCCCACGCCGCGTGGTCCGCAGAACAGATAGGCGTGAGCCAGCTTGCCGCTCTTGACCGTGTTACGCAGCGTGCTCGTGAGCGCTTCTTGCCCCACCACGGTGGCAAAGGACACCGGGCGATACTTGCGAGCAGATACAATGTAATCTTTCATTATCTGATTGTTGGTTTCTGCAAAGGTAATTAAAAGCCTTGACAAGTGCTTTGAAGATGTCCAAAATTATATTAATAAGATAAAATTATTTACTTCTCAATATCTTATCTCCGTTTATTTTCTTACTTTTGCAGATAAATATCGAACGAGGTGATAAGGATATCCGGACATATATTAGGCCTTTTGGCACGCTTCAAGTACCACATCGTCATTGCGATTGGCGTGTTACTGATAGGCTTTTTCGACGAAAATAGCATCATGAAGTATGTCGAATACAAGTACCAGATACAAGACCTCAAGGACGAAATTTCCAAGTATGAAAGGCAATATCAGGCTGACACGAAGCAGCTGCGTGAGCTACGACGTGACCCTTCAGCGTATGCTAAGGTGGCGCGTGAACGCTATTTCATGAAGAAGGCGGACGAAGATATTTTTGTTTTAAGCGATGACGAACCGTCAAACCGTAAAGTTTCCAAGTATGAGACAATTGAATAGGACTGAGAGTGTCCTTTATATGATCGGTGGTATCTTGTTGGCAATAGGCGCAGGCTTCTATGCCTTCTTGCTATATCAGCCCATCATGTGCTGGGTAATGCTCGTAGGAGCATGCCTATTTGTAGCTATGCAGGTGCGCCAGCGTTACGAAGGGCAGAGCGTTACCATCCGCCGCTTGCGCCGAATCATGTTTTTGGCACAGGCTTGCTTTGTCTTGGCCGGTCTGTTCATGGTCGAAGACAGCTATCATCTGTTACTTCCGGTCTTTGCTAAGACCATCAGCGGCTATACCACCTACGTCAACGTGTTTCACCACAATTGGGTCGTGGCATTGCTCATAGGCGCCGTGCTGGAGATGTATACCACCCATCGCATCGGCTACGAGCTTAAAAAGGAAGCTCAGAATGCTGAAAAAACGCTAAAATAATTGTAATAGTTTTAAATAGAAGGAATATTTTCGGGACATTCATCATATATAAGTATATTTGTCATTACAAAGTTTTACAATATGAATAAGATCTCTACGCTTCTCGTTACCGTCCTCACACTATCTTCGTGCGCGGGTTCCTATAATATACAAGGGTCGTCTAACGTCTCAGACCTTGATGGACAGAAACTTTATCTGAAGGTTCCTAAAGGCGATGCGATGGTCAATCTCGACTCATGCGACGTGGTTCACGGCCAGTTTACCTTCAATGGCAACACCGATAGCGCCCGTATCGCACATATATATATGGATGATAAGAACCTGATGGTACCCATCGTGGTAGAGAAGGGAGACATCACTGTAAAGCTTGACAACTCTGTTCAGAAGATCAGTGGCACTCCGCTGAACGATAAGCTCAGCGAGTTTTGGAATCGTTTCTTGCAGATTCAGTACCAATATGCCGATCTAGATCATGAGCAGAGCGCTTCCTTGCTCAACGGACAAGACGAGGCTGAGGTCAATCAGCGCCTTGTCAAGCGTGCTCTGACTATCTTTTCCAAGTATGATAAGATGTTCACCAAGTTTGTCACGGACAATTATAACAATGTCTTAGGTCCTTGGGCGTTTCTCACCCGTGTGAGTTATGACAGCGCGCCAGGGCTCTATCCTGCCTGGATGAGCGACTATATGCTGATGAATGCGCTCAATCAGTTGCCTTCTTGGATAGAATATATCATGGTGAAAGCCCCCGATAGCTTCAAGAACGATCCGGATGTGAAGGAGTTTTATAGCCAGTTCCAAGAGTGGCAGCGCAAGAACAGCGGCATGGAAACCACTCCCGCTACCCCAATGCCTTCTACATCAGTTGGCGATACGCCCGCTCCTCCCACGCCAAACGACATGGCGAGCGATAGCGTACAGTAAGAACCCCATTAATGTAAAGCAACAATGAGCATGTTAATCAAAGGCGGTGTCCTTGTGAACGAAGGTCGTTCGTTCAGAGCAGACCTCGTCATTGAGAATGACAAGATAACCGAGATACTCCCGTCCCCACAGACCCCCCGTGGCATCTATACCCAGGTGATAGATGCCACGGGGTGTTTTGTGCTTCCAGGTGTGATAGATGAGCACGTCCACTTTCGTGAACCAGGGCTCACCGATAAGGCAACGATAGCTTCGGAAAGTCGTGCGGCAGCTTATGGCGGTGTGACTTCCTATCTCGAGATGCCCAATACCAAACCGCAAACCACCACTCCGGAAGCGCTTGAGGATAAGTTTGACAGGGCGCGACGAGATAGTTGCGTCAACTATAGCTTCTTCTTCGGAGCTACAAACGAAAACGTTGAGCAGTTTGCATCCCTTGACAAGCACCGCATACCAGGTATCAAACTCTTTATGGGCGCCTCTACGGGCAACATGTTGGTGGACAATCGTGCTGCTTTGGAGCAGATCTTTGCTCGGTGTAGCGACTTGCAGTTGCCCTTGATGACCCACTGCGAGGACTCTACCATCATCAATCGCAACATGGAACAAGCCAAGCTGCAGTATGGTGAAGACCCTGCCGTGATCCATCATCCTGAGATTCGCAGTAGGGAAGCGTGTCTGCGTAGCTCCGAACTGGCCATGCAGCTAGCCGCTACTTACCACACCCATCTGCACATAGCGCACGTCTCAACGGCTGAAGAGCTAGCTTTGGCTGAGCAATATGCCGATGCGCCCATCACGCTAGAGGCTGTTACGGCACACCTTGTGTTCACCGATGCCGACTATCAAAGCCTAGGCGCGCTGATCAAATGTAATCCGGCGGTGAAGACAGCGGCTGATCGTGCTGCTCTGCGCCGCGCTTTGGCTGACGGAACCATCACTACGGTGGGCACAGACCATGCCCCGCATCTGTTGGCGCAGAAGCAAGGAGGATGTTGCAAAGCCGCTTCGGGTATGCCGATGGTGCAGTTTGCCTTGCCCACCATGCTGGAACTGGTGGATCAGGGCGTCATCACCATCGAACGAATGGTGCAGTTGATGTCGCACGCACCGGCTGAGTTGTTTAGCATTCATCATCGTGGATTTATCCGGAAAGGCTACCAAGCCGACCTCGTAGTGGTGCGACCGCACAACCCTTGGACCGTTACCACTGAGTGTATACAGAGCTCATGCGGTTGGAGTCCGATGCTTCAGCACACCTATCAGTGGTCCGTGGAACAGACTATCTGCAATGGACATCTGCTCTTAGACCATGGACAGTTTGACCAAACTTACCGCGGCGAGGCGCTTGCGTTCCGCCAGTAAATCCGCTTATCAGCTAGCTTGATATGATAGCTCGTAGCTTTATACCCATCTTGTTGGTCATAGTGCTATCCGATTGGTACATCGATAGGCACTATCTCCATCGGTGTCATCGCTTGTCGTGGCCCAAACGCCTGCTGTGGTGGCTGCCGTGCGTCATCATGGCGGTATATACCTGCGTCCTGTCAATGACCCACGGCTTTGTCCCCGAGGAGATGACGTGGCTCAATATCTACCTTCTCTTGGTGGGAATCATCGTCGGTCCGAAGTTTGTCTTTGTGCTTTGCTCCTTGATAGGGTCATTGGTACGCCGCTATATCACCCATACCGCCACCAACTGGGGCCACCGAGTGGGTGTGGTCTTGGGTTTGCTGGGAATGCTCACGTACCTCTATGGATATATTTGGGGTGTGGGCGAGATTAAGGTGCGCCACATTGACCTTACATTCGCAGACCTACCGGAAGCCTTCGATGGCTATCGGATCGTGCAAACTACCGATCTTCACCTTGGCACCTTCCGTGGATGGCGCCATCAGATCTTGTGCAATGAGATGGATTCGGTCCGTGCACAACATGCCGACTTGGTGGTTTTCACTGGTGATTTGCAGAATATGCTGCCCGAGGAAGCCGATCCCGAAGTGTCCGTGATGCGTCAAGCCATGATGGGAAAGCAAGGGACAATAGCCATTCTAGGCAATCACGACTACGGACAGTATGCCCACGCCACTCCCGCCATGGCTCAAACCATGCGCCGTCATCTGCTTCGCACTATGCAGAAGGAACTCGGCTGGACGGTGTTGCTCAATAGTCGTACGGTCATCAAGAAGCAACTCGATGGCAGAACCGACTCTATCATCATCTGTGGGGAGGAAAACGATGGCAAACTGCCTTTCCCACAGGTAGCCGATATCGCACAGACCACACGCGGATTGAGCCCCTCTCAGTTTGTTATCATGCTTCAGCACGACCCCTCGGCATGGCGCAGACATATCCTTCCGCAGTGTTCCGCCCAACTGACGCTTAGCGGACACACCCATGGAGGGCAGATGCAGATCTTCGGTTGGCGTCCCACGATGCTCCGATACACCGAAGATCTCGGTCTGTATGAGCAGCAAGGACGCATGCTCTACGTCTCTGCTGGCATGGGAGGCGTAGTGCCTTTCCGTCTCAATATGCCCAACGAAATCACAGTAATCACCTTACATAAAAAACAATGAAATACCTTTATCGTATATACCAGCTCTTTGTGGCACTGCCACTCATGCTCCTTGCTACCCTCATCACGGCGCTGACATCTATCATCGGATGCACGCTTGGCGACGGACACTTCTGGGGCTACTATCCCGGAAAGTGGTGGTCACGTGTCTGTCTGTGGTTGTTCTTGATACCGGTCAAGGTCGAAGGCCGTGAGAATCTAAAGCCCGGACAGAGCTATGTCTTCGTGAGCAACCATCAAGGAGCCTTCGACATCTTCCTGATTTACGGTTATCTCAACCGCAACTTCAAGTGGATGATGAAGCAAGGCATCCGTAAGATACCCTTCGTAGGTAAGGCGTGCGAGGCTTGCCATCACATCTTTGTGGACAAACGAGGCCCCAGCAAGATACGCAAAACCTATGCCCAAGCCAGCGAAGTGCTCCGTGAGGGGATGTCATTGGTGGTGTTTCCCGAGGGAGCACGAACCTTTACCGGTCACATGGGTATCTTCCGCCGAGGCGCTTTCATGCTTGCCGATGAGATTCATCTACCCGTTTGCCCACTGACCATCAACGGATCGTTTGACATCATGCCTCGTATGCGCGACTGGCACTGGGTGCAATGGCATCCACTCACACTCACCATCCATCCTCCAGTGAGCGTGGACACAACCGGACCAGAGGCAGAGAAGCAACTCATGGAGCTCTCTTATGACGCCGTGATGTCCGGACTGGAACCCCAATATCAAGGATATCGTGAGAACAAAGACCAATAAAGTGGTTGCAATTTTGGCAGATTGACCGAAAACCTATAACTTTGCATTTAGACGGAAGGAGAAGAATCCTATACCTGACAATATATTTTTGTAAAATCGAACCAGTAATAACGACTTGCAGTAAGCCGCTTATCTCACCTAATTCAGTATAGCTTTATGAACACAAGCGACAGCATTATCATCATCCCGACCTATAATGAGAAAGAGAATATCGAAAAGATTATACGGGCGGTGTTTAGCTTACCCAAGGCATTTCATATCCTAGTGATTGACGATGGCAGCCCCGATGGTACGGCGCAGATAGTTCATCGGCTGATGGATGGCGAGTTTAGTGATCGATTATTTATCATTGAGCGTAGTGGTAAGTTAGGTCTTGGTACGGCATACATAGCCGGATTCAGGTGGGCATTGGACCATCAGTACGACTATGTGTTCGAGATGGATGCCGACTTCAGCCACGATCCCAACGATCTGCCGCGCCTTTACGCTGCGTGTCACGACGAAGGGCATGACCTTTCGGTAGGTAGCAGATACGTGAGCGGTGTGAATGTGGTCAACTGGCCTATGGGACGCGTGCTCATGAGCTACTTCGCCTCATGCTATGTGCGCTTTGTTACGGGTGTCAATATCCACGATACGACGGCCGGATTTGTATGTTACAGCCGCAAGGTGTTAGAGAAACTGCCACTGGATAAGATTCGCTTCAAGGGCTATGCCTTCCAGATTGAGATGAAATATACGGCTTACAAGATGGGCGCAAAGATCAAAGAGGTGCCCGTTATCTTTGTCAATCGTCGCGAAGGAACCAGCAAGATGAGTGGCGGAATCTTCTCTGAGGCGCTGTTTGGTGTGATGCACCTGCGTTGGGACGGCTGGTTCCGTAAATACCCCAAGCTCTAACGCCCTGCTCAAGCGCTCTCGAAGCCATCCATGAGAGGAACATTGAGGAGCGTCCTTCAGTCCCGTTGTGTAAACGGATGCCATCTTCTTACCCCAATACCATTACTGATTTGGGTTGAACAATGAACATAGAACAACTTAGAACCCTATATGCAGCGCAGCCACAGACGCATGCGCTCGTTAAGCTTTTGTGCGGCAAAGACACCAATCACGTCTATCTTAAAGGATTGGTTGCCTCTGCCGCACCAATGTTTTTTGCCGGTTTGGCTGAGCACGAACCCACGACGATGGTCTTTGTGCTCAATGACGCTGACGAGGCAGGCTACTTCTACAATGACCTCAAGACGCTGTTGGCTGATACCGAGCGCTCTGAAGGCCAATCGACGATTCTCCCCGAGGTGCTATTCTTCCCCACATCCTATCGCCGTTCGGTGAAATATGGGCAGCGAGACGCAGGCAATGAGATCCTCCGCACGGAGACCTTGGCTCGTCTGTCAGCCGTGGGTGGTAGCAAGAAGCATCCGTTATACATCGTCACGGAGCCATCAGCGCTGAGCGAACTGGTTGTGTCCAAGAAGCAACTCGATGCTCGCACGCTGACCTTGGCCGTGGGGCAAACCATCGATATCCTCGATGTGGCCAAATCGTTGAGGCAGTTTGGCTTCACCGAGGTCGACTATGTGTATGAGCCAGGGCAGTTTGCGGTGCGTGGAAGCATTGTGGACGTCTATTCGTTCAGCTCCGAGAACGCATTCCGTATCGACTTCTTTGGTGACGAGATAGACACCATTCGCACCTTTGAGATAGAAAGTCAGCTCTCGCAGGACAAGCGCAACGAGGTCGAGATAGTGCCCGAACTGCATGATCTGACCGAGGAAAAGATGCCTTTCCTTCAGTTTCTGCCCCCCACGGCAGTGCTTGCAATCAAGGATATGGCCTTTGTGCGTGATGCAATCAGCCGCGTCTATGCAGAAGGATTTTCTCAGAAAGCCATCCTTGAACAACTGGAAGGCAAGGATGAGGTGGAACAACGTAGGATTATGGACCAATATTCGGCTGACACCCAACTCGTTTCGCCTACCATCTTCGCTAGCGATATGAAGGCGTTTCGGGTGATAGAGTTTGGCAGTTCGCCCTCAGTCACACCCCAAGCCACCCTCACCTTTCACACCACAGCCCAACCGTTGTTCCACAAGAACTTCGATCTCCTGGTCAGTTCGCTTCTCACCGACCAAGGCAAAGGCTACCGCTTGTATGTCCTAGCTGATAGCGAGAAACAGTCGCAACGCCTTCGTGACATCTTCGATAGCAAAGACGGTGCAAGCGATATCCGCTTCACAGCCGTGGATCACACCCTCCATGAAGGTTTCACCGATCACGATCTAGGTGCCGACTTCTACACCGATCATCAGATCTTTGACCGATTCCATAAGTACAACCTCAAGTCGGACAAGGCTCATAGAGGCAAGATGGCACTCACGATGAAGGAGCTTCAAGAGATGGAACCAGGCGATTTTATTGTTCATGTCGACTTCGGCATCGGCAAGTTTGCCGGTTTGGTGCGCGTACCCACGGGCGAAAGCTATCAAGAAATGATTCGCATCGTGTACCAGCACAACGATATCGTGGACGTGTCCATCCATTCTCTCTATAAGATAAGCAAGTATCGACGTGCCGATACCGGTGAGCCTCCACGCTTGTCGATACTAGGTTCGGGTGCGTGGAACCGTCTGAAGGAGAAAGCCAAGAAGAAGATCAAGGATATTGCACGCGATCTGATCAAGCTATATGCCAAGCGCCGTCGGGAGAAAGGGTACGCCTTCTCACCGGACAACTATATGCAGCATGAGCTAGAAGCCTCGTTTCTCTATGAGGACACCCCCGACCAGCTCAAAGCCACGCAGGAGGTGAAGGGCGATATGCAGAGCGCACGACCCATGGATCGCCTGATCTGCGGTGATGTGGGCTTCGGTAAGACCGAGGTGGCGATACGTGCCGCGTTCAAGGCAGCCTGCGATGGCAAGCAGGTAGCCGTCCTGGTGCCTACCACCGTGCTCGCTTTCCAACACTATAAGACCTTCAGCAGTCGTCTCAAGGATATGCCCGTACGCATCGATTACCTATCGCGGGCACGCACGGCAAAGCAAACGCGTGAGGTGATAGCGGATCTACAAGAAGGTAAGATAGACATCCTTGTGGGCACACACAAGCTCATCAGCAAGAGCGTGAAGTGGCATGACCTGGGATTGCTTATCATAGACGAGGAACAGAAGTTTGGTGTGGCAACCAAAGAACGCCTCCGTCAGCTCAAGACCAATGTGGATACGCTGACCCTTTCAGCTACGCCCATCCCGCGAACGTTGCAGTTTTCGCTCATGGGAGCACGTGATATGAGCATCATGCGCACCCCGCCCCCCAACCGCTATCCCATCCAGACAGAGATAGCACCGTTCTCTCCAGAGGTGATCGCAGACGCAATCAACTTTGAGATGAGTCGCAACGGACAGGTGTTCTTTGTTAATGATCGTATCTCGAGCCTTCAGTCCATTGCCAATCTCATCCAAAAGTATGTGCCCGACTGCCGTGTAGCCATCGGTCATGGGCAGATGAAACCCGACGAACTGGAGCAGATCCTCATCGGATTTATGAACTACGACTATGACGTGTTGCTCTCCACCACCATCGTGGAGAATGGTATCGATATCTCTAATGCCAACACCATCATCGTCAACGATGCGCATCACTTCGGCCTTTCTGACCTGCATCAGATGCGCGGAAGGGTGGGACGCAGCAACAAGAAAGCCTTCTGCTATCTCTTGGCGCCTCCGCTAGCCAACCTCAATGTGGAGGCACGCCGCCGACTGGAAGCGCTTGAGACCTTCTCTGATCTTGGTAGCGGATTCAGCATCGCCATGCAGGACCTTGATATCCGTGGTGCGGGCAACCTGTTGGGCTCTGAGCAAAGCGGATTTATGGAAGACCTAGGGTATGAAACCTATCAGAAGATTCTCTCGCAAGCCGTCACCGAGCTGAAGAACGATGAGTTCTCGGATCTCTATACCGAGCAGATGCAGCAAGGGCAAGCGCTTTCTGGTGACGACTTTGTGGAAGATTGCGCAGTGGAGAGTGACCTAGAGATGTACTTCCCCGACCATTATGTGCCTGGCAGCTCGGAGCGAATGCTCCTCTATCGCGAACTGGATAACATCGAGAGCGATACCGAACTGGAAGCCTACAAGCAACGCTTGATGGACCGTTTCGGTTCCGTGCCACGACAGGGTGAGGAACTCATGCAGGTGGTGCCGCTTCGCCGAGTGGGTAAGCGCCTTGGTTGTGAGAAGCTTATCCTCAAGCAAGGGCGCATGCAGATGCAGTTTGTGTCCAATGTCAATAGCGCTTTCTATAAGAGTCAGGCCTTTGGTAAGGTGATCAACTATATCGGGGCGCACCCTCGTCGTTGTAATCTGAAAGAGAAAAACGGCAAGCGCTATATGGTCATTGACCAAGTAAAGAGTGTGGGTGAAGGCGTCTTCGTCTTGCGTGAGATTGAACAGACCGCTAGTATGCCGCTCGCATAGCACATGCATGGGGCGCATAGAGAAGCCAATGAGTAAGGATTGGTGTTGCGCTCTTGGTACAGATGGATTCTTGTGGTGGGTCTAGTAAAATCTAGTTGTTCCTATTTTCGTTTGAAATCTTGCCTATTCTCAACTTTTTATGTAAATTTGCAACCACTTTTAGGCTCCGTAGCTCAGTTGAATAGAGCATCAGATTCCGGTTCTGAGTGTCGCGGGTTTGAGTCCCGCCGGAGTCACTAAGACCCTGCCGGAGCGTAGATTATCAATAGTCTACGCTCCGGTTGTTTTTTTGTAATGGCTGAATGGTCGGTTATTCTGAACCCCATTTCACGACAAAGAGGTAGCGTGAGGATTGGCCGAAGCCCCCCAATGATTATCAAAGGATTATGTCCGGTTGATGCTTATATATGCTATGGCGTGCCCGTCTCTATCCTTTTATCATGTGGTGGCGGCTCTATCACAAGGTGAAAGGAACGCTTCTGACGTAAAAAATAATTTATTTTTCAACAAAAAATAAATTAATCTTCCAAGAAAAATAAATTGATTTTTTCTCTCGTGGAGGCTCTTTCGGACCATCGTTTAGCCTAGATTGGTGGATGAGAGAGCCGCTAATGGCGGACGATGTTGCCCCTTGCTTTGCTCGCTCTAGGCACGATGGGTATGCTGAAGAAACAAAAAAGGCTTTGATTGCTTTGCTCTTCGCATTGCAACCAAAGCCGTCAGTGGACCTGGTGGGATTCGAACCCACGTCCGCACAAGGAAACCATATGCTTTCTACACGCTTATTTCAGACTTTGATTTTCGTGATATGGCAAGACCTGAACCACCAACCATACCCTTATCCTCTAAAGTTTCATCGTGGCATCGAGGCCTACAACGACTATTTCCGATTTACCTGCACCGCTTGACCAACAAGATTCGGAACAACATCCGTTGAGCGATGTCTCGTTCCATCACCTTGTGACGGAATTAAGCCAGTAATCTACTGTACTTCGATTAGGCAGCGAGAGCGTAATTGTTTTCGCCAATTAATTTGTGTTCGCTAAGATTATGGAGATAGCCAACGAGTCTCCGCGTGCTTACATACCATTTCATCTCGCCGTCAAATCCAGTCAAGCCCAATGAAAAGTAAGTAATGATAGGACGCCTCTGCATACCTATGGACTGCAAAAGTACGATGTTTGACCGAATCTTACAAATTTTTTGGCTTGTTTTTTCGACACGAACCTCAAAACTAAAAGGCTCTAACGGTGAATTAAGGCTTCAGATAATGGCATCGAAAACCTATGTGATGAAGAAGATAAAATGGATAGAATGATGGCTGATGGTGCGGGTTCAGTCTTTGCGTAGATAGCTGAACGAGGGGTGGAACAAGATGAATGCCACCACGGAAAAAGGTAAGGCGTTGATGCAAAGAAGCAAAACGAAGAAATGGCGATAGCCCATATAATCCTGCACATAGCCGGCAAAAGCTCCTATGAGCATGATGGCAAACACGGCAAGCGAACTGCCATAGGTGAAGAGCATCAGGGAATGGTGTCCCTTATAGAGCCTTACAAGGAACGCTACGAACGTCACGGCACCGATGCCGAAGCCCAACTGCTCTAAGAACACGCTGAGTGTGATGAGCGTGAGGCTTGTGGTGAGCGTGTAACTCATAAAGACATAGAAAATCTTGGGCAGGGTTAGGGCAAAGGTCATGGGCCATATCCAGTACTTGAAGCCTTGCTCGCGGATGGCTTTGGCCCCCAACAAACCTCCAAGAATCAAGGCAATGCCTCCCACGGAACCTTGTACGAAGCCCAACTCTTGCGGAGAAAGCGAGAGACCGCCATTGCTTCCAGGATCGATGAGGAACAAGATGCCTATGCGAAAGAAGAATCCCTCGGGGAGCAAGAACAACAATAGAAAGAGAATCTTGTAGATAAAGTGAGGTTGCAGAAGGTGTTGTCGCAGATCATCGGGGATCAGTCGGACGTATGCACGCCATGGATTGGCCTTGATAATACGATCGGAGAGATACGGAAGGCGCAGCGCATGTAGCAAGGCAAGCAATGCCACGCCCACAGCAAGGCATATACACACGATGCTCCAAGCGAATGATATGTTGCGATAGACCACTTCTAGGTTACCACCAAGCAACATCGCCAAACCAAAACCGAACACCACGGACAGGCAAAGACCAGCGCCTCGCAACCCGAAGAGCGTACCATGGACCACGCTACCGGTCATCAGGGTCATATAACGTGACACGGCAATGTCATGAATGGCTGCCAACACGGCTTGAAGATACAATAAGAGGAGGAAGCAAGGCAACCACCATGATAGCTGTAGCACCCCCGCCATAGCTAAGAACGTCAGTGCCATCACCCACTCGGTAAGCACCATCCACCTCCGACAGCCTAGATGGCTTCGCATCATACGCACCCATAGGGGACGTAACACAAAGGGCAGAAACGCCAATGAGGTGCAGAAGGCTATCGTACCGTTAGAGAGGCGCATGCGGTTCATGATGATAGGGGCTAGCATCAACATGAACATATAAGGCAATCCACGCACAAAGAAGAGCGTGAGCATCCACCATGCCGCCGTGGGAAGGGGCTTGACGGGACGCAAGGGAGCTGATGGCGTGGTGGGTGACATAAGGCTTAAGCTTTCTCTTTCTTACCAAACTGTGGGTCAACCTTGACAAAGGTGCATACCATAATGGTGAATATGCAGCAGATCATCGTCCATACAAAGAAGTGACGATAACCGATGGTCTCCTGTAACCAGCCCGCTGCCATTCCTGGAAGCATCATTCCGAGAGCCATGAAGCCTGTGCAGATGGCATAATGGGAGGTCTTGTGCTCGCCTTCGGAGAAGTAGATCAGGAAGAGCGTGTAGGCGGTGAATCCGAATCCGTAACCAAACTGTTCTATAAACACGCAGATATTGATGGTCAGAAGGGAGTGATCCTGGAAGTAACTGAGGTAGATGAACGTCAGACAGGTAAGCGACATGCTCCACGCCATGGGCATAAGCCAGCGCTTCAGACCACCGCGGGCAGCCACGATGCCACCGATGATACCGCCAAGGGTCAGTCCGATGATGCCAATGGTGCCATATACCAGTCCGACCTCGCCTGTGGTGAGACCCAAACCACCTTTGTCAACGGGGTCTAGCAAGAAGGGATTGATGAGCTTGACCAGTTGTGCCTCAGGCAAACGATAGAGAAGCATGAAGAGAATAGCCACCAAGGCTTGCTTCTTGCAGAAGAATGCCTTGAACGTAGCAAAGAATTCGTTCAGCAGATTGCTTGCCGTGACGTTCTCGGGAGCATGGTCTGAGTCGGGACGGGGTAGGGCAAAGCTGTGGTAGATGGCGCAAAATAAGAAGAAGACTGATAGCACCACAAACACCACTAGCCACGCTACGGGGATGTTACCCGACGTTCCTGTGAAGGTGGCTTGGGTTGCTTCCTTGAGCTTATGGTCGATATGGAACACCAGGTAAGCCGTCTTGTCCCAGTTGGCTTGGGTAAACTCGAAGCGCGAAGGACACTTGGTCTGCTCCAACGAGATACTCTGGTCACCATCGGTGAAGGCAAAATTGAGGATGGTGGTCTTGCCTTCGGCAGGCTTCTGACTCAGTCTGACACCCACAACGACGATGTTGTCCACCGCCGTCTCGGCTGCCTGTCGTTCCTCTTCGCCAAAGGTGTTACGCACCCAGTCGGTGATTGGGGCCTCTTCAGCTGGTGTAGCTTCGTCCTTGGTGGTTGTTTCTGCCGCCTTGGTATCCTTGGTATCCTGTGTCACAAAGCCATTAGCAACATTCGCTTGCTGCACGCTATCCATCAAAGCGGCTATCTGCGCCTTGGCATCCGTGCCCGCTTGTGGCGTAGCGTTCACACCCGCCTTGACGGTGGATGAGGTGAATACAAAGTGGGCTGTGCCATCGTCAGCGGTCGCCTCGGTGAGAGCAGATGCCTCAGAGCGGGGCAACGTGAGCGTATTGGTGTATTCGGGCGAGGCTTCAATGGTGACGTTGGCTGGTGCAAGACCCGTGTTGGTCTCTATCAGACCTGCCACAATGACTAGCAATCCCTGCCCGGCAACGGTGGCTATGCGGTAGAACGTGCTACGAATACCTACGTATAACGACTGCTGATGTTCGGAGAGGGCGTGCATATAAAACCCGTCGGCAGCGATGTCGTGCGTTGCCGAGGAGAGCGCCACTAACCAGAAGAACGCCAAGGTGAGCTTGAAGAATAGCGGCGTGGGCAAGGCAAAGGCTATACAAGCAAAGGCAATAGCGATGATCCACTGCATGGTGATGGTCCACCAACGCTTGGTCCGGATCAGATCCACAAACGGGCTCCAGAAAGGTTTGATAACCCAAGGCAGATAAAGCCACCCCGTGTAAAGGGCGATGTCGGTGTTTGAGATGCCGAGACGTTTGTACATAATGACCGAGATGGTCATCACGGCCACATAGGGGAGTCCTTCCGCAAAGTAGAGCGTGGGTATCCATGCCCAAGGATTGATGTTCTTGATTGATTTCATCTATTGTCTTGAAGAGTTAGCTTGGCTTTATAGCCCTAAAAATCTATTATTATTGGTAGAGAAGATGTAGCTCGGTGTGAGGGAAATAATGGGCTAGGATCTCCGTGTAGCTGTATCCTTGACTTCCCATCACGGCTGCTCCGATCTGGCATAATCCCACACCATGTCCCCATCCGGCACCCTTGAGACAGAAGTGCTGAGGGATATCATCTGTGATCTGTGAACGTTCCACGATGAAGGCGCTGCTATACAGGTGGCTCTCACTGAGGGTACGACGAATCTCTAGCTCCTTTCCGATGATGTAGGTGCGCCGTGTGCCCACGATCTTAAGTCTGCTGATGCGTCCGCTGGTGCCACGCTCTAAGGGTATGAGGTCGATGATCTCACCAAAGTCGATACCGCTCTTGCGTGCAATCAGATTGCTGAGCTGCTCTTGGGTGTAGTCCACCTGCCACCGGTAGAAGTCGTGCGTCTCCTGATCGTAGCCGTTGAGCACCTGTGACAGCACCTGTTTATCATGTGTGTTGCAGAAGGCTGGGGCGTCGTTTAAGATCCATTGACGCGCTTGTTCTTCCTTGCGTAGGTCGGGTAAGGACTTAGCTGGGGCTTCATGATCGGCTAGAGCCACGAGGTAACGCTTAGGTGTGTTGTCCCAACAATATTGGAACTCCTCCGTCACACCACCACAACACTTGCTGAAACGGGCGTCGCAGATCTCGCCATCACACCATAGCACCTTGCCGCGCGTGGCTTCGATGGCTTGTAGCACATGCGGATTGTTGGCGCGTGTCACGCCCTGATAGCGCTGGCAGTGGTCGTCGGCGCATACATCGAAGAGGGTATGGTCGTCTCGGTCGTACCAGCGTACACGCTCTTGATCGTCTTCTGTGCCACAAACGGTTTGGGTGTTGTGCTGCGCGCGGTCCCGATTGATCATCTGAACCAGTAGCCAACTGCGTGAGATCACGGCGTGAGCCTTGAGCAATTCGAGCGATGACGTAGCGCTCATCTCGCTTGATATCACGCTCTTGAGGTATTGCTCCACAGGCAAATCGTTGATCACGCAGAGCTTCCCGTTGTCCACGATGATGCGCAGAACGCCCTCAAAGGTTTGCGTCTCGGTGCGCTGCCAGTGGAAGTTGACCCCTATCATGACGTCATCGAGCGAGAACGTGTGGTCAGCATGCTGTGGAACGAAGATCAAAGAATCGTAATGGTGGCCTTGCCAGAGTATCTGCCCATTGTCATAGACCACCTCTTGAGAACCCGTGAGTTGGGCGCCTTCTGCTAGGTAACAACCGTTGAGGCAGAAGTGGAGCTTCTCCGCGCTTACGATACCCACGGAGACGTAGGCTTCTTGTAGACGATTGGTGATGGCTTGAAAGTCTTCTGGACTGACGGCACATTCGCCTAGCACGTTATATAATAATGTTGGGGTAAGCTTTTCATAGTCGGTTGGACGTGGCACAATGACTAGACCAGCCATGTCCAAGGCTCCGGGAGAGATAAGCATCTGCTCTTCTCCTTCCTTATAATAGCAGTCGGGACGGTGCTTCTGGCGTGGGAACACCACCGAGAGGAATGTTTCGGCTTCGCGCCAAACCACGATATTCATCATCGGTTCTACATCATCGTCTTGCAACGGCAAGGCGTAGTAGAGTCGGCGAAATAGGTCATAGCCTGTGTTCTTGTTGTGATGCTTAATGACAAAAGCCGGTAAGGGATATCCATCAATGGTCCATATTCCTTCATTCTCCCCCTTAGTGATGACCGGGGTGAGCTGTTTGCTCCATTCGTTCCATCTGCTTATGAGGGGCGTGGCGTTGCGTGTGCCGCCCTGAATGTGCAGATGGTCGGGCGCACTGGCACCGCATTTGGGTCCGTTATAGAAGAACATCCTATCGGGAAAAGCCGTGAGCAAATCGTGAAACACCCCATAATCACGCAAGATAGCTTGCTGTTGGTGTCTCAGAGCGGGGATGGTGAAATGCTCGGGGAGGATAGGGAAGGGGTTGATCAGTATCTGGAAGGTGTCGCTGAAGGGCAATTCGCGTTGCACGGCGGGGCGATTCTGCTTGCAGAGGAAGCAAGGACGCTGCGCAATAGTCTTCTTATCGACCTTAGCTCCCGTACTTACCATGCGGGCAGGGTTATGCTGCGCACTGAGCAGACCCACTTCTTTGGTCTGTACCTGAGCCAGTTGGTCGAAGCGTTCCTTAGCCTCTGGCCACTCATTCAGTTGGTTGTTGAAAAACGAAGCGAGTGTTTCCATAAACCCTTGGATTATCGATTGCAGTTTGCTGACTTACGTTTCTCAAACTCGATGGTACGCAAACGATCCTTGTAAAGGTTGTTAGCGTTCTCCTTCTCAATACTGAGGGAAGCGTCGCTGTTCCCATTCCATCGGCGGCAGAGGTACAGTTCGTCATAGATACGACCGATGCAATAGTTTCGAGAGAAGTAAAGTCCCATGGCATAATCCTCTCCATAACTGGTGTTAGGGAATCCCACCTCACGTAGCAAAGGCGTGAAGAAAGCGCGTGGCGACCCCAGTCCGTTCACTCTCAGTGCGTTGTTGCATCCGTTTCCGGGTGTCCACTCGTTGTGACTGATGAGTCCTGGGGGAAGGGTATTGAGATCGAAGTCGCACATCCGATATGATCCTATCACCATGGCAGCCTTCTGCTCGTGGAAAGCATCGACGATACGCTGAAGCGTTTGAGGGCTAGAGTAGAGGTCGTCGCTATCGAGCTGAATGGCAAATCGGCCACAATGCTCATCGTAGATACCCCAGTTCCAACATCCGCCAATGCCTAGGTCGGTGCGTGAGGGGATGAGGTGGATGAGCGATGGGTTGCTTGCAGCCAGTTCGTTAAGGATATCTGTGGTTCCGTCGGTGCTGTGATTGTCAATCACGATGACGTTATAAGGGAACGAAGTGTCTTGTTTGAGAGCCGATTCCACGGCGTCACGGATGGTCTTAGCGCGATTGTAAACCGGGATAATCACCGATGCCTCTACAGAGAATGAACCTTGTGAGAAGTCGGGTGTGAGATAATGAGCCGGGTCAACGAGTGCTCCCTCTGTGCGGAGGTGCTCGGTTACGGCAGCTTCCATCTCGATCTGAACCTTGCGATTGTTAGGATTGACATAGTCAAACTGGCGTTCGCCGCTCTTGCGCGTATCCAGTTCGCTTTCCGTATAAAGGTATTCGTTGAGGTGGAACAGGTTGCCTTGTCTGCTGAGAGCCAGTCGCACGGCATACCATCCCGCATAATCGTAAGTCTCAGACGTCGTCTGCACCGCCTCTTTGAAAGCCTCAGAACGAAGCAAAACGATTGATCCAAAGTCGAAATCGTCCCTCAAGCTACCTGCTTGATAGTCGATCAGCGGATGCTTTACGGTATCCCCATTCACCACCGAGTAATGGTCTGCATATACCATCGCGGCGCCATTGTCGCTGAGCACGCCACTGATGCGCTCCAGGTAACGATAACCTAGCTCAATGCTGGTATCCTTCAGTTGCAAGAGGATGCAGTCGGCTTCTGCCTTTTGAGCAATCGTCTTCATCGAAGCCGTGCTTGATGGTGATTCTTCAAGATGGCAAACGGATTCAGCTGGAACGCCTTTGGGCGCTTCTTGGTTGGGTGCCAATAGCCAGAAAATATGGTTTACGGATGGGTTCTGACTTAAAGTCTCATAAAAAAGGGCAGTCGAAGGATTGTCGTTATAGAGGATAAAGCAATCAATAGTTTTATTCATTCTGATTAGATTTTACGTTTACATTGGTGCAAAGATAACATAAAATGGTGAAATTATCCCGTTATTTGTCTAAAAAATAACTATCTTTGCAGCAAATTTTGAACGGTAACAAAATGGAAAACAAAACGACATCATTGTTGGGTAAAACCCTTTCCGAACTGCAAGGAATTGTAAAGGATTTGGGTATGCCAGGTTTCATTGGCAAGCAGATAGCCCGATGGATGTATGTACAGCACGTCAAGGACATTGACGAGATGACCAACATCTCCAAGAAGCACCGAGATCTGCTCAAGAACCATTACCATATAGGATGCCAAGCACCCATTGACGCCCAGTATTCGAAGGACGGCACCATCAAGTATCTGTTCCCCGTGAGCGACGAAAGCAAGCGTAAGGCAGATGCAACGGGCTTCGTCGAGACGGTGTTTATCCCCGATGGCGATCGCGCAACGCTGTGCGTCTCGTCGCAGATAGGCTGTAAGATGAACTGCTTGTTCTGTCAAACGGGAAAGCAAGGGTACGAGGGAAGTCTCACGGCAGGCGATATCCTCAATCAGATCTACTCACTTCCTGAGGTTGATCAACTCACCAATGTGGTCTTTATGGGCCAAGGCGAACCGATGGACAACTTTGATAACGTGCTGCGCGTGACCCAAATCCTCACCGCCGACTATGGTTGGGCTTGGTCGCCAAAGCGTATCACGGTGAGCAGCGTGGGCGTAAAGGGTAAGCTCAAACGCTTCCTTGATGAGAGCGACTGCCATGTAGCCATCTCGCTTCACTCTCCCATACCCGAGCAACGCGCCCAAATCATGCCCGCAGAGAGAGGTATGGGCATCGAGGAAGTGGTGGCTTTGTTGCATCATTACGACTTCACGCATCAGCGCCGACTCTCCTTCGAGTATATCGTCTTCAACGGATTGAACGACTCTTTGGCTCATGCCAAGGAGGTGGTGCGCCTCTTAGCCGGATTGGAATGTAGGGTTAACCTCATCCGTTTTCATCAGATTCCCGACGTTCCGCTGCATGGAACCGATGAGAAAAAGATGGAAAGCTTCCGCGATTACCTCACGCATCATGGCATCTTTACCACCATTCGGGCCTCGAGAGGGCAAGATATCTTTGCCGCTTGTGGCTTGTTGTCGACCAGTAAGCAGATAGAAGAGGTGCGCCATCATCAACAGAAGCACCACTGAACACCCACCACGGGGGAAGGAAAAGAATAGGATGAAGTGGCAAAAAAGATGCAAACCGATGATGATAGCGCTCTGTGTGGCGCTGGCTCTCCTCGTTGTGTCATGTAAGGAACAGGCGCACGGATTGCCTAGTAACACCGTTCGTCCCTACGAAGTGCTTGTGGTGAATGATAGCGCCCATGTGGTGGCAGATAGCCTAAGCACTGATTGCCCCGGATTGCCGCAGTCGGAACCGCAGTTTGACGTCAAAACGATTGCCGAAAAAGATCTTGAGGGCTACCGATTGCTATCGCGCACCATCGTGATACTTCACCCCGCAGGAAGCGGAATACGCATTCGTAAGAACGTGTACGCCCACCCCCAACTGGTCATCCATACCGATGTGGCGCATCTAGCACGAGCCAAAGCCTACCTACAGGCCTTCGAACGACTGCAAGCGCAACGTCAATTGGCACAACATCCCAACCCTACCGTGCAGCAGATGGTGCACAAAGCATTGGGCGTGCAGATGCTTATACCTAGCGAGATGCAATCTTACAAGAAGGGGAAAGACCTAATATGGCTTTCAAACAACACCCACGAGAAGATTAAGAACCTTTGCGTGATGCGCCTCGCACCCACCGCTCACCGCTCGCAAAGTTTTACGGCGGAGGGAAAAGGGAGTCAGACGGCAGATGTCTTTGCCCCGATCAACGACTTGCTGAGGGCTAACGTCAAGGGAGAACAGGCGGGTATGTACCTCCAACTGATTCCTTCGACGATCCAAGAAGAACGTAGCGTCACCTTGTCCGACTCTCTCGGCACTGCCATCGACTATTGCGGACTATGGCAGATGAACGGCGACAGCATGGGCGGAGCCTTCGTGATGCGCCTGACAAGGCTGAAAGATCGGCAGATAGCGTTGCTGGCGTTTGCCTACGCACCCGAAACAACCAAACGAAACATCATGCAGCAGCTCCGAGCTGTTGTCTTTAACAATAAAACTACTTATGGAAAATAATACAAAAGTTAAAGTAGCCATCACTCATGGCGACACTAATGGAATAGGATACGAGTTGATCTTCAAGACATTCTCGGACCCGGGGATGCTCGAACTGTGTACGCCGATTATCTATGGATCGCCTAAGGTTGCCACATATTACCGCAATCTGCTGAAGATACAAGCCAACTTCAAGATCATCACCGATGCGCAGGAAGCCCAGGAAGGTACGGTCAACTTCTTGGCGTGTGTCGAAGACGAGATCAAAGTGGAGCCGCGGGTGGCTTCTGAGGTCTCGGGCGTAGCCGCTCTGCAAGCGCTTGATCGTGCGTTGGACGATTATCGCAAAGGCTTATACGACGTCTTGGTGACCGCTCCGATTGAGAACACGGACGCATTCCACTTCAGTGGACAAAGCAGATACATCGAAGACCACATGGAAACCGAAACTGAAGGACTGACGCTCTTGGTGAGTGACAACATCAGAGTGGCTTTGGCTACACGCAATCTGCCCTTGAAGCAAGTGTGCGAATCCGTCACTCAGGCTGGCATAGAGGACAAATGCCGCACCCTTCTGAAGGTGTTGCGCCGCGACTTCCGTATCTCCAACCCTCGCATCGCAGTGCTTTCGCTCAATCCTAAAGCCGGAGACAATGGCTTGTTGGGCTCAGAAGAGCAAGAGGTTATCCAGCCCGCTATCGCCCAACTGGTCAGTGAGGAGGCACTGGTGTTTGGTCCTTACGCTCCCGATGAGTTCTTTGGAGATAACATGATGGACCAGTTTGATGTGGTCTTGGCTATGTATTATGACCAAGGCATGGTGCCTTTCCGCACACTGAGCACTGATGCTTGCGTCAATTACTCAGCTGGTCTGCCCCTGGTACGCACTGCGCCAGCCTTGACCGAAGCCCTATCCATCGCTGGTAAGGGTATCGCTGATGAGTCAGCGCTTCGCCATGCCATCTTCACTGCTATCGATATCTATCGCAATAGGAACGAGTATGATGAGGCTGTGGCCAATCCTCTGCCTAAGCTTTACCGCGAACGACGCGACGAAAGCGATAAGGTCCGCTTCGCAACGCCTAAGCGAAGGGATGACGCAAACAACAATAACAAGAAATGAAAAGCAAGTATCAGAACGCATTCTTCATCTTCGGCATCGTTGTCCTAGCAGTGATGCTCTCCCAGCTCGACTATGTTCAGGTGTGGAACGGACTCAAACACGCCGGCTATTGGTTCTTGGCTGTGGTGCTGTTGTGGCTGTTCTTGTATTTGTTCAACACCACTTCATGGTACATTATCATCCGCAGTGGGGCAAAAAACGTGTCCGATCAGACGCCAACTACCCCTGCCAAGCGCTCGTTCTCATACGCATGGCTATATAAGGTCACCGTTTCGGGGTTCGCGCTCAACTATGCCACGCCGGGCGGATTGATGGGAGGAGAACCTTATCGCGTCATGGCGCTCACACCATACGTGGGTGTAGAACGTGCCACCTCGTCCGTCGTGCTCTATGCGATGACCCATATCTTCAGTCATTTCTGGTTTTGGCTGTTGTCCGTGGTGCTTTACCTCGTCACCCAAACCCTCACGCCGCTGATGTCGGTGATGCTTGCTGTGGTGGGCGCCTTCTGCTTGTTGGCCATCTGGTTCTTCCTTTCGGGATACAAGAAGGGGCTCGCCGTGAGATGCTTGTCCTTGCTTCAGCATGTGCCGGGGGTGAAAAAGTGGGCTGTAAGATTCGTTGATTCGCATCAGACGCAGCTTGCTGATATCGATAAGCAGATCGCAGCCCTTCACAATCAGAACCCACGCACGTTTGTCACCGTCGTGTTGCTAGAGTTAGCATGCCGCGTGTGCTCAGCGTTAGAGGTCATGTTTATCCTCTTGGTGTTGTTCCCCAGCGTGCAGTTTGTCGATTGCATCTTGGTCATAGCGTTCACCACGTTGTTTGCCAATATGCTTTTCTTTATGCCCCTACAGCTTGGTGGCCGTGAAGGCGGGTTCATGATGTCGGTCTCTGCACTAGGTCTGACCACCAACGCGGGTATCTTTGTGGCATTGCTCGTGCGATTGCGCGAACTGATTTGGACGGCAATAGGTCTGTTACTGATCAAAATGGAACGGAAGAAGAAGTAAAATAGTACGTCCAAAAGTGCCCCAAAACCAAATAAAATATGTAATTTTGTCATCCAATGAATGCATCTGAACTCCAGAGAATAAAGCAAAGATATAACATCGTAGGCAACTGCGAAGCTCTTAATCGTGCGCTTGACATCGCCTTACAGGTCGCCCCCACTGATCTCTCGGTCTTGATTATGGGTGAGAGCGGTGTGGGTAAGGAGATTATTCCGCGTGTCATCCATGACAATTCGCCACGTAAACGCGAACGCTATTTTGCCGTCAACTGTGGCTCTATACCTGATGGGACCATTGATAGCGAACTCTTTGGACACGAGAAGGGCGCCTTCACCGGTGCTATTGGGGAGAGTGAAGGCTACTTTGGTATAGCCAATAAGGGTACCATCTTCCTCGATGAGGTAGGCGAACTGCCCATTGCGACCCAAGCCCGCTTGCTCCGTGTGCTTGAAACGGGCGAATATATCCGTGTGGGAGGGCAAGAGATACGCAAGACCAATGTGCGTATCGTTGCTGCTACCAACGTCAATATGCGCAAAGCCGTGAGCGAAGGCAAGTTTCGCGAGGACCTCTTCTATCGTCTCAACACCATTCCTGTGCAGATGCCGCCCCTCCGCGAACGTGGCAACGACATCCTCTTGTTGTTCCGCCTGTTTGCTATGCAGATGGCAGAGAAGTATCATCTTCCCAAGATCACGCTCACCGAAGAGGCTCAAACCATCCTCTTGAAGTATAAGTGGCCCGGCAATGTGCGCCAGCTGAAGAACATCACCGAGCAGATGTCGGTCTTGAGCGAGAAGCGCGAGATTGATCGTGATGCCTTGTTACAGTTTATCCCCAATGACCAAGAGTCCACCGAGCTAGCCACCGTGCCCCATGCGGGCAACCATAGCTACGAGAGTGAGCGTGAGATTCTGTACAAGATATTGTACGAACTCAGAGGGAACGTAAGCGATCTGCGCCGCGACCTCAACACCGTACGCAAGCAGCTAGAGACCTATCGTGAGCTTGACACCACCGCAGCCTATAAGCAGTACACCCCCGCTAACACCAACCTGCCTGTAGCTAGCAAACCCACGCTGTCCACCAGTGCCTCTATCAACACGGTGGAAGAAGCCGAAGCCGAGGAGATAGCTGAGCCCGAGACGCTCAATCTCAACGAGGTGGGACGCCAGATGCTAGAGAAAGCACTTGAGCGCAACAACGGCAACCGTAAGAAAGCGGCTCAGGAGCTAGGCATCAGTGACCGTACCCTATACAGAAGAATCAAACAGTTTGGCTTGGAATGAAAAGAACATCTCTCATGCGCGTATATATAAATAAGGTGAAAAGCCTTGCTAGCATCTCCCTCCTTGTTCTGATGCTCCTCACGGCGTGCTCCGTTAGCTATAAGTTTAACGGTGCCAGCATCGACTACTCGAAGGTTAAAACCATTCAGATAGCCGAGTTCCCCATCCGTTCTGCATATGTATGGGGACCGATGGGACCGATGTTCAACAACCAGCTCAAGGATGTCTTTGCCAGCCACACGCGCTTGTCGCAGGTCAAACGTGATGGCGACCTTCAGATCGAAGGCGAGATCACCCAGTATCAGCAGCGTAACAAGTCGGTGTCTAGCGAAGGCTATTCGGCTCAAACTGAGCTCTCGATCACCGTCCACGTACGTTTTGTCAACAATACCAATCACAATGAGGACTTTGAACGCGACTTCACAGCCAACAGCTCCTATGAAACCACGCAGAGTCTAGCCTCCGTTCAGCAGGAACTGGTAGAGCAAATGGTCAAAGACCTCACCGATCAGATCTTCAACGCCACTGTAGCCAACTGGTAAAAGGTGGCGCTTGAGCCGATACCTAAGCCCCCAAACACTTAGATATATGAATATAGCACAACTGATACAACATCCAGAAAACCTCAATAAAGAAACTCTTTACGAGCTTCGCAATCTGCTTGCGCTCTATCCATACTATCAGTCGGCCCGATTGTTATTGCTCCAAAACCTTTATCTCCTACACGATTCGTCGTTCAATGATGAGCTCAAGCGAGCCACCATCTACATCACCGAGCGTCAGAAGCTCTTCGATCTGATTGAGGCCAACCACTATCAGCTTCGTGCCGAGGCGCCCAAGGCTGAGGAACAACCGCAAGAACCCGACACCGCAACGGATCGCACCGCCTCCCTCATCGACAACTTCCTTAACCAGATACCAGCTGATGAGGCTACCGATGAGCAACAATCCGCACCCGCCCGTAAGCCTACCGCAGCCGATGCCACCATCGACTATGTGGCTTACCTCCTAGAAAGCGAGAGCGAGAAAGCCGAGGACGCACCCACGCCGCAGCTCAAGGGACAAGAGCTCATTGACGATTTTATCAACAACGAGGATGGGAAAATCTCTCTACAGGAGGAAACCGAGTATGAGCCCGAGGACGAAACCGAAGACAGAACCGACGCGGGCTACTTCACCGAAACCCTCGCTCGCATCTATATCAAGCAAGGACGATATACCAAGGCTTTGGAAATTATTAAGCGTTTAAATTTGGAATATCCAAAAAAAAATCGTTACTTTGCAGATCAAATACGTTTTTTAGAGAAATTAATAGTAAATAATAATTCATAAATAGACATGGGACTTTACGCATTATTTGTAATTCTTATCGTACTTGCATCATTCTTGATGATTGGCATCGTGCTCATTCAGGAATCTAAGGGAGGTGGTTTGGCATCAAACTTCTCTTCTTCTAACAACGTACTTGGTGTACGCAAAACAACCGACTTCATTGAAAAAGCAACATGGTCATTGGCTGGCTTCTTGGTAGTATGTAGCGTGGTGTGTGCTTATGTAGCACCTCAGTCAGTTACGGACGAAAGCGTTATCGAGCGTTCGGCAACCGAAAGCAGCACAACCGACCCTAATAACTTGCCTAACTTCGGTGCTAGCCAGCAGCAAAAAACTGCCGCTCCTGCTAAAGGACAGGCTGCTCCAGCCGCTAAGAGCGCTGCTCCTGCTGCTGAAAAGCCAGCAACCAAATAAAAATATTGCAAAAAGTACAAGTTTTATTTGGTAGTTTCAGAGAAAACTTGTACCTTTGCAACCGCTTTCCAAGATTAGGGAAGCAATATGGTGGACGTAGTTCAGTTGGTTAGAGCGTCAGATTGTGGTTCTGAATGTCGTGGGTTCGAGTCCCACCTTCCACCCAGAATGATTCCTGTAAATCGCAAGATTTACAGGTTTTTTTCTTTTTATGAGGTTTTGTTCCCTTCTGTTTCTGATTTTGTCGCATCTTATTTTGTTCTCCATCCAAGATGTTTCGCGATGCCATCTCGTTTCGTCAGAATGTTCCGCACCATCTCCTCTTGTGCTAGCCGATTGCCTTTTGTTTTTCTCTTTTGCTCGTTCTGAAATCTCTACGAGCTTGTTTCTTAGTTTTCTCTAAGCTGATTCTGACATCTCTCTAAACTTGTTTTGTATTCTCTTGAAGCTTGTTTGATAATCTCTTTGAGCCTATCTTATATCCTCGAACGAAACCTTTGGACCCAAAGAATAATTTATTTTTCAGCAAAAAATAAATTATTCTTCTGAGAAAATCAATTTATTTTTCCATTCCGTAATGGCTCCGTTGGCTTTCAATATCATACCTATTGGATGTTCAAATGCCCCCGAAGGGCGAGCGGTTGAGGCGTAATGGCGGATAGGGATGGTGCAGCTGTCATAGAAAAAGTGGGCTTCAGTCACTGAAATGTCCCCGAAAAAGCGTATCTTTACAATCCGAAACAAAGCAAAAGCAAGAACGTTCTCAGACACCATCATATACCTATGGAACAACCAATAAGCTCTGCCGAGCACTTTCAATACCTCACACCCGCTACCGAATACTTTGATACGTTAGCACGGATCGATGCCTCGTGGCCCGTGAAGCGTCGCTATGGCGTGCTGAACACTGTGCTCAAGCAAGCCGTTGACCAGAAGTTGAGCGGGATGAAAGAGCAGTTTGCTGGATTGTTCCCTAAGATTCAGTATCTCCTGCGTGCCTACCTACGCTCCAAGCGAGACGATCGCCGTTTGGCGTACGCCATCAATCAGGTGCGTGTGCACCTTCGTCACCTAGAGACACTAGCCGATGCCATGCTTCAGCAGAGCTATCCCGCTGACCTCGGAGCCGTGTGTCGCTTCATCAGCTTGATCTATGACGGATGCCCCGTGCCCCAAACGCTCTTGCGACAGATACCCGATGAGGATGCGAAGCCCCGCCCATCGGCCCCTCATGACAATAAGCCTAGCGTGATAGATGCTTTGCGCTGCACCGTGGATGGTTGGGATGACCAGTATATCTACGTCACGCGAGCGGACGATGGCACCCAGGTGAAGGTGGATTATGCCACCGTCAATCCCTATCAGAACAACAACTGGGCTTACCTCATTCCCTTATTGGCTAAAGACGATGTGCTCAGTTTGGTCCGGTCACGCCTTGACAATGATGTGCTCCTTCCCGAGCTGATCATCTATAACCCCGATGTGCTCATCAATGTGACCACCGTCGCAGGTTGCTTTGAGGAGTATGGCAGTTCGCCCCGCCTAGGACTGATCAGCAAACTGAAATCGGTCCCCACCACCAAACCCATCTTGCTGGGTAACTTCGCGAGCCAGTTGCTCGATGAAGCGTGCTTCCAACAAGACATCCCGTACCGCGACAGCGCCGTGACCTTCTTCCGTCGCAACGCCCTTTCCATCGCTTGTTGCCCCGAGGTGGGCGCTGACTTCCATGTCGAAGCCAAGCAGCAGAAGCGCAATATCCAGGATATCATCAGCGAGAACCGCGTCCATCTGACCAACAACAAGACCTTCTCCAGCGACCAACTCATCGTGGAGCCTTCCTTCGTATGTCCCACGCTTGGTCTGCAAGGACGTATGGACTTTATTCACCTCGACTATTCCACCATCATCGAGCAGAAGAGCGGCAAGGGACGATGGCCCGAGACGGATGGCCGCCCACGCCATCAGACCAAGCACTATGTGCAGTTGTTGCTCTATCGGGCGCTCTTCCATTATGCTTACCTCAAGAAACCCAATGCGGATATCAGCACCAATCTGTTCTACACCAAGTATGCCAGCGGTCTGGTATACCTAGAGGCGGCACCCGAACTGCTCTTTGAGGCGTTCAAGATCCGCAACTGTCTGGCTTGGAGCGAGATGTATTTTGCTCGAAACGGAATGGAAGTGCTCAAGCAAATGAGTGCCGAAACCATCTTCCTTGGTGAAGATAATACCCTGTGGAAGCGCTATCACAAGCCGCAGATTGATGCGTTGCTCAACGAGATCAAGGCTGCTGACCCATTGGCGCAAGCCTATTACTTCCGCTTCATGCACTTCCTTGCCACCGAGCACATGCTCTCAAGGATAGGCAACCATACCAAGGAAGACTCAGGATTTGCCAGCGTGTGGAACGCTACGATAGCTGAGAAACGACAAGCCGGCAACATCTATGAGCTGCTCTCGATACAATATCAAGAGCAAGAGGCCGTACAGGAAGATGTGCGGTTCTGCTTTAGCAAGGAGATGGATGCCGATCTATCCAACTTCCGTGTGGGTGACATCGTCATGTTCTATCCTTATAAGATAGGTGAAGAACCCGATGCCACTGCCGTGCTGGTGTTCAGAGCCACCCTTACCGCTATCCATACCGATGGGGTAGAGGTGCATCTGCGCAACCCACAACACACGCAGGTGCTGGAACACTACCGCCGTAAGGATACGGTTTGGGCGATAGAGCACGACTTCATGGAGTCGTCCTATTCCTCTCTATATAAGGGAATGCAGTCGTTTCTCAGTGCCAACGAGGAGCGTAGAGACCTGATACTCAACCGTCGGAAGCCCGTTGTGGATACCTCGCAGCAGTTGACGGGCGATTATAGCACGCCCGTCTCAAGCGAGTTTAATGACCTTGTGCTCTACACCAAGCAGGCGCAAGACATCTATCTCATCATTGGCCCACCAGGAACGGGCAAGACCTCGTATGGCATGCTCAATGTCTTGCTGGAGCATCTCGCCACTCCGGGCACCTCCGTGTTGCTCATGGCGTATACCAATAGGGCTGTGGACGAGATCTGTAGCAAACTGGTGGAGCACAATCTAGACTTTCTCCGGCTCGGCTCAGCTCATGGATGCAACCCCATCTATCGTCCCTATCTGATGGAACAAAAGGTTGACGCGCTGCCACAGGTGACCACCGTCAGCGTGAGACAAATGATAGCTGATACCAGAATAGTCTGCGGCACCACCACGGCGCTCAATGCCCATATCGCCCTCTTCGGTCTGAAGCGGTTTGATTTGGCCATTGTGGACGAGGCATCGCAGATCTTGGAACCTTACATCCTGCCTCTGATGAGCGCCAAACATGGTGAGGAGAACGCCATCGGGAAGTTTGTCCTCATTGGCGACGAGAAGCAGCTCCCCGCCGTGGTGCAACAAGATGCCGCCGAATCGGTCATCACAGATCCGCAACTCAACGCCGCCGGGCTCACCGACTGCCGTCAGTCGATTTTTGAACGACTGATGAACACCTATGGCAAGGACAATAAGCAGTGTTGCTACATGCTGACACGGCAGGGACGTATGCACCCCGACATCGCCGCCTTCCCCAACTATGCCTTCTATAACAACACTCTCAAGCCAGTGCCCTTGCCTCACCAGGAAGCCGGCACGCCGCTCACCGCCAGCCATAGCAACGATATAGCCAACATGCTTCAGACGCGTCGTGTGGCGTTTGTGTCCTACGAGGCAACAATGGAGGCGGAGGAGTCGGACAAGGTCAATCAGGTGGAAGCCGAGATGATAGCCGCCACGGTCATACAGGGCTATCTGATGATGCGTGACCACTTTGATATCCAGCGCTCTATCGGCGTCATCGTGCCCTACCGCAACCAGATCTCCACCATCCGCAACGCCATAGACCGCCAAGCAAGTGCCCTTGACATTACCTGTCTGCATGATATCTCGATTGATACAGTGGAGAGATACCAGGGCAGTCAGCGCGATCTCATCATCTATGGGTTCACGGTGAAGAGATATTATCAGCTCTCCTTCCTCACCAGCAACGAGTATTATGACGCCAACGATGGTGCGGTGATCGACCGCAAACTCAATGTGGCGATGACGCGGGCTGAGAACAACCTGGTCATGGTGGGCAATGCGCGTCTGCTAGCAGAAGATCTGACCTTCTATAAGTTGATCGCTTACCTCAAGAGCAAGGATGCCTTCTTTGAGGTAGATCCTCAATCGTACGTCCGTGGCACCTTTGATGTTCCGTCCATCGCCTGCGAGGACAATGCGGCTTTTGCTCAGCGCGCCTATCAGATGGACGCTGCGTTTGCCGGGGTTTTTGACACTTTGGTTATCAAACCCATTCAGCGCGATGCTGATACCGTGTGGCCCAACCTTATCTTGGGTAACAAGCGGGATGTGAATATGAATATCATAGGTTATGGTAGAACCCATTTGGACCAGGCGCAGAGCGTTCATACCTCGGCCTCAGAGGATGGGGCAAGGCGCGTGTTCAGCCCTTATGAGCAGGCGTTATTGTACGGCTATTACCTCATGCGTGAGCGTTATCAGCGTATGCGTGTGGTGCTCGATCACACGGCGGGCTACCTAGAGCCGAAGATACAAGCCACGCCCACGCGCGTTCACCTCATCGACGTAGGTTGCGGCGGCGCTCCAAGCGGTTCGGCATTCCTCCATCGGTTTGCTTCCACGGCTCCGATCCACTATGTAGGTATCGATCCTTCGGCTACGCTGAGGGATATGGGATGGACGTTCCTTATGGCGCAAGGATATAAAGAGGAGTTGGTGCGATTCTTGTCGTCCTTTGATGATCTGTCAAAGGCATTCTGGGAAGCCGAATCGGAGCTTCCCTCGTTGTTCATCTTTGATCTGACGAGCTTCTTCTCCACCGTGTCTCCCACCACGGCAGAGCATCTCGCGTTTGCTATGATGCGCCTCACGAGACGTTATCCCATGAACCGCTATGTGTGGATTATGGATCAATCGGCGGCTGAACGTGATGGCTCAGAAGCTTATCGGGTGTTCAGAAAGGTGGTGCTCGATCCCGATGGTAAGGTGCGCGTGGCCCTTCATGCTTCCGTTCCGTATCGCTGCGAGACGAACGAAAGCACACCGACCGACGAGATCTGTTATGAGGTGTGGGAGCATTAAGGGCATCTAGCCAAGCAACGCCCCTGCGGCATTATCCTCGCAACGCCCAGCGCAGAAAGCGAATGAGCAGCGCACCCTCGGGCAAGGCAAACAATACGGTGCCTATCACCACCAATGCCGATTGATGACAGAGGTCAGCCATCGGGGTGAGTGACCCGTAATGAGGGTAGAGCACGATAAGCAAGAGGATACCGAAGAGCTGGAAGATGCCTAACTCTGCCCAACTGCTCTCGCCCTGAAGGTCGTTCCAGTGTAGGAGCGTGTGGCGCAGATGGCGGCAGACGAGCGTCCAAAGCGATTCGTGATCAGAACATTGATTGGCTAACGGAGCCGAATGAAAGGTTGTATCCATAACGGTAAGGATGTTTTTTGATTCACTGCAAATATACATAAGCCATGCTACAAACCCGTGAAGGAGCTATGACGATTTGGAAAAACAAATGGCATCAAGCTTGATCAGTGTCTTGCTTGATGCCATCGTGTGTGATTTGGGAGTGGGTGAATCGGATTTCTTACTTCACCTTAATCTCATCCGTGAAGATCCATTTGCCTGCAGTGAGGCAACGGCCCTGTATGCGCAGATAGCGTGCTGAGGCTTTGCCGTTCCATTGCCATGTGCGTACAGCGACGCAGCTGAGACGTTCGTTGTCCTCGTTGCGCTGATAGAGGGTGGTGAAATGTTCGCCATCGTCTGACGTGAGGATGGTGAAGCGTTCGGGGAAGTAGATCCACGGGTTGTCATTCTGCATAAAGTCGAGCGCTACGGAGCGGAAGGTCTTCACCTCGCCTAGGTCTACGGTGACGTCGAATGGCGCTTTGGTGGTGTCAGCAGTCTGACAGAAGCCCTGCCATCTACCATCGTTGTTCGACCATCCACCACGCAGTCCGTCGGTCAACGTGCCATCGCCGGACCCTGTGTAACGTGGTGACACCTTCTGGTTGTAGGTCACCTTAGCTCCGATAGCAAGGTGCTTGACGGGCTGTAGCGACTCCTTGCGGTTGCCACGTTCCTTGGTGAGGTCGAAGGCGTGCACGTCGTTCTGGCTAAGCCATTTGCTCTGAGCCTGAACGGTGCTGCGTAGCGTGCCATAATCGGCTGCTTTGCCATTCCAACCGGTCTCTGCGATGACCAGTTCGCGTGGGTATAGCATGTACTCGGCATAGTCGGTGGTAGGTATATCCTCCGTCCAGAGGTTGCCTTGGACGCCTAGCACGCGTCCTTTGAGCGTAGGATCATTAAACTTAGCTGGGTCAAACAGCCACACATCGTGCAGTGGCAGATACGAGTTTCCCTTAGATAGCCCCGTGGTAGGGTCGTCCTGGGCGCGATTAAGGTAGTAGTCGCCGGGCGTGAGAATCACGTTGTGACCGCGTTTCATCGCTAACGTAGCCTGAGTGAGGTCGCGCCACACCATGACATTCATGTTCTCACCCAGCGTAGGCATAGCGGGGGTGAGCTTATCGTCTATCACCTCGTCCCAACCAATGGCTTGCTTGCCATACAGACGGAGGTAGGCTGCCATGCGTTGGATGAGGAATCCTTGCAGATCATTGGTGCTATCAAAGCCCAATAGCTTGGCGCGGCGCTGACAGCGTGGACACTTTTTCCAAGCATCCTTGCCTGCTTCGTCGCCACCGATGTGTACATACTGGGATGGGAACACCTCCATGACCTCATCTAGGATGTTGCAGAAGAAGGCGTACGACTGCTCGTTGGAAGGGCAGACATCACCTTGGGCGTCGTTGTTGCTCTCACACTTCAGTTCGGGATAGGCGGTGGTGACTTCCTCGCTATGCCCCGGCATCTCAATCTCGGGTATCACTTCGATGCCTCTAAGGGTGGCATAACGCACCAGTTCACGCAGTTCGTCCTTGGTGTAATAGCCTCCGTAAGCACCAGGCGTACCCTCGGTGAGGTAGCGGCGGTCGTTGTCAATCCACCATTTGGTCCAGTCTGACTCGGTGCGCCAACCCGCTAGCTGGGTGAGCAAAGGGTAGCGGTCTATCTGCATACGCCATCCCCCCGCGTCGGTGAGGTGCAGATGCAGACGGTTGATCTTATAATGGGCAAGCACATCGACCTGTTTCTTCAAGAAAGACAAGGGGAAGAAGTGGCGTGAGATGTCGATATGGCATCCGCGCCAAGGATAGGTGGGATAGTCAGCGATGTCACAAGCGGGGATGGTGGTGCCTTGACGCAGTTGGTCTAGGGTCGCTAGGGCATGGTTGGCACCCACGAGCGTCTTGGCATAAACAAGGATGGTGTCCGCAGAAACGTGCAGACTATAGTATTCTTCGGCTTGTTCTGCCGTGAGATGGGTGTCCGTTGGCGCTCCATTGCGTATGCACACCACACGTGTGCAAGCGGCTTCGGCTTGGCTGCCGTCCCATGCCGTGGTGGCAAGGACGGGCGCATCTTTCAGCGAGGGTGCCACTTCTAGGCGGTAAGGACGGTCTAGGCGGAAGGTGCCTTTGCCCGTTGTGATCTGCTTTGGGGCTGGGAGCAGTGAGGCAAAAGGTTGCTTAGAGGTGGTTTGGGCGTGCATCGAGAGTGCCGCCAACGAGAGAAGGATAAGGCTTTTTTTCATAGAATAGGTTGATAGTGGGTTGAGAAATGGGGGTGAAAAGGAGTTCTTGGCGGTCATCGGTAGGCTTCGCTATCTGATGACCGCTTAGATATGGATTCGAAGGATAATCTCCTTTAGGGTATAAATCGTTTCAAGATGTCATCATAAGCGTCTATGCGGCGGTCGCGGAAGAAGGGCCACCAGCGTCTCACCTGTTCGCTATGAGCGATGTCAACGTCAAAGACGAGGCTCTCTTCCTCTTGGTCTGAGGCTTGATAGAATAGTTCGCCTTGTGGTCCTGCGACGAAGCTAGAACCCCAAAATTGTATGCCTTGACTGCAACTGCCGCCTGTCTGCGCATCCGTGAGTGGGTTGGGCTCAAAGCCTACGCGGTTCACTGCCACCACGGGCAAGCCATTGGCTACGGCATGACCACGCATCACGGTGGTCCAAGCGGTGCGCTGCCGTTGTTGTTCCTCAGGAGTATCGGTGGGCTCATAGCCTATCGCGGTGGGATAGATCAGCATATCGGCACCTTGCAACGCCATCAGTCGGGCTGCTTCAGGATACCACTGATCCCAACATACGAGCACACCCAGACGGCCAACGCTGGTCTGGATGGGGTGGAAACCAAGATCGCCAGGCGTGAAATAGAACTTTTCATAATATGCTGGGTCGTCGGGGATGTGCATCTTACGATACTTTCCGGCAATGCTACCGTCACGTTCGATCACCACGGCGGTGTTATGGTAGACGCCCGGAGCTCTGCGCTCAAAGAGCGAGGTGACGATGACGATGCCCAACTGCTTGGCAAGATCGCCATAGAAGGCGGTGGAAGGACCGGGGATGGGCTCGGCTAGGTCAAAGAGATTCACGTCCTCCACCTGACAGAAGTAGAGCGAGTTGTGCAGCTCTTGTAAGATGACGAGCTTGGCGCCACGCTTTGCCAGGTCTTCGATGCCTTCGGCAAGGCGCAGCATGTTGTCTTTGATATCAGCGGTGTTGTGCTGTTGTAGGATTCCTATTTTCATATTGATGTGTGATAACGAGGTTTCAGATAGATGTAGAGAGCGTGCCTTGAGGCAACTGCATAGACAGGCAGTGGAGCGAACCGTGTTGGCGAATCACCACGCGTGAGTCGATGCCGATGACCTCGCGCCCCGGAAAGGCTTCTGCGATGGTGCGTAGCGCCTCTTGGTCCTTAGCTTCTTGCTGATAGATGGGCACTATCACGGCGCTGTTAAGGACGAGAAAGTTGGCATAGGTTGCTGGCAATCGCTCCCCATCTTCGTCATAGATGGCGTCGGGTAAGGGGAGAGGCAACAGGCGGTAAGGTTCGCCAGTAAGGGTGCGGAGTCCACGGAGCTGTTGCTCAAGAGCAGCAAAACTGTCATGATGTGGGTCGGCAGCATCGTCTACCTTTATATATAATAAGGTGGAACAAGGTGCGCCACGCACGATGGTGTCGATATGACCATCCGTATCGTCACCTTGCAGTTCGCCATGGCTGAGGAATACCACCCGCTGCATGCCTAGATCGTCTTTCAGTCGCTGACCGATTTGCTCCTGGGTGAGGGGCTGATTGCGGTGCGGAGCCATTAAGCAACATGACGTGGTGAACACCGTGCCTTCGCCATCGGTCTCGATGGATCCTCCTTCTAGCACTAAATCGTTGTGGTCAAGCATTGGTGCGGCAAAGACGCCTTGGCTTGCCAAGGTTGCGTTGAGGGCGGTGTCAAGGTGTGCGGCAAACTTCTTGCCCCAGCCATTAAACTGATAGTCGCATAGGGTGAGGGTGGTTTCATCGCCTGAGCTAGCAAGCGTAAGCGGACCGGTGTCGCGTGCCCATGTGTCGTTATAGGGCGCTTCGAACCATAGGATGCGTGCCAGCTGCTCGGCTGAGAGCTGAGATGAGAGCGCATCTTGAGCCTCTTGCACATGACGACAAACCAATAACACACGCTCAAAGCGCGTGATGGCGCGGAGCATATCGACGTATGTGCGTCTGATATCGTCTAGACAGGAAGCCCAATCGGTCATCTTGTCGGGCCAAACGAGCATGATGGCATCCTGTGGACACCATTCGGGTAGCAACTGACTATTGTCTTTGGATGTCTGAACCATTCTAAGGTGGTGCTGAAAAATATGTGTGATTACTTGATAGTATGTGAATGAACTTATGCAAAGTTAACTAATAAATTCTGAAAAAACCGTTTTCACAAGGTATAAATCTTATCTTTGACTTGTGTCAAGGCTCTTGATGGATGTCAAAATTTTGTCTTTTAAAGCATAATGCCGCGTTTTTCGTTTGCTGAAAAAACTGAAACTGTCTATTTTTGCACCCGTAAACGATGAGCGCCTGATGCAAGGAGGATAACCCAAAGGCAAGCGAGCACACAAACATGGCGTATTCGTTTCCCCATGAGGGGCATCAATCTCAATAGGAAAACATAGGTAGAAAGATTGTAGGATAGGCTCCTTCGTTTCCCAAAAAGGTCCTTGTCATAGAGACAAAGGTGGCCAAATGGGAAGCAAGCTCGCTTCCAAAGTTGGATGTTTGGAATGATACATACCTCTCAAGATACGTGTCACGCCAAACATTCTTTGCGTAATGAGATATTCGTAGGAAATCAGACGTAAATTCTTACAACTGCAATTAGTATGTAAAAGTTTGTTATTTGTTGTAAGAATTTATTACCTTTGTCTTTTGAATAGATTACTGATTATATTAAAAGATGTTGTTATGATGAAACTATTGGGATGTTCACGACATTCCCAATTGCCTTTTCGGCTTGGGAATAAGATGAAAAGCTCACGATTATTAGCAATGATTTCTCTAGTCGTAATGCTTGGCGCAACCTCGCAAACGACTATAGCCCAGACCGCAAAGCCGTCTTTTAAGCAGTCGCGCTCATCGCTGGTGGAGGGTCTTGCCGACTTGAAAGGCTCTGTTCCGGATACCAGCCTCTGTACTTCGGGACGTCCGAAGCAAGGCAGCAAAGATGGTATAGAGAAGAAGATCTTCATGCTGTACAATGTGGGAACAGGTCAGTTTTTCTCTCAAGGTGGCACTTACGGCACGCACGCCACGCTCAGCAATGTGCCTTATCTGCTGTGGCTAGAGTGTGATAGCACCGATTCGGAAGTGAAATATTACCTTGCCACCAATGCCGAATCGACCTCATCTAAATATTATCTAGGTACTTCCGGTGACCCTCATTCCCCCTACGCGGATGTGTTCTTGGTCAATGACCGCACCGTTATCTACTTTAAGAAGGTGGATAACAGCGATGGTAAGAACATCTACAATATCCAAGTGGGTGGCAACGGATGGCAACATATCGTGGCATTGCCCAATGGCAACACGGTAAGCGGTGAGCATCGGGCTTACGATAAGGTGGGTTTCAGATGGCTAACTGACGATGATGCCGCTTCGTATCCGGAGAATGCGCAGTGGAAACTGATCTCTCTGAACGAGTATTATGAGCTCTTTGAGCAAGAGCCAGCGTCCATGACGGCTCCCGTAGATGCTACGTTCCGTCTGACGGACGCCGAATTTCGCCTCTTTTCCAGCGAAACGGATCTGTGGCAGACTACCGGAGACGTGGCCAACGTGATACGTTTTGGTGACGAAACCATGTATCGTGTCCATTCATCGCAAGGCGGATCGGCCTCAGAATGGACCGGAGTGACGGATGCGCATCAACGTGCTTATGGTCGATTGACCTACGCTTACGCCAAAGGTCAGCGTGGTTATACGGTCTATCAAGACATTCATGTGAGACATCCGGGCTGGTATCTGGTGCGTTGCAAGGGTATGTCGTCACAGAATGCCATTGCGGATGAAAGCTCGCCGCTAGCTTATCTCTTTGTCAGTCAGCTCGATGCAAGTGGTGCGGAAAGCACTATCCATACGGCATCGGTATCCCTTCGCAGTGTGACACAGGACGATGTGGCTACGTTGGAGGCCTCAGAGGATGGTTGTGGCATAGGTGTGGCTTTCCAAGACGAGGTCTGGCAGAAGCAAACGCAGATCTGTGTGGACTCAGTCAATGGCGAACCGATCTCTGAAACCAACCCCGCCAACCTGCGTATAGGTTGGAAAGTGCTGGCAGGAAGTAGCACGGTGAGCGACGATGAAATCACGGCTGTGGACGCATTCCAGTTTCTCTACGCTGGTGAACGACGCAAACCAGAGCTTATCCTCAACGAGGACGAGACCGATCTGAAGTATATCACCCTAGCCGTGGACGCTTATCAGAACAACGTGCTACACCTTAAGCGCACACTGAACCCCAACGTTTGGAACACCATCATCCTCCCCGTGACCCTCAACCAACAACAGGTGCTTAACGCGTTTGGTGCCGATGTGAAACTAGCCAAGCTCGTTGGACTCAATGAGAAGTCGATTCTCTTTGCCACGGTGGAGACCTCTGACGATAACGACGAGATGCTTCAGGCATTCACTCCGTACATCATCAGACCCTCAAACACCAACGTGGTCTCTGAAGCATACAGCGTTGACCGCTTCTATACCAATGAATATCAGAACCAATGGCTCTCTACTAGCTACGAACAGATATCAGATGAGACTGACGTGTTGCGTAAATCGGTGGACACCAACCACTTTGTGATACCACTGGTGACGCTTGAGCGCGACTCGTTATATAAGCATCTCAAGGATTATGACAGCACGACGGGCGAATCGACATGGGAACTCAACGCCTCAGATGTGGTGGTTCAGAGTGGCACGCCTGGCTCCGTCTCTTGCACAGGAACGTTTGCCAAGACCTACGACGCTACCGGAACAGATGGTGCCAACGAGATTATCAGTGGCCGAGACGACCTCAACGGTGCGTTCTTCATGTACAAAGGCTCGCTCATCCAGGTGCCTACGGGCAACAAGGACAGCGGTGAGAGATATCAATATGGTATCAAAGGCTTCCGTTGCTGGTTCCGCTTGGCAGAGAGTGCTAGCAAGAATGCGATGTCAGTGGTCATTGATGGCATCGAGGATCAGACCACACGCATCAGCGATGTAGGCACAGACAGCCGCATGGTCAACGCTTCTACCATCTCAGGGGTGTACAATCTCAATGGTCAACAGCTTCGCCCGACCTCCGATACAACCGGACTGCCTAAAGGAATCTACGTCGTGGATGGCAGAAAGATCGTTGTGAGATAGTGAAAGAGAAAGATATCGTAAAGTAAGAAAGTATGAAAACGAAGAAGATATATATTCAGCCACATACCTATCAAGTCGTGGTGGAGGAGCTTTGCGGCAACACCACGCTGGTCAACGGTTCTATTCATAAGGGTTCATCTAATGGTACGAAGGTGGACGAGTTCCCCATCAAGACCGAGGTGACTAGTAAAAAGGAGTACGAACAGTTGTGGAACGACAAATCCTCTTGGGGTGATGACTAATCACTACCACCCATAACGGATATAGAACAAAACAGAAATCCCGCCACGCGAAGGCTTTAGCTTTCCGTGGCGGGATTTCTGTTTTCGTGTCGATTCGAAGGCGATGAGCCCTCGAATCTTAGAGATTATTTCACGATATGTGCTTTACCATTGATGAGGTATGCGCCCTTGGGTAGGCCACTGAGCGACGTAACGCCCTTGGCTACGCATCTGCCGTCCACCGTATAGACGTCGTAGGTGCGCTTAGCTTGCTGCGTGGTCTCGCTGATACCAGTGGGATCGGAGGCGGCTACAGCTTCCGACTCACCTCCAACGTAGATTGCTGACACTGCGTAACGATGCAACTCATCACCTAGGTCATCGTCTTCCCAACTGGTGGTGCCCGCATTTACGGTCTTCACCAATACGCCGTCACGATAGATATTGTATCCCTTGAGCTGACCGAAGCCCGCCTTGTAAGAGATGTCATCTACCAGGAAGATGTACGAATTGTCTGCGTCGGTGACGTTGCGGATAGCAAAGTAGTTGGCGCCATCAGGGATATCCACCTGGAATCTGCCCCATTTGGCATTGCTCTGGGTATACTCCTCAGCCGTGACAAAGTCGTCTGGCGAGTTGGTATCGGTGGAATAGAGCACCTCAAAACTAGATTCATACTTCACGCCGCTACCAGATGGCTGGCCATTGTTGACATATAGTTCGATGGTCTGTGCCTTACCGGACAGCAACGGACTGATCAACCAGTCGTCATTGGGCAAGAAAGTGTTTCCCTCACGGCTCCACATAGACATCAGACACTTGTCTCCGCCATGTGGCGCGATAGTTGCGTTGACACTGGTAATGCCCTCCTGAATGGCTTCAGGATTGAAAACGATGTAGACATACTTCTCGCCTTCATGCTCAAACGGCATGCCGTAGGTGCCAAAGAGGCCGCCCGTGGTAGATCCCTTGTTAGAAGAGTAAGTGGTCCAATCACCGAATGAGTCGATGATCCAGTTGGTATAGCCCTCAAAGTCTTCCGTCTTGGCTATCTCAGCGGTCTGCGGCTCGCTCCAGTGGATGGTGTTGCTCTGTGGATTATTGGTCACAGCGGCATCGCGTGGCGTAGGAATCTCTGAGTCAAGCAGACGAATAGTGGCACTGGCGATGTTATCGTCAGTCTTCTGATCAGCGTCATAGGTGAGCTCAGCCACAAGCTTTAGTTCGCTAGTCTGACTGTTCACGTCGCTTGTAACCTCAACGTTGACGGTCTTGCTAGCTAGTGGTGCGAGCGTCTCGTCATAGCTTTGTGTGAACAGCACCTTGTCGTTGCCTTTCACGGTGAGCGTGTATCCCGTAGCTTCCTGGTCGCCATTGTTGTTCACGGTGACGGTGACGGGCACCTTAGCACCTCTCTGCGCAGTTTCGGGAGAGGAGATGCTGACAGCCAAATCGTGATCGTAGACGTCACGAACGTACACGTTGTCAATCTTGACGATGTCATAACGTGTGGCAGTGGCTTTGAAGGTGAAGATCACGAAAGGCTCTTGGGTGAGCTCTGCAGGGATCTTGAGGGCGACGTTACGCCACTCAGCCTTGCCCGAAATGGTCTTATAGTCGACGCTACCCACTGCTACCTGCTTGCCAGATGGCGTCGTAGCAAACACCTCGATGACGTCATCGTTACCCGGTGTGGCGTTATGGCTGAACACAATCTCTGGGTTGGCAGCGCCGCCAAGGGCAATCTTACCAGAGCTAAACTGTGCTTGGTCACCAAAACTATACGATGTGAACAGCATGCAGTGGTTGTCGCCATCGGCTGACTGATGCTCGTTGAGGCTGAAACCATCTTCGTCGGTCTCGTCAGCCCACCAAAGGGGCGCTCCTTCCTCTGTGGTGAAGCTCGAGTGGAACGGCAATGCGTAAGGCGCACCACTGATAACGACAGGTGCTGCAGCATGTTCGCTCTCACCCTTGGCGTTCTTTGCACCGATGAAATAGTGCTCCACGGCTTGCGCGCCGGTGCTATTGTTAAACTCTAGGACGTGACTAGGCTCGTTGGTAGTAGCAATGAGCTGCTCCACCTGGTCGTCCTTGACCTGTACGGCATGATAGACGTTGTAGGTCACACCATCCGTGAGCACTAGTCCGCCGTTAGCTCCCGGTGTGGTGGCTTTGTCCCAAGACAGCGTGAGGTCGTTAGAACCATACGTGCCCTGTACGTTGCTAGGCTTAGAAGGCTTGTCCAGACCGATGAAGGCACGCACGGTAGCGGGACGACCATTGCCTGCCGAGTTGTATGCGGTGACGGTATAGGTGTTGAACTCCTCGTCGGCTTCCTCGTCTACGCAGCTCAGTGTGGCTCCTACCTTGGGTGATGTGAACTCCTTGAGCACCTCGCCGTTGCGGGTCACTACCACCTTGGAGATCTCAGTGAGGGCGCCGCCGTTGACCTTCTTGGTAGGTAAGGTAAACTGAATGGTGGCTAGGATGTCGGCATCAGGGGCAGTAGTGACGGTGAAATGGGTCACACTGTCAGGGCCCTCAAGGCATCCCTGATCCGTAATCTGGATGCTATCGACGAAGATCTTGGCCGCTCCGTGCTCGCTTACGGCGTGAACGCCAAGGTAGAACACCTGGTCACTAGAGGTAGAGAACTCTTTCTCAAACTTGTGATATTGCTCATCGGCAAGCTTGGTCTTCTCCACGAAGTCGTTGTTCAGTCCCGATACTGTGGCGCTATTGCCATAACGAGCCTCGATATATTCGGGGAAGAAACCCATCGAGTTGCGTGCCTGGAAACCAATCTTGTAAGCGTGGTTGGCTTGGAGGTGCACGGGAGGAGTGACGAGCCAGTCGTCAGCGTCGTTCTTCTCGTTCTCAAAGTACTGGGCGCACTGACGTTCTTCATGCCAGGTCCATGTGCTTCCGTCATTGTTATTATCGATAATGGTGTATAGGTCAAAGTCGCCTTGGGTGTCAAACGTCTCCAGATAAGGAGGTTCGATGTTGTTACCAAAGCGCACCATGTCCGTCTTGCTCTCCTCGCTACGCACGTTGCCACTGATAGCGGTGACACCATAGTAGTAGTTGTGCAGCGCGTTGGCATCCAGCGTCTCGGTGAATGAGGTGGCACTTTGGCCCTTAGCCACTCTGACGCCTTCCGGATAGCGCACCACATCATAGGTCAGCGGTGCGATGTAGCCGCCATGAACACTCTTCTTCGGGTCGTTCCAGGTCACCTTGGCCTTACCCGTCTGCTCGTCAATGACAAGCGTGGTGTAGGTAGGAGCGCATGGTTGGTCAAATCCAACGTAAGTCGATGTCTTGACCAATGGGCTCTTTCCAGCCTCGTTAGAGAGGAAAACAGAGAAATAGTTCATGCCTTCGGGTGCTGTAACCTGTACGTCTGCCGATGCGCCAGCGGCGATGGTGCCAGTGGTCAGCACCGTGGTGCCCGTACGAATGGTGTAGGTGAGGTTGCCCGAGAGCGTCGATCCGCCATAGGTCTGTGTGGGGGCGGTGAGATGAATGGTACCCGTGGTAGCACCATTGTTAAACGCCGCCGACACGTTACGGGGCGCAGCGGGTGCCGCAGCGTCGGGTGCAGCGTCAGGAATGGCTAAACCATAAAACTGCTCGTTGTCGGGGAAGTCGGCTATCTTGGTTGCCCAACCAGTGTTTAGGTCTACGGTGTAGAGCGCAGCGTTCTTGTCGCCATCGATACAAGCCCAATAGAAGATGTTGGTATCTTGGTCGATCTCGCCGCTCTGACCGTAGCTCTCCCTCGAGTTGGCGGCTACATACACACCCGTAGCGCCCACCTTGACCTCCTCGCCAGTGGTGGTGTCGATGTGATAGAGGTTGCCGTCGGTGGCCACGGCGTAGAGCTGTTCGTCCGAGGTGACACCCATCGCCACATATTTATGGTAGGATGGGGCAATGGTGGTGCGCGTCATGGTCTCATAATCGATCTCGCCGATCTCGAAACTGAGCATCTCCTCGGTGTAAAACTGCCCATAGACCTTGCCCGAAATCTTGCTCGTGGCAGTCTCGGTGGCAATCAAACTGCGCGAAGTGACGAGCTCCGGAGCAAAGACCAGGTGCCATCCGTTGGTGTCATACTGGTAGTGGGTGAGCTTGATGGTTTGTCCTTCGGTCTGATAATTGATAAAGTCGTACAAGCCATCGCGGTAAGATGAACCACCATTGGGGCGCATCTGCTTGTTAGGATCGCTCAGCAGGTCACGGAAGTTGAAGGCTGACGATGCGTTGAAGGCCATGAATCCATAGCTGCAACTTTCCGTTGGCCAGTTGGTGGCCGAGCTCATGTAGCCCCATAACTCACGTCCGGCAGCCTGTCCAGCCTCTCTGAGCGGGTACACATACTTCGCACTGGTTCCTAGCGAGCCTGTCGGAGACGTGCCGTCAGCGCCTGTGCGTGCCAGGGCGGGCTGCGACATGGTCATGGCAAGCATCACTGAGAGAGTGCCAAGTGGAATAGCGTTTTTCCTTTTTGCCATAAATAATAGTATTCTTGGTGTAAATTAATATATGCTTTCGCAATTATTGTTTTTCGTTCCTTATTATATTAGATGGCTACAAAAGTACGGAAATAAGTTGAAATGTAAAGGAACTTGCTTTGTTTATTTTGATTTTATCTGTATTTTTATTCTGAACCGATAGATAATAGCATCTCCGCTAGCTAATCTGCACCGCTCTGCCAAGCCTTAATTATTATAAAAAAGGATGTAGAAAGGTCACTAGTTTACAAATAAATGCTTACCTTTGCAATCTAAAACTTATGCGTAGCATGAAACTAAAGGAAGTTATCGTTGCCCTTGAACGTTTCGCGCCTCTGCCACTGCAGGCAAGCTTTGATAATGCTGGATTGCAGATCGGATTAACAGAGGCGGAGGTATCAGGGGCTTTATTGTGTCTTGATGTGACCGAAGCCGTGGTGGATGAGGCGGTAGAGAAGGGTTATAACCTGATCATATCCCACCATCCGCTGATATTCCACAAGCTAGCACACATCACGGGCGCCGACTATGTGCAGCGTGTGGTGATGAAAGCCATCAAGAACGATGTCGCCATCCTCTCCATGCACACCAATATGGATAGCGCAAAGGGGGGCGTCAACTATAAGATAGCTGAGAAAATGGGGCTCAGTCAGCTACGTTTCTTCGGCGAGCAGCAGTGTGTCAACAATGTCAATGGTGGTGAAGGCGTGATAGGTGAGCTAGACGAGCCGATGGCGGCAGACGACTTTGTGTTGCGACTGAAGCAGCGCTTTGACGTGGAAAGTCTTCAAGCCAACCAGCTTCTGCGTCGTCCCATACAGCGTGTGGCGCTCTGCGGAGGTGCAGGCTCATTCCTCCTAGATGCCGCAATAGCTGCGGGCGCTGACGCCTTTGTGACGGGTGAGATGCACTATCACGAGTTTTTCGGTCATGAACAGCAGATACAGATATGCGTGATGGGCCATTATCAGAGCGAGCAATACACCGCCGAGATCTTCCGCACCATCATTGAGCGCGACTGCCCAGGCCTTTCCTGTGCCATCACACAGGTCAACACCAACCCCATCATCTATCTATAAGAACAGAATCACGATAATATAAGACATTAATAACAATTATACTCATATCAAATGGCAAAGAAAGATCCCAAAGACTTCACAGTGGAAGACAAGTTGTTTAACCTTTACCAGTTGCAAACCATCCTCTCATCTATCGACGAGAAACGTGCGCTTCGTGGCGAGTTGCCTCTCGAGGTGCAAGACTTGGAGGACGAGATAGAAGGTCTTCACACCCGTATTGAGAAAATCGCAAGCGAGATCAAGGAGTTTAAGGCAGCTGTTCAGCAGAAGCAAGGAGAGATTGTGGATGCACAGACACGCTTGGCACGCTACCAAGAGCAGCTCAACGATGTGAAAAACAACCGTGAGTATGATACCTTGAGCAAGGAGATACAGTTTCTTTCATTAGAGATTGAGCTGTGTAACAAGAAGATCAAGGAAGGATCAGCGCAGGTTGAGGCTAAGGAAGCACAGCTAGAGCAGAACCAAACCAACCTGAATGAGCGCGAGAAAGACTTGGTGGACAAGAAGAAGGAGCTCAACACCATCCTCTCAGAGACGCGTGAGGAGGAGGAACAGCTCAAGGCACAGGCTGCTGACCTCGAGGAGAAGATTGAGCCACGCTTGTTGACCTCTTTCAAGCGTATCCTCCGCAATGCACGCAACGGCTTGGGCATCGTGTATGTGCAGCGCGATTCGTGCGGTGGATGCTTCAACAAGATTCCGCCACAGCGTCAGCTAGATATCAAGATGCACAAGAAGATCATCGTATGTGAGTACTGCGGTCGTATCCTCATCGATCCAGAGCTCGCCGGTGTACAGACTGCTGCTCCTGAAGCCGATAAGACTGTAAAGCGCAAGCGTGCCGTACGCAAGAAGAAAGCTGAAACAGAGGAGTAAGCCCACGCCGGTCTGCCCTGCGCAGAAAGCGCTATCATCATCCAGCTCATCTAAGGAGAGATGATGAAGCCTGTGCGAAGCGTCTCGCTATGAGGCGATGGCAGATCAAGGGTGACCCGATAACGAACGAGTCCCGATAGCAATGAAGGTTGCTATCGGGACTTTGTGTATAGGGCGAAGAGCTGCAATCGTGAACGCTAACGGGCGTTATCTTCTTTCCTTAGAAGCGTGATGATAATCTGAAACGGCATGTTTCTAGAACCGAAACAATATGTTTTACGTTCTGTAATGATACGTATTGCAGAAAAAAATTATTGCTGTCCGGTAAAACTCAAAAGGGCATAAGAGTTCGGTCCGAAGCCC
>CAVJZR010000012.1:0-60988 GCA_963654235.1 Bacteroidaceae bacterium | reverse complement strand
AATCCAGCCCAATCTTTTTCATGCGCAAAAAGTTTTACCGGACAGCAATATTTTTCTTTATATGTTCCTTATATCGTCTGTTAGGTTTCGGCAGGGCGAAGAAAGCGGTCTTATACGCCGTCTTCGTCGCTATTATCAGTGGTGTTCGTGGGTTGTGATTCGTCTACATCGCTTGAATCGAGCGTGATGGCTCTACGGACGGAATACTTTCCGCGCGAATCGATCAGCACATCAAAAGGCATGTAGTCGTCACTGTTGGCATTGGGTGAGCCTACGCTGGCGCCAAAGCATAGATAATCGTCTTTGGCCGTGTTATACATAAAGCCCACAAAGGCACTCTTCTCTGCATAGTAGTCGGTTAACAATGAGCGAAAGTCGGCCTTGGAGAAGGTTTTATCAAAGAAGACGCTGCCGTCCTTGCGGGTTATTTTCACGTCCACCTTGTTATCGTAGTACTTCTGTCCGTCTTCATCAACGGCCAAAGTTAAGTCGCGATCAGCGTAACGATGGATTGAGATCTTTAAGCTATCGCCCCTCCATACCACTTGTTTGTTATATGTGAAATCACTCTGTTGCTGTGTGCCTTTGGGTTTGGGCTTTTGCTTAACAATATGCGTGATGATATCGTTCGACTTTTTCTCCTTCTTACACGCAACAAGACCTAAGACCAATAGACCTAGTGATAAACCATATAAGGTAATCTTTCTCATTGTATTATGATATTTGAATACAAAAGTACGATATTATTCGGGATTTACAAAACGTGTAATGCAAAAGATTACAGACGTTCGGTGATTATATACCGATATGCACTTTAATCGCTGCTAGGGCAACCATTGCGTCGTTAAAACTTAACCTTCTCTTTCGAAGAGAGGCTATGACGTAATGAGAAGGTTGCCTAAGCATAGCCTTCTGCATCGTTATTTACACTTTTGGTACAGATCTGAAAGGCTTGAACGGGGCATTCCTTTCTGTACCAACAAGTCTAAATCGCGTTTGGCTAGCTCGTACTTCTTTTCTTCTATGTACACGTTGATTCGTGACAGGATATAATCGGTGTTGTTGGGGTCACGTATGATAGCTTGGGTATAGTCGTATTCGGCTAGCATGAGTTGGTTGCGACCTTCCTCCATGCCTGCCCTTGCTGCGTAAGCCAAGGCGCTATCGGGGAACTGCTCTATGAGAACGTTGATCTGGTCCATCGCTTCGGTGGTGTGATGGTCCATATCGTTGAGCAAAGCCAAGCCTAGTTGGGCTTCAAAATTGCCGGGAACGATGGTGAGAAGGTTGGTGTAATCAAGTCGGGCGAAGTTATATCGACCTAGCTTGGTATTGACAAAGGCACGATAATATAACGCTGCAGGGTTACCGGGTTGCCGATATAACACCTTATCATACTCGATCTTAGCATAGTCCCAATCCCCTAGCTGCAGATTCCACGCTGCCTTTTTAAGCATGAGGTCCACACTATCAGGGTGCTGGGCAAGCTCGGCCTTAGCCACCGATAACGAATCAATCATCCATTGTGGACGCTGAGCCTCCACATGGATGATTGTCATAACCGAAAATATAAGCAAAAGGATTCGCTTCATATCTTCTTAATAGTAAGTTGTTTCTATATTTTATTTGGCATAAGCCACACTGCGTACCTCGCGTATCACAGTGATCTTCACCTGACCAGGATAGGTCATCTCGTTCTGAATCTTCGTAGCGATCTCGCCAGAGAGCTTCTGTGACTCCTCGTCTGACATCTTCTCGGCACCTACGATGACGCGAAGCTCACGACCTGCTTGGATGGCATAGGTCTTCACCACACCTGGATAGCTCATCGCTGTAGCCTCTAGGTCGTTCAGACGCTTGATGTATGCTTCAACAATCTCGCGACGAGCACCTGGGCGTGCACCTGAGATGGCGTCACAAACCTGAACGATGGGAGCTAGCAACGTGGTCATCTCTACCTCATCATGGTGAGCGGCGATGGCATTGCAGATATCGGGTTTCTCCTTAAACTTCTCTGCAACCTTGGCACCATAGATAGCGTGAGGCAACTCGCTCTCCTCATCTGGCACCTTACCGATATCGTGCAGCAAGCCAGCACGTTTAGCCTTCTTAGGATTGAGACCCAATTCGGAAGCCATAACAGCACAGAGGTTAGCGGTTTCGCGGGCGTGCTGCAATAGGTTCTGACCATAAGAAGAGCGGTATTTCATCTTACCTACGATACGAATCAACTCGGGATGAAGTCCGTGGATACCGAGGTCGATAACGGTGCGCTTACCTGTTTCAACAATCTCGTTGTCCAACTGCTTCTTAACCTTAGCCACCACTTCCTCGATGCGAGCTGGGTGGATACGTCCATCTGCAACCAACTGGTGCAAAGCCAAGCGGCAAATCTCACGGCGGATAGGGTCAAAGGCTGAGATAACAATGGCTTCGGGTGTATCATCAACCACGATCTCAACTCCTGTTGCAGCCTCAAGCGCACGGATGTTACGGCCTTCACGACCGATAATGCGTCCCTTGACTTCATCGTTATCGATATGGAACACGCTCACTGAGTTTTCGATTGCGGTCTCTGTAGCTACACGCTGAATGGTTTCAATGACAATCTTCTTAGCCTGTTGGTTGGCATTGAGCTTTGCCTCGTCAATGATTTCGTTAACATAGCTCGCTGCATCTAGCTTGGCTTGATCCTTCAAGCTCTCTATCAAACTTTTCTTTGCTTCCTCTGCACTCAGTCCAGAGAGTTCTTCAAGCTTGGCGCGTTCACGATCTTGCATCTTCTCTAGGTCTTGTTGTTTCTGCAACAACACCTTCTTCTCGTTATCCAATCGCTGTTGGAACTGTTCCACCTCTTGGCGGTGACGACCTATCTCCTCTTGGCGTTGGTTAAGGCTCAACTCGCGTTGCTTGAGTCGATTCTCACTTTGCTGAATCTTTTGGTTACGCACCTGAACTTCCTTTTCCAGTTCGCTTTTCTTATTAAGGAACTTCTCTTTTACCTCAAGCAGTTTCTTTTCTTTGATGACGCTTGCCTCTTTCTCGGCATTAGCTACCATCTCTTTGTATTTGCCTGTAAGTACATATCGGAACAATAAATATCCCAAAGCGCCGCCTATCAGTAAAGCGACAACACCTATTATAATATATTCCATTTGATTTTAGTAAATAATTATTCTCGTTATTAAAGCACTTGTTCTATTTCATTAGTGAGCTTACCGAGAATATCACAAAAGGGTTTGGTGTCGATGCGTTTTTCATTTTTCTTCAATTGCAATGCAATATCAAGCATAACCATATACAATATGTCCTTATCCGACTTCACACCCTTAAAGTGACCGAAGTACGTATTTACTGTATCTGTTATTAATTTAGCTGCAGAACGATAGTACTCCTCTTCCTCAAGTGGAGCATTCACTGAAAGATCAGTGTCATACAAGTGCAATCGTATATGTATCTTTTCGTCCGCCATCCTTTTGATCATTTCTCGCTCAGAAGTGTAATACACTTGTTTACATCTCTAATCAACTTAGCCAATCGTTTCTGCGCCGACTCCATGTCGCCGTCGGTTATCTCTATCATCTTGGCCATCATTAGAGATTTATAGTCATTTTCGGCTTGAGACAACTTTCCTTGCAGGGCTTTTATCTCCACATCGCGCTCATCTACCATCGCATAGAGCTCTTCATTTTCTTTCTTAAGCTGCTCAAAGCGAAGAATCAATTGGCGCACACGGGTGGAATGCCTATTCAGTAAGGTCTCGTTCTCGTCCATAAATGACTGATTCTATATTAATGCTACAAAGTTACATTAATCTCCTTGTTTATACAAATTATTTCAAATTTATTTCTTTTCTTCCTCCACATCGTTATTGCGAGGTTCTTTCTTCGCCAACATCACTACTTGGTAAACAAAGTCTGTGGTCCATTTGCGAGAAAAGCCGAGGCGCTTGTTATATTGACGGATGGACATAACCGACTTAATTACAGCCGCATCGGAGAAATCGTTTTTATCAAATATATCATTAACCGTCTTCTCGGTCATGGTATAAATCATCTTCTTCAGAAAGCCAGGAACGCGCAACTTAAACTTCATCAAGTTGCCCACAAGCATCATAAGGTCTTGTGTGAATCCTTGAAACTGATACATATAGGGCTGAACATCCTGAATCTTACGACAGTTTTTACGGATACTCTTGTCTATTTCGTCAAAGAACGTGTCGTCAGTACCGTATAGATTCTTCATCATCTTGCGACAATGCGACTTCTCTCCTAGTCCTAACTTATTTTTTAACGTGGGCACATGGAAGGTCTGCTTGAACACACGTAGATCTGGAAGCATTGCTAGGTTAGTAATGCCGAGCTGCGAAGCCAACACAGATTGGAAATATACGCGTACCAACGTCATATAATCTTCCATTCCACCGACCTTTATTTCCTCTTGGTTTTTATGGAATAACTTTGAGATAAAACTCATTTCAGTATTTGTTTTGTATTTGTTTATATAAACTTTTGAACCTTAATTCGTTTGCAAAGTTAATAAAATAAAACAACAAATCATTCGTACAATATATTTTTCTTTTCTAAATTCGTTACCTTAAAAATAAATACGTACCTTTGTCGCATATTAGCAAACGTATTAGATGTTTATAACGAGAAGCAAAATATGAAAGGTATCGTTTTAGCTGGAGGTTCTGGCACAAGATTATATCCTATAACTAAGGGAATAAGCAAGCAGCTCATTCCGATTTATAACAAACCTATGATCTACTACCCGCTATCGGCTTTGATGTTAGCAGGTATCAGAGAGATCTTAATTATCTCCACGCCATACGATCTTCCAGGCTTCAAACGCCTCTTGGGAGATGGTAGCGAGTTTGGCGTTAGTTTGTCTTATGCAGAGCAACCAAGCCCAGATGGTTTGGCACAAGCATTCATTATCGGTGACAAGTTTATCGGTGACGATGCCGTATGTATGGTTCTTGGTGACAACATCTTTTATGGTTCAGGCTTCAGCGGCTTGTTGAAGGAAAGCGTCCGCACGGCAGAAGAGGACGGCAAAGCCACCGTTTTCGGATATTATGTCAATGATCCAGAGCGTTACGGCGTAGCCGAATTTGATGAAGACGGCAACTGCTTAAGCATAGAAGAGAAGCCCGCGCATCCCAAGAGCAACTATGCGGTGGTGGGACTTTACTTCTACCCCAACAGCGTAGTGGACATTGCCAAACACATTAAGCCTAGTACTAGAGGCGAACTGGAAATCACAACGGTCAATCAAGAATACCTCAAGCAAGAGAATCTGAAGGTTCAGACGCTCCAAAGAGGCTTTGCTTGGCTCGACACAGGCACCCATGATAGCCTATCAGAAGCTAGCACGTTCATCGAGTGTATCGAGAAGAGACAAGGATTGAAGGTTGCTTGCCTCGAGGAGATTGCTTACAAGAAGGGTTGGATCAACAAGGAGCAACTCATTGAGCAAGCCCAACCGATGGCAAAGAACGAATATGGTCAATATCTACTGCAACTTGTAGCTGACAAATAACATACAAATAGCTAGAAAGAATAGAACATTAGATAAACAAAGGACACGCAGACAAGCGACCTAAAAGCTTTGTTCAATAAAAGAGATGAGCTTCTAGAAAAGGCTGACGAGTTCTTTTGGAAACACTAAAATAATGATGGAAGATAACAACGCTCTTGAAATTGAGAAGAAGACTGAGCAAAAAGAAGCTAGTAAAATTGATTTTGCGCTAATCTATCGAATACTAGTACTCAACTGGAAATGGTTTGTCCTCTCATTAATTATTGCCCTTGGACTGGCTGCAATCTATCTTAGATACACGCCACGCGTCTATCAGTCGTCCGCAAAACTTCTGATTAAGGACAACACCAATAGTGGCAGTGGCCGACGAAACAATAACATCAATGTCCTGAGTATGGGTGAAATCACCAGCACACAGGGTATTGATAACGAGATGGAGATTCTCCAATCACGCGAGATAGCAGCCGAAGCCATTCGCGACTTGAAGTTGTATGTCAACTATTCTACCAAAGGAAGAGTGCTCGAAGTACCTCGCTACAAAGACAATCCCCTTACGGTAGACATCGATCCGATGCATCTAGAAAAGCTCAATCGCCCTATCCAACTCACCATTACCCGTAACCATAACTCTTATCAGGTTACTGGTTCATACGGTGTACCAGTCACAGAGGATAGCTACGAAGGCCCATTCACGTTGAACAAGACCTTCAGTTCGCTCCCCTACACTATCCCCACACGAGCTGGTAACATCACCATCAGCGAGACAGAACACTTCGGTTTAGACAATGGACAGAGCGTCAATGTCACGATTCAGTCGCCACGCGATGTCGCTAATAGATATGTAGGTGCGCTAACTGTAGCGCAGCTCAATAAGCAAACATCCATCATCAACCTCTCTTTCACCGACGTGGTTCCTGAAAGAGCCACCGACTACCTCAAGCAACTGGCCGTGGTATATAACCGACAAGCCAACGAGGACAAGAATGCGGTAGCCATCAAGACCGAGAAATTTATCAACTCACGTCTTGAGAAGATCAATAGCGAACTGGGAGAAACCGAAGGTCAACTGCAAAGCTACAAGCAGAAGAACGGAATGGTGGAACTGAAGATGAACGCTGGCAACTCGGTAGCTAACCAAAACACAAGCGAACAGAAGCTAGCTGACATCGATACGCAGATCGAACTGCTCAGTAGTATAACCAATTTCATGAACGAGTCGAGCCGAAACTACCAAGTGCTCCCATCCAACGTGGGTCTGGATGATGCTAGCTGCACCTCTCTCATAGCCAAGTACAACGATCTTGTGCTTGAGCGCAACCGCTTACTGCGTACAGCATCTGAGTCTTCACCTGTTGTAGAGCCCCTTACCGAGCAGATTCATGAACTGAATATCAACATCAAGAGCGCCCTTGGACAAGCTCGCAGAAGCTTAGAGATACAGAAGGGAGCCATCGAAGCACAATATGCAAAGTACAATGAAGAGATTGCCGAGACTCCACAACAAGAGAGAATGTTGACACAGATTGGTCGTCAACAAGAAGTGAAGTCGGGATTGTACCTTACCTTATTGCAGAAACGTGAGGAGAACAGCATCTCTCTTGCAGCTACAGCTGACAAGGGAAAGCTCCTTGACGAACCACAATCAGCAGGCATCATCTCACCTAACCGTCAATTGATCTTCGGTATAGCCTTGCTCATCGGCTTGGCTCTACCAGCTCTCATCTTGTTTATCGTACAGTTCTTCCGCTACAAGATTGAAGGACATGACGATGTGGCTAAGCTCACCAAGCTACCGATCATCGCTGACGTAGCAGTGGCAAGCAATCAAGCCAAGGGTGTGGCAGATATTGTGGTGCATGAGAACCAAAACAACATGATGGAAGAGATCTTCCGATCGCTCCGTACCAACATCCTCTTCATGCTGAAGCCCGAGGATAAGGTGATACTCTTTACATCCACCACCTCTGGTGAAGGTAAAACGTTCAACTGTTCTAATGTAGCTGTATCGTTTGCGTTGCTTGGCAAGAAGGTGATCATCGTGGGTCTCGATATCCGTAAGCCACGATTGGCAGAGCTCTTCCGCATCAACGACCACAAGCACGGTATTACCAACCTCCTGGTAAAGAACAAACCAACAGCAGAAGAGGTGAACGAGCAGATTCTTTCTTCAGGAATTAACGACAATCTCGACCTATTGATGGCTGGACCCGTTCCTCCCAACCCAGGCGAGCTGATCTCACGCAAGTCGCTTAACGACATCTTTGACATCCTCAAGGAGAAGTACGACTATGTTCTGATCGATACCGCACCTGTCGGATTGGTAACCGACACCTTGCAGATTGCACGTATAGCCGATGCGTCAGTGTACATGTGCCGTGCCGACTACACCGCTAAGTCATCGTTCAACCTTATCAACGAGTTGGCAAACGACAAGAAACTGCCCAACATGGCTATCGTTATCAATGGTATCGATATGTCAAAGAAGAAGTATGGATACTATTATGGTTATGGACGCTATGGCAAATACGGACGTTACGGAAGCTACGGACGATACGGAAGCTACGGCAGCTATGGTAGTTATGGCAACTATCAGAAGAGCCATTACGGTAACCCTAAGGACAACTCCATCAAAACACGATCATTTAAATTATGGTAATAGCAGTAGATTTCGACGGAACAATCGTTGAACACAAATATCCAAAGATTGGCGAAGAGATTCCCTTCGCCACTCAAACCTTACAAATGCTGATCAAGGATGGGCACCGCCTGATTCTATGGAGTGTGAGAGAAGGCGAATTGCTTCAAGAAGCAGTGGACTGGTGTCACCAAAGAGGAGTGGATTTCTGGGCAGTGAACAGGGACTACCCTGAGGAGAACGGAGCCGAAAGCAACAATCACTTCTCACGAAAGCTGAAGGCCGAGCTCTTCATAGACGACCGCAACATCGGCGGTCTGCCCGATTGGGGACAGATCTATCAGATGATTAAGAATCACGAGACATGGCATGACCTCATGCGCGGTGGCTCTTTCGATGATCAGTCGTCCAAACGCAAGAAGCGTTGGTGGCAGTTCTGATAGCCAATAAAGCGAACAACAATCAAAAGAATCAATCATCTATAAAATGCTTTTATACAGAAATGTATAGAAGCATTTTTTGTTTCTAGCCTTCAATAATACTTTACGGAAAAAAGGAATAAGCGCAGAGTGGTTCCTAATAATCTAAGGTATAAAGCCAAACAAGAAGGTATTGTTCGGTCTGATGGGTGTAAACAGGGAACGTCATTTGGTTTTTCAAATCGTCTACCCTACCCGCATAGGCATCGACGCGCATCTCTTGGTAAGTGAGCTGGGAAGAAGATTGCAGCTTGTAGAGGGCTTCTTTGACACACCAGGCATAGAGACACTTGGTGGCATCAGTAGCATAAGGCTCATCATCACGCAAGAAACGTGACGCAATCTTCAGCACGCGCTCGCTGGGATACTCGATATCGATACCCACCTTGTGCACCTTGGATAGCATAATGGCCAAGAAGCCTTTGGTGTGCGAGATGCTGATGTTATAGCCTATCAGCGCAGGCTTGCCGTTGTCGTCATGTTCTAAGACCACCTGACGACCAAGCATAGCTGCAAGCAGATCGGCTTCGGCTTGGCGTTCGATCTCTCGCGATGTGGTGACACGGCCCTTGGGTTGTTCCAACTGCCACAAACCAAGAAGCAAATCAGGTGCAATCCGTTTAATGTGAAGAAGCATTGGGCAATATGGTTACTTTCACCTTACTGATGCGACGGCCATCAATCTCCTGCACATCAAAGGCAAAGTTCAGGTACTCTAAATGCTCATGAACACTAGGGAAGTCGCCTTTCAGCTCTAGAATCAATCCCGCAAGCGAGTCGGCATCGCCACTGACCTCGTCAAACACGTCATCGTTGAGGTTCAAAATCTTACAGAAGTCGCTCAGCAAGGTCTTACCTTCGAAGACATACGTGTTATAGTTGAGCTTCACATATTGCGTTTCTTCCTCGTCATACTCATCGTTGATCTCGCCAACGATTTCTTCAAGGATATCCTCTAGCGTAACCAAACCACTGGTACCACCAAACTCATCCACCACAATAGCGATGTGGACCTTGTTGTCTTGGAAGTCGCGCAAGAGATCGTCAATCTTTTTGGTCTCAGGAACAAAGTAAGGCGGGCGAATCAGACTCTGCCAACGGAAGTTGTGGGGCTTCGATAGATGGGGCAAGAGATCCTTGATGTAAAGCACGCCACGGATGTTATCCTCATTGTCTTGATACACAGGGATGCGCGAATAGTTGTTCTCCGTGATGCATTGGATAACGTCTGCAAACGAACTAGTGATATCTAGATCCACAAAATCCTGACGTGACGTCATGATTTCCTTGGCATTCTCATCACCAAAGCGGATGATACCTTTCAGCATGCTCTGCTCGTTCTTGATGTCATTCTTATCTGTCAACTCTAGCGCCTGTTCCAGATCGTCCACTGAAAGCTGACGACTCTCCTTCTGCACCACCTTTTCAGCAAACGTACCACTCTTGATCAAGATGGTTTCGATAGGCCAGAACAACTTACGAAACAGCAAGATGCCATTCACGGCGTTGCGACAAAACTGCAATGGAGCGATGCGACTGTATACCTTGGGCATGATTTCGCCAAAGAGAAGGAGCAGAAAGGTCAGCAACACGGTGATGCAAAGAAACTCCATCCAAGCCGTGGTGAAAGTGACCAACTTACCAAACACATAATTGAGCAACATGATAATCATCACGTTGACAAAATTGTTGGTAATCAAAATCGTAGCTAATGTGCGTTCGCTATCTTCACGGAGCATCTCTATGCTCTGATCTTTGGCGTTATGTTCGGGATCGAGCTGGTTGATGTCGTTGGGTGAAAGACTGAAGAAAGCGATCTCCGAACCGCTAGCGAAGGCAGACAATAAAAGCAATATTGCTGCCAAAGCAGCAGCAATACATACACCAGGGGTGATTGGGTTAAGGGTGAGATAAGAAGATAATGTAAACATCAACATCACTTAAGGCTTGTTCTTAAAACGGGAGCGCAGAATCATCTGTTGATGGGGCGGTAGCTGTGGGCGCTGGTCCTTGCTGAGCAGGTTGTGCAGGTTGAGACGCTACGGGCTCAGATGAAGTCTTTCTAGGCGTGAGCATCTCCATGTTGTCAGCATAGATCTCGGTCACATATCGACGCATACCTTTCTTATCATCGTAGCTACGATAACGTATGCGTCCTTCGATATAGAGCTTATCGCCCTTGTGGACATACTTTTCCACCACCTTAGCCATGCCGCGATAGAACACCACGTTGTGCCAATCAGTGTGATCGGGCACCTGGGTGCCGTTCTGCAACGTATAACCCTTCTCTGTAGTGGCAAGCGCGATCTGCGCCACGGCCTGGTCAGCGTCATAATAACGTACATCAGGCTCCTTGCCTACATTACCTATTAGCATTACTTTGTTCATATCACTTCCACATTCCTAGATAATGAAACTGAAAATTCTTTCCTTTAGCAGAGGGGAACTGACTGCGATGATCCACATGATCGCGCAGATATTCCACGATACGATTGTAGCAGTCGAGTCCCGATACAGCCTTGCAACGAGCCGTAAAATGGGTATCACGATATTCGTGCTTGCCCGTAGTGGGAACGAGCACCACACGTTTAAAGTCGAGGCTACCCTCATACCATCCGTCACGCTCCTCATTGAGATGAAGGATGATAGGGCTAGGTTGATGATTATCGGCTACAGGGCGCACAGCCTTCTTCTGCTTAAAGTCGGCCATGGTAGCCGCTTCGGTCTTGATGATGATAAAGTAGACCCTTGGGCGCACCTTATAACGCTTGGGGTAGAAGACGTCGCTTCCGGCATAAGCACGGATGTCATCCTCTAGCTCGGGTGTCATATGAATATCTTGAATACTACACAAAAAATCTAAAGCTTCATCCGCATTATGCACCAAAGCTTCACGATCAAAGTATCTTAAATATAAATTCATTGAAAGTGTATGTTTCTCTATGATAAGGAAAGAGCGGCAAACGGGGCTCGAACCCGCGACCTCGACCTTGGCAAGGTCGCGCTCTACCAACTGAGCTATTGCCGCATTCATAAAAAGATTTGTGAAGAGGAGGAGACTCGAACTCCCACGAAACAATTTTCACTACCCCCTCAAAGTAGCGCGTCTACCAATTCCGCCACCTCTCCAAAAATCGGTGAAATCAAAATAAGTATTGTGCCCAGAACAGGACTCGAACCTGCACGTCGTTAAACACACGCACCTGAAACGTGCGCGTCTACCATTCCGCCACCTGGGCAAATCCTGTAAGTAGTTAATACTTATTTCAATATTTCAAAGAGCGGCAAACGGGGCTCGAACCCGCGACCTCGACCTTGGCAAGGTCGCGCTCTACCAACTGAGCTATTGCCGCATTTCACATTACCGTGATGCATTTCTCTAAATGCGAGTGCAAAGTTAGCACTTATTTCCGAAACTGCAAGAGATAGCCCAAAGAAATTTTATGCGGTTAACATATTTTTAGAATTAACGCCCCTCTACACCTTATATTATATTTATAAAGGCTATTCTTGCCTTGCAATAAAGCCTTCCCACCATCATGAGAGAGCTGCTTTCACAACCTGACAAAGCCACGACGGGATAGAAAAATAAATTATTTTCTTCCAAAAAATAAATTAAAAGTTTGACAAAATTAAATTAAAAAGTCCGGCAATAGGGATACTACTGCCGGACAAAAGGGTATCTTAAAGAATGAAATAAGTATGCTTTGGGCTTCTAATGCCTATGCTACGGGCTTAATCCATACGCCGTTTGTAATCCTCATAGGTGTATTGGCGTAGGACTTCTAGTTCGCCATCACTATGCAACAAGGCTATTGATGGATGCGCCATGCCATTGAACATATTGGTCTTGACGGTGGTGTAATGGAGCATATCTTCAAAGATGACATTGTCACCGATGTTCAATGGATGCTCAAACCGCCACGAGCTCATGAAGTCACCACTCAGACAGGAGCATCCTCCCAAGCGATACACGTTGTCACCAGCCTCGTCTGGTTGCACCACCTGGGCATATCGCACGGCAGGATGGTAAGGCATCTCAAGGCAATCGGGCATGTGCGCCGTGAAACTAACGTTGAGTATGGCGGTCTTGATGCCGCTATCTTCCACGATATCCACCACTTGCGCCACGAGCGGACCCGTCTGCCAACCGAAAGCGCTGCCGGGTTCGAGGATCACCTTGAGCCAAGGGTAACGCTGATGGAACGCTTGCAGCTCTGAAACGAGCAGATCCACGTCATAATCGCGGCGTGTCATGAGATGGCCGCCACCGAAGTTGATCCACCGAATCTGTGGAAACCAATCGGCAAACTGCTCTTCTATATGCCGCAACGTGCGCTGGAAGACGTCTGCCCCACTCTCGCAGTGGCAATGACAATGGAAGCCTTTGATGTCGCTGGGCAAGGTTTCGGGCAACTGTTCACGCGTCACACCAAAGCGCGAACCGGGTGCACAGGGATTATATAGCAAGGTCTCGATTTCGGAATAGCGCGGATTGACTCTCAGACCTAGGCTTATCGAGGGGTTCTCATGCTTGATGAGGGAGCCGTATCGCTTGTATTGAGAAAGCGAATTGAACGAGAGATGCGAGCTCAATCGTGCCAGCACTGCAGCGTTATCGTCGGTCACCGCGGGTGTGAAGGTATGCACCGGGGCACCAAACTCCTCATACCCTAGCCTAGCTTCAAACACCGAGCTTGCGGTAGTGGCTTGGATATAATCTCTAAAGATAGGAAAGGTCTTCCACAAGGCATAAGCCTTAAAAGCCAAAATGATCTCCACATCGGCACGACGCGCCACTTCGCTGATGAGCGAGAGGTTGTTTCGCAATCGTTCTTCTTCTAGAACATATGTGGGCGAATGTAATTGGGAAAATGATTCTTTGTCTACTTTCATGGTGCAAATATACTGAAAAAGATTGCATGGTTCACAAATATTTCATAATTTTGCAACTAAATAGTTATCATCACAAATAACAAAATCAATAAAATGAGTGATTCAAACTCCTTTTTGGTATTTTCAGGAACCAAAACACGTTATTTGGCAGAGAAGATCTGCGCTAGTTTAGGATGTCCCTTAGGTAACCTTGTAAGAACACAATTTTCCGACGGAGAGTTTGTAGTGTCTTTTGAACAAAGCATTCGTGGAAAAGACGTATTCTTGGTACAAAGCACCTTCCCCAACTCTGACAACCTTATGGAACTGTTACTGATGATTGACGCTGCCAAGAGAGCTTCTGCACGTCACATCATCGCAGTGGTACCCTATTTCGGTTGGGCACGTCAGGATCGTAAGGACAAGCCTCGTGTGAGCATCGGCGCTAAGCTTGTAGCTGACCTATTGAGCGTTGCAGGCATCGATCGTCTGATCACGATGGATCTCCACGCTGACCAAATCCAAGGTTTCTTTGACATTCCTGTTGATCATCTGTATGCTTCAGGCGTTATCGCACCTTATCTGGAGAGCCTCCGCCTGAAAGATATGGTTATCGCTAGTCCCGATGTAGGCGGCTCTAAGCGTGCTAACAGTTACGCTAAGTACTTCGGTTGCCCTCTCGTGCTCTGCAACAAGACACGCGCACGCGCCAATGTGGTAGAGAGCATGCAGATCATTGGTGATGTGAAAGATAAGAACGTGGTGATCATTGACGACATGGTAGACACCGCAGGAACCATCACTAAGGCTGCAGACATCATGAAAGCCGCCGGTGCTAAGAGCGTACGTGCTTGCGCTAGCCACTGTGTCATGAGTGGTCCAGCATCTGATCGTGTAGAAGCTTCAGCACTTGAGGAGATGATATTCACCGATACCATTCCTTACACTGATCGTTGCTCTAAGGTGAAACAGCTTACAGTGGCTAGCCTCTTTGCAGAGACTATCCGCCGCGTGCTGAAGAACGAGAGCATCTCGTCACAATATCTATTATAAGAAAGATACGAAGCAGGATTCTTGCTTCGAGTAGATAAAATTCTAAAAGAGGCTATGTCTATCTGAAGACATAGCCTCTTTTGCGTTATAAAGCTATCTGGCGGATATGCAAAAAGGACTTTCGCCAGCAGAAGGATGATGGTACATCACGCTAGCAAAAGTCCTTTTTATTGCGTTATAAGCATAGAACCTGGGGTGAAGGTTCTATAACCTAATGGATTAATCTTTGGTATTGGGGCGCTGCAATCCGTATCCCTTACGCTTGTCTTCGATGAGAAGCAACACTGAGATAACGATAGCTACCACACCAAAGGCTGCAAAGATGGTCATGGTCTGCGTATAATCGATGGTCTTACCATCTGCAGCGGTGTTAGCTTGGTTGACCTTGCCAATCCAAACAGGGATGAGCGCCAAACCGATGTTCTGGATATAGAAGATGAGCGCATAGGCTGTACCCAATAGTTTCATAGGAATAATCTTAGGAACAGATGGCCACATAGCTGAAGGAACAAGTCCGAAAGCAATACCTAGAACAATCATTGCAATGATGGCGAGTGCCCAAGAGGTGAGAGGAAGGGCGAAGGTGACGTGCACAACGGTTAGAAGCACGCTACCGATGATCATCAATGTAGCACCTTTGCCTACCTTGTCATATACGCTACCGAAAAGCGGCGTGAGGAAGATAGTACCGAAGGGAAGCATAGCAGGAATAAGACCAGCGAGGTCGGGAGAGATCTGATACTTGATAACCATCAGTTTGGTGGCAAATTTCAAGAAGGGGAACACACCTGCATAGAACATCAAGCAAAGGAATGCGACGTACCAGAAACCGATGTTGGTAACGAGGCTCTTGAGATCAGAGAACTTGAAGCCTTCCTCTGGATCGCTTTCCATCGCTGCTGCAGCGGCATCTTCTTTCTTATCCATCACACAATAAACAAGGAAGGCTACCACGCCTGCACAGAGCAAAGCGGCACCAAGACCTACTGAAGCAGACACACCACCCATCGCTTTGGCAAAAGGAAGAGAGCCAGCAAGCGCACCTGCTGTACCGATACGGGCCAACGCTACCTGCAGACCCATAGCCAATGCAAGCTCATGACCGGTAAACCACTTAACGATAACCTTGCTGACGGTGATACCCGCAATCTCGCAACCTACGCCGTAGATAGCAAAGCCAAGGGCTGCCAGCACTACCTGGGTCTGATAAACGCCAAAGAAAGGTACGTTAACGGTTCCTTCGAAACTGTGACCCACTGCCCACCACTTGATAACAGCGCCTACAAACATCAGCACCGTAGACATCATACCGGTGAAACGGATACCAAACTTGTCAAGGATAATACCTCCGAAGAAGAGCAACAAGAGGAAAACGTTGAAGTAACCATACGCTCCTGAGAAGAAGCCATACTCGTCTGAGGACCATCCAAGGCCCAAACCACCTTCTCCTTTAGCTGCGGTAAGCAGTGACTCGAGCGGCGACATCACGTCGGTGAAGAAGTAACCAAACATCATCGTCACGCTGACGATGAAAAGAGCCGTCCAGCGAGCCGATGCCGAATCGCTTAGTTTGCGCTGGAGACCTTTTGCAAATTGTGTTTCTGTCATATCTATTGAAGTTTTTATTTCGTATATAAATAAAGGTGGGGAGATTATTTCTTCAACCACTTATCAAGCCAGTTGAAGAACGTGCGTTGCCATAACACACCATTCTGTGGCTTCAGCACCCAGTGGTTCTCATCAGGGAAGATGAGCAACTCTGCAGGGATACCACGCATACGAGCCGCGTTGAAGGCTCCAAAGCCTTGGTTGGCATTGATACGATAGTCTTTCTCACCATGGATACAGAGGATTGGGGTATCCCATTGGTCTACAAACTTATGCGGGCTGTTATCATAGGTGCGCTTAGCATTGGCGGTTTGATCTTTGTTCCAATATGCGTCATCATACTCCCAGTTGGAGAACCATGCCTCTTCGGTATCGGTATACATCGACTCGAGGTTGAATGCACCATCGTGAGCGATAAAGCACTTGAAGCGTTTGTTGTGGTGTCCGGCGAGATAATAAACCGAGAAACCACCGAACGAAGCACCTACACAACCTAAACGGTCTTTGTCTACATAAGGCAGATTGGCTGTTGCATCATCGATAGCAGAGAGATAATCGTCCATGCACTGACCTGTCCAGTCGCCAGAGATCTGCTCATTCCATTCGCTACCATAGCCTGGAAGACCATGGCGGTTAGGTGCAACGATCACGTAGCCATGCGCTGCCATGATCTGGAAGTTCCAACGGAAGCTCCAGAATTGGCTAACAGGACTCTGAGGACCGCCCTCACAATATAATAAGGTGGGATATTTCTTGTTTGGATCGAAATGAGGCGGAGTGATAATCCATACCTGCATGTCCTTGCCATCGGTGGTCTTGACCCAACGATCGGTCACATTACCCATGGCAAGTTGGTCGTAGATGTGCTTGTTCTCGAAGGAGATTTGTGTCTGTGCAGATTGTCCTTCCTTCTTAGATGGCGTCACCACGTAGAGCTCATTGGCTTGGCTGATGCTCTGACGGACACCTAGCAGTTTGCCTGTCTTACCTAACAGCTGAATGCTGGTGTAGTCGTGATCGCCTTCGGTGAGCTTCTTCACATTGCCAGCAAGGTCAGTCTGATAGATATTCACGGTTGCGTGCCAGCATCCAATGAAGTATAATCGCTTAGAATCGGTGTTCCAACAGTAATCGTCAACGTTAGAATCAAACTTCTCTGTGACGTATTGCTTCTTGCCTGTAGCGAGCTCATAAACACAAAGACGATTGCGATCGCTCTCATAACCATCGTTCTTCATACTCTGCCAAGCTACGTACTTGCCATCGGGAGAGAAGCGAGGATTGACATCGTAACCCACATTGAGGTCGCCTTCCTGCTGGTTTACGGCTTGATTGCGCAAGCTCTTGGTATAGTCGATCTTTGGTTCTACGTAGCCTTCGGGCTTACAGAGGTTCTTGGTGGTGCCTGCTGCAACATCGTAAAGGTAGATATCGGCATCGGTTGAGTTGGCATAAGCCAATCCTTCCTTCTTACGACAGGTATATGCCACCTGCTTTGAGTCTACGCTCCAGTCGAACTGCTCTATTCCACCAAAGGGTGCGAGAGGACTCTCATAAGGTTCGCCTTCCAGCAGATCCTTACCCTCGTCCACTCCGTTAACGGTGACGTTGGCTACGAAAGGATGCGCCATGCTTTCAACGTAATGATCCCAGTGACGATAATTCAGGTCGGTCACCAAGCGACCAGTGGCTTTGGGAAGATCTGAAGGGTTCTCTTGGATGCTGCCATGGTAAGGTAGGCTCTTGATAAGAAGCACCTTTGAGCCATCGGGAGCAAACTTAAAGCCTTCGATATCTATCTTGGAATGGGACAATTGTTTACGGTTGTTGCCATCGGGAGTCATCGTCCAAAGTTGGCCTTCACGCAAGAAGGCAATCTTAGAACCATTCTCCACCCACGCTGCATCGCTCTCACTCGCTGCGTCAGTGGTGAGTTGGCGTTGGTTAGAACCATCGGCATTCATGATGCAAAGCACCTGATGGCCTTTGTTTTCTTTCACACTGTAATAGCCCACTTGGTAAACGACTTGCTTACCATCGGGCGAAACCTGTGCAGAAGCGATACGTCCCATCGCCCACAAAGCCTCGGGCGACATGAGATCACTCTGCAACGTGATGTTGTTCTTACCAATATTGACGGTCTGGGCTTGCGCCATGCCGCTAGTGGAAAGAACTGCAGCTGTAAGAGCAATTGTAAGATTTCTGTTCATAGCTTGGTATTTTAAGATTTCATGAGCATTCAAGAAGATGCTGAATGCTCATGAAATGATGATTCCTTTTTAGAATATTGGATATAAGCAGAAGAACAGAAGGGCAAGAAAACAATCTTGGCTGATAATCTTCTGCTTAATTAGTTTACTTTCTTGTATAAAGAACTACAATCCTTTCTTCTTGCGATTGAGCTCTTCCTGTTTACGTTTCATCTCCTGTTGCTGCTTCTCCTGCATCTCTTGGAGGGCTTGGAGACGAGCTGCAAGACTTGAAGTCTTCTTCGGATTCTTCTTGTTTTCAGCACGGCGAGCTTCAAGGATAGCCAACAGTTTGGCATCATTGGTTGTCTTGCGCAGTGTCCACATAATGGCAGCGGAGAAGAAAAGGCTGATGAAATAGTAGAAGTTAAGACCTGCTGAGTAGTCATTGAACATGAAGAAGAACATCACTGGCATGAGGAACATCATCCATTGCATCATCTTCATTTGGTCTGCCTGCTGTCCTACCATCTGATCTTTCTGCATCTGCATGGTGAACCAGCTATACAGCAAGTTAGCACCGCAGAAGAGAATACAGGTCAAACTGAGGTGATCACCTATCAACCAGATGTTATGACTCCACTCGAAGATAGGGTCAAAGGTGCTTAGGTCGTTGATCCACAAGAAGCTTTGACCACGCAGTTGGATAGCGTTAGGCACGAAGTTGAACATCGCAATCCAGATAGGCATCTGTATCAGCATAGGCAAACAACCTGATAGTGGACTCACGCCATACTCGCTATAAAGTTGCATCATGGCTTGTTGCTTCTTCATTTGGTCCTCGGGCTTATCGTACTGCTTAGTCGCCTCATCCAGTTTAGGTTTGAGTACGCGCATCTTGGCAGAACTCATGTAGCTCTTCTTGACCATCGGATAGGTGATGATCTTCAGCAAGAGGGTAATCAAGATAAGCACTACGCCCATTGGGAACACCTTGCTCAACCAGTCGAAGACGTACAACGTGAACCAACGATTGATGATACGGAACAATGGCCAACCTAGGTAAACCAAGCGTTGCATATCGAGCTGCTTGCCAAACTTGCTTTCGTCCTCAACCTTTTGCAGCAAACGGAAGTCGTTAGGGCCTACGTAAAACTCCAGTTCGGTGGGTTTCTTACCACTTGGATCGAACGCGGTCTTCAGTCGAGCTTGGTAGTCTTTCAGATAATGCGACTCTTTATCAAGAGGCGTGCTCTTGAGTTTAGCACCCGCAGCGAAGTTGTCTTTAGAGATCAACACAGCTGAGAAGAACTGATTCTTGAACGCTACCCAATCCAGCGCGTCCTCTGTGGTTTCCTCTTTCTCGGATGTTTCGCTGAGATAATCTGTTCCGCCGTCGTTCTTTTTGTACGTCAACGTAGCGTAGCGGTTCTCGAATGTGAAGCCACGCTCTTGTTGTTTACATTTCTCGTTCCATTCTATGCTCACCTCATTACAGTCAGGAGCGAACATTCCTTGCATGCCATTGACCTGCAAAGAAGCGCTAAGCATATAGTCCTTGCCCAACACATAGGTTAAGGTTAAGGTCTTACCAGGTGCTGCGGTGGCGGTAAAGGTGACCGTACTGTCCGTAACCTGAGAAGGAGTGAAGTACAGATCTTGTGTCTCGATATTGAAATCTTTGGCAGCAAGGAGGTAGTTCATGCTCTGATCTTTGCCTTCGAAGAGCGTGAGATCATTGCTATCCTTAGATCCGTCTTTCACCTTTATATTATGTCCAACATAGTTTTTGATAACCGCTTTGGTCATACAAGCGCCTTTCGTAGAAAAGGTCAGCGCCAAACTATTGTTGTGCAACGTTACGTCTTCAGCTTTTCCAGAAGCTGCAGTGTGGAACAACGCGGTTGTATCAGCCTGTGCGATCTGTTGTTGCTGCTTCTGAGCGGCTTCTTTCTGGGCTTGCTTCGCCTTCGCTTTCACCTGACGCAAAGAGTCTTCAACAAACTCCTTACGTTGCTGTGCTATCTGTTCGTCGGATGGCTGCTGCCACCAAGCAAAGCCAAATAGCACGAGAGCTATAAGGATAAAGCCTAAGATAGTATTCTTATCCATTGATAATCTTTAGAGTTTTGCTTAATATTCTGAGTGCAATTAATAATAATCGGGGGTTAACCTTGCTTACTAGCCACCTTGACAAAGTCTAAGAACAATGGGTGTGGCTTCAGCACGGTACTCTGATATTCGGGGTGGAACTGTGTACCGATGTACCATTTGAGTCCTGAGATTTCAACGATCTCAACAAGATTGCTCTCTGGATTGCGTCCGACACACTGCATTCCGTTCTTCTCATATTCCTTTTCATAATCGTTATTGAACTCATAACGATGACGATGGCGTTCCTGAATATGTTCTTTCTTGTAGATATCGAAGACGCGTGAACCTTGTTTGAGCACACATTCGTAAGCTCCAAGACGCATGGTACCACCCATATTGGTGATGTTCTTCTGCTCTTCCATGATGTCAATCACGTTGTGCTGGGTCTTGCTATCCATCTCACGGCTGTTAGCATCAGCGTATCCGAGGACGTTGCGAGCAAACTCGATAACCATCATTTGCATACCAAGGCAGATACCAAAGGTCGGGATGTTATGCGTACGGGTATAATGAGCCGCTACGATCTTGCCTTCAATGCCGCGCTGTCCAAATCCTGGGCAAACCACAATACCATCCTGTCCCTTCAACTTCTCAGCCACATTCTCCTCTGTCAGAGTCTCCGAGTTGATAAAGGTAAGCACCGTTTTGCGGTTATTGTAAGTACCGGCTTGTGACAAACTCTCACGAATACTCTTATACGCATCCTGCAAATCATACTTACCAACCAAGCCGATATGTACCTCTTCGGTAGCTTTTGCTCTGCGATCGAGGAACGAGCGCCAGGGACCGAGCGCTGGAGTCTCGCCAATAGTTTCGCCACACTTACGCAAGATAGCCGTGTCAAGACCTTGATTCTGCATGTTTACAGGCACTTCATAGATGCTTGGCAAGTCCTCGCTCTGAATAACGCAATCAAAATCGACATTACAGAAGGCGGCAACTTTCTTGCGAATGTTATCATCGAGGTGCTTCTCGGTGCGCAGAATCAGCACATCGGGCTGGATGCCGACGCTCTGCAGTTCCTTCACGCTATGCTGCGTAGGCTTCGTCTTGAGCTCTCCAGCGGCACGAAGGTAAGGGATATAAGTAAGGTGAACGTTGATAGCACGCTTACCTAGCTCCCATTTCATTTGTCGAATGGCCTCCATGTAAGGTGCGCTTTCGATGTCACCGATGGTTCCTCCAATCTCGGTTATAACAAAGTCGTAGTGATATTTCTCACCCAACTGCTTGATATTGCGCTTGATCTCATCCGTGATATGCGGTACCACTTGGATAGTCTTACCCAAATAGTCGCCACGGCGTTCCTTGTCAATGACGCTTTTGTAGATTCTACCGGTAGTCATTGAGTTGGCTTTCGTGGTCTGTATACCCGTGAAACGCTCATAATGACCCAAGTCCAAGTCGGTTTCCATACCATCAACGGTCACGTAACACTCTCCATGCTCGTATGGATTGAGCGTACCGGGGTCGATATTAATGTATGGATCAAACTTTTGGATGGTAATGTTATAACCTCTTGCTTGAAGAAGTTTACCAATGGATGACGAAATAATTCCTTTACCAAGCGATGATACAACACCGCCAGTGACGAAGATGTACTTTGTTTCAGACACGATGTAAGAGATATTTGTTATAACAAGTTGCAAAATTACAATAAAATAATGAATGAAGCAAAGGTGTTTCGACTTTTATTTGTAACTTTGCCCTCATAGTATGGAACAATTTCGTAGCATCAAATTTGTACTTTCCCTGTGTCTTTTGGCATTGTCCGTTCCCATTCATGCCCAATGGAATGGGCCTCGCGGCAGTCACCACGGCACGGTTCATAGCGATACGCCTTCTATAGTAAAGGAATATACCGATTCATTATCCGCCTTGAAAGAACGATTATTAGGGGATAGTGCAGCGGCTAATTATGTAGTAGATCGCATAGCCAAAGCACAAAGCATCATTGCGCCACTGTTCATCCCGCCCACATTCTATAAGGAGAAGGTAGGCAATGCGTTTGGCGAGACGCCCACCACGACCAACCCTTGGATGTCGCTGGTCAACCAAACGATGATAGATCTCTATCTGAATCATCCCGAACGCGTCCTAGCAACGGGTAGTCAGCTCAAGCAGAAGGGCAATAAAATGGACAAGATCCTTAGTCCCATACAGACCGAACCTACCATTGGGGAAGAGCCCGAAGCTAAACCGCTTGAGCCAAACATAACAAAGCTAGACATCGCGATACACAAACCCAACTTCTGGACGTATCGCGGCGACTACTCATTGCAGTTTATGCAAAACTATGTATCGGGCAACTGGTATAAGGGAGGTGAGAGCAACTACTCTGCTTTGGGCGCTATCAGCGTTGAAGCCAACTATAACAACAAGCAAAAGGTGAAGTGGGATAACAAGCTCGAGTTGAAGTTTGGTATGCAAAGCTCCCGTTCCGATTCGCTTCATAGCTTCAAGACCACCGAAGACCTTATCCGTCTGACATCCAAGCTAGGTCTTCAAGCCACGAAGAAGTGGTACTACACGCTGCAGTTTATCGGTTACACGCAGTTCACCCATAGCTATAAAGCGAACGATGCCACGTTGTACTCCGACTTCTTGGCACCGCTCAACCTGAACCTTTCATTAGGTATGGATTACACAGTAGACTGGTTGAACCACAAGCTAAAGGGTACCATCCACCTTGCGCCGTTGGCTTACAACATGAAGTATACCAAGATACGTTCCTTGGCAAGCCGATTGGGCATAGACGAAGACAAACGCTTCTTGAACGATTTCGGTTCCGAGTTTACCGTAGACCTAGAATGGAAACTGATGGAGAACCTCCTTTGGAAGACGCGTCTATATGGTTACACCACCTATGAGCGCGCCGAGCTAGAATGGGAAAACACCTTCACGCTGACCTTCAATCGATATATCAGCGCCAAACTCTTCATCTATCCACGTTTTGATGATGGCGGAACACGCGACGATCATCACGGATATATGCAGTTTAAGGAATACTTATCTTTGGGATTCAACTACACTTTCTAACTCCTCAAGATTATTCATGATGATAGGGTTCGCCCTTGATGATGGTGCAAGCGCGATAAAGCTGCTCCACAAAGATCAGTCTCACCATCTGATGGGAGAACGTCATCTTGGACAACGACACCTGATGGTTGGCCCGCCCATACACCTGTGAGGAGAAGCCATAAGGTCCGCCGATAACGAAGATCAGTCGGCGAGCCGTGTTCTGCATCCTCTGCAACCACTTAGCAAACTCCACCGAGCGTTGCTCCACACCTCGTTCATCAAGCAACACCACCACATCTGAAGGCTGAATATGCGACATGATCAGTTCTCCTTCCTTATCTTTCTGTTGTTGCTCGGTAAGAGACGAGGTATTTTTAAGCTCCGGAATGGTCACAATATCAAACGGAAGATAATGCCCTATCCTACCTTTATAGTCGTCAATGGCATGACTATACAGTTTGTCCTTAGTCTTACCCACAAGGATGAGTAATGCTTTCATCTTACGCTAATGATTGTTCTTTAAGATGGATCTTGGTTCTTATACTCATGCTTACGTTTGGGATTCATCGGAAACCAACCTTTCTCCACACGTTTTTTCTGAGAAAAGAGCTCGCCTATACCCCAAAGCAAGCTAGCGCCAGTGATTGCTAGCAACGCCGAAAAAACCGTTTCGTTAACAAACAATGCAGCCGCAATACAGGCCAAACCCACTACAAGATAAATCCACCAAGGACGTGTACCAAAATAATATTCGGTTTTGATCACCAAGGGATGACACAAACCGATGATGAGAAGAGTGGCTATCGCCAAGCCAGGCCCTACAAAATTCAACTGCATATGACAATATTTATAAAACGGATGCAAAAATACAAAAAAACAATCGAAGCCCCATACCTATTAAAAAAATTATCCTTATATTTGCAAATAATAATATCTAGAACTTATTTTATAACGCTAACAAATGGAAAATAATCAAGAGTTGATCGCTCAATGTGAAGCGAAAGCAAAGCAATGGTTATCCCCTGCTTTTGACGAAGAAACAAGAAAAGAGGTGCAAGCTCTTCTTGACAACGAAGACAAGACCAATCTTATTGAGTGTTTCTACCGCGATCTTGAGTTTGGTACAGGTGGTCTTCGTGGCATCATGGGTGCTGGTACCAACCGTATGAACAAATATACCGTAGGTATGGCAACACAAGGATTTGCCAACTACCTCAAGAAGAACTTCAAAGACAAGGAGCAGATCAGCGCCGTAGTGTGTTACGACTGCCGTAACAACTCAGATGTCTACGCCAAAACGGTGGCCAACATCTTCTCAGCTAATGGCATCAAGGTATATCTCTTCGAAGAGATGCGTCCTACACCTGAGTGCTCTTACGCTATCAGATACTTCAAGGCACAGGCTGGTGTGAACCTCACCGCAAGCCACAACCCACGCGAATATAATGGTTACAAGGCTTACTGGGAAGACGGCGCACAGGTGTTGGCTCCTCATGACAAGGGTATCATTGATGAGGTAAACCTTGTTAAGATTGAGGATGTGAAGTTTGAAGGCAACGAAGCACTGATCCAGCTGGTAGGCGAAGACATTGACAAGCCCTACTTGGAAGAGATTAAGACCATCTGCATTGACCCCGAAGTGATCAAGCGCCAACACGATCTCAAGATTGTCTATACCCCACTGCACGGAACCGGTATGACGATGATTCCACGTTCATTGGCATTTTGGGGATTTGACAACGTACATTGCGTGAAGGAGCAGATGGTTAAAGATGGCAACTTCCCCACCGTTGACCGTCCTAACCCAGAGTTTGCTGAGGCATTGACCCTCGGTTTGCGTGACGCTAAGGAGCTAGATGCCGACATCCTGATGGCTAGCGACCCTGACGCTGACCGTGTAGGTATGGCTTGCAAGAACGATAAGGGCGAGTGGGTGCTCATCAATGGTAACCAGACCGCACTGATCTTCCTATGGTATATCATCACCAACCGTAAGGCTGTGGGCAAGATGCAGCCAACCGACTTCATCGTTAAGACCATCGTTACCACAGAGGTGATCAAAAAGATTGCCGAGAAAAACAAGATTGAGATGCGCGATTGCTTCACTGGTTTCAAGTGGATTGCACGCGAGATTGCTATCTCTGAAGGCAAGCAACAATACATTGGCGGTGGCGAAGAGAGCTACGGCTTCTTGGCTGAAGACTTTGTTCGTGACAAGGACGCTGTCAGCGCATGTTCTCTCCTAGCTGAGATCTGTGCTTACGCTAAGGATCACGGCAAGACCCTATATGACATCTTGATGGACATCTACTTGGAATATGGCTACAGCAAGGAGTTTACCATCAACGTAGAACGTCCTGGCAAGAGCGGTGCAGAAGAGATTCAACAGATGATGAAGGACTTCCGTGCTAATCCTCCAAAGGAGCTTGGCGGTTCAGAGGTTTGCCTATGGAAAGACTTCCAAAGCCTTGAAGCAACAAAGCAGGATGGTTCTAAGGTGAAGCTCGATATGCCTGCAACAAGCAACGTGCTTCAGTGGTTCTGCACGGACGATACCAAGGTAAGCGTACGTCCTTCAGGAACAGAACCTAAGATTAAGTTCTACCTTGAGGTGAAAGACACCATGAAGACAGCTGAAGATTATCTAGCATGTGAGAAGCGTGCTGAAGAGAAGATTCTTGCTATCAAGAAGAGCTTAAAACTGGATTAAACAAGATTCAAAATAAAAGCTAGTACAGTTAAAAATTAAGACTTGGAGCGAGGGCAGAAATCTGAAGAGCTGCTCCTCGCTCTTTCATTTACGGCGTGATCTATAAATTCCACGCACTATTAAATTAGTAATTTAGACGGATTACTCTTTGTGTCTATTTGTTTTATCCGGCATCTTTCACATACATCTTCAGTTGCATAGCCCGCTATGATCCTTCAGAAAGATAGTGCAAACCGAACGCAATGAAGCTTGCTTCAATTGCTGAGGTGCAGCCTATCTTATCCAAAGCAAGTAAAATCTGCTCGGCTAAAATTCAAAAATCCATCAAAGGTAATTTATAGAACCCGCCTCAAATAAAAAACAACAATCCGTCAATGCTTTCGTGAGGTCACGTGCATTGACGGATTGCTGTATATATACTTGCCTGTAAGAGGCTGCTCGGTGCCTTATCGACGATGGTGACGCTTACGGCGGCCGCTCTTGCTGCCACCCTTGGAGGTCTTAGGACGGTCAGAAGGGGTGCTAGGTTTGCGGTCACTGTCAGCCAAGACAAAGTCGAGCTGACGACGCTCCACGTTGGCTTGCGCTACTCGGATGCGTATAGGGTCACCCAGCTGGTAAATGTTGTGATGACGACGGCCCACAAGACAGTAGTTCTTCTCATCAAAGTCGTAGTAGTCGTCACCCAAGTCGCGCATCGGAATCATACCCTCACAGTGGTTCTGATCTATCTCGGCATAGATGCCGTAGCTCTGAATGCCAGAGATGTGGGCATCATATTCCTCACCAAGGTGTTCGCCCATAAACTCCACCATCTTATACTTGATGCTGTCGCGCTCGGCGTTTTGTGCTACCTGCTCCATGTCTGAGCAGTGCTTGCAAAGCTCCTCACAGTGGTCCTTGTTGACTGATCGGCCACCCTCTTGGTAACGGGTGATGAGACGATGCACCATCGTGTCCGGATAACGACGGATGGGTGAGGTGAAGTGGGTGTAATAGTCGAACGCCAAACCAAAGTGGCCGATGTTATGGATAGAGTATTTGGCTTTCATCATCGAGCGCAGCGCGATGGTCTGGATTACCTTCTCTTCGCGCTTACCCGCCACTTCGTCCATCAAGGTGTTGATGGCTCGGGCTGTGGCGCCTTTGGTGCTGGTGCTCTTGAGACGATAGCCAAACTTAGCGGAGAACTGTCGTAGGTTCTCAAACTTCTGTGGGTCGGGGTTGTCATGGATACGATAGGGCAACGTCTTGGCTTTCTTGCCCTTGGGCGGATTGCCTATCGCCTCTGCCACGGTGCGGTTGGCTAGGAGCATATACTCCTCTACCAGCTTGTTGGCGTCCTTTGAGCGCTTGAAGTAGCAGCCTGTGGGTTTGCCATCCTTGTCGATATCGAAACGCAATTCCTCAGAGTCAAACTTCACACTGCCGTTCTTGAAGCGGCGCTTGCGCATGATCTTAGCTAGGCGGTCTAGCGTGATCAGCCTCTCGGCGTTCTCCCCTTGATACCCATCAGGACCCGGTTTGGGAGCAGGTTCTCCCGTTCCATCTACCACGCCATTTTGCTCCAACAGCTCTTGCACCTCCTCGTAGCGATACCGACGGTCACTCTTGATCACCGTGTGTACGATGCGGTAGTCGATGATATGCGCATCGTCGTCCATATCAAAGATCACGCTGAAGGCTAGTTTCTCCTCGTTAGGACGTAGCGAACAGATGAAGTTGCAGAGACGTTCGGGCAGCATCGGGATGGTGCGGTCCACCAGATAGATGCTGGTGGCACGCTTCTGCGCCTCGCGGTCAATGATATCACCTTCCTTGACATAGTGGCTCACATCAGCGATGTGTACACCCACCTCCCACTTAGCGCCTTTCTCGTGGCCTGTGAGCGGCTTGATGCTCAGTGCATCGTCAAAGTCCTTGGCATCTTTCGGGTCGATGGTGCAGGTCCATGTGGTGCGGAAGTCCTCGCGCTCGTCAAGGTCAGCCTGGGTGATCTCGCCCGTGATCTTGTTAGCTGCATCCTCCACGCGCTTCGGATAGCGGTAAGGCAATCCATACTGCACAAGGATGCTGTTCATCTCTACGTTGTTGTCACCAGAGGGACCAAGCACGTCAGTGACCTCACCTAGGAGGTTCTTGTGCTCCGCATCGGGCCATTGAGTGATCTTTACCACGGCGCGGTCACCAGTCACACCGCCCTTGAGCTTCTTCTTAGGGATGATGATATCGTGTATGAAGAGGTTGTCCTGTGTAACGAGAAAGGCAAAATCCTTCTCCACACGGAGCTTACCTACGAAGCAATCCTTCTTGCGCTGAAGGATCTCGATGACGATAGCTTCCTTGATATGCTTCTCGCGGCGAGCCAAGAACTGCACCTTGACACGGTCACCAGTAAACGCCGACATCGAGTTGCGCTCAGAAACGAAGATCGGTGTACCCCCTTCGTCAGGCTGGAAGGTGTTCTTCCCATTAGCCTTACGGATGAAGACGCCTTCCTGCACCTGTCCTTTGGTGTTGAGCGTATAGGCATTCTCACCCACCTTAGCTAGGAAATCGTCCCACGCCATCTCATCCATGATATCAATGGCGAGCATCTTCAGCGGATGCGTGGTGAGGCGAAGAAGCTTGAATATCTGTTTGAAGCTAAAGGTTTGTCCTGGTTGCGACTGGAAAAAATCGGTCAGTTTTGCAGCAAGCTGTTTCTTGGTGAGACGCTTGCCACCTTTTTTTTCTTTTCCCATTTGTATATGTTATCTTGTTGTTTGGTACAAAGTAACGAAAAAGTTTGTATCTTTGCAAACGTTTAAAGCTAATTTTTGATGAAAAAGATACTGGTTACTGGAGCTACCGGATTTATTGGTTCGTTTATCGTTTCGGAGGCTTTGCGGCTTGGTTTTGATACCTGGGCAGCCGTGAGAGCAACCAGTTCGCGTCGTTATCTGCAAGACGAGCGCATCCACTTTGTAGAGCTTGACCTATCTGACGAGAATCGGCTGGTGGAGCAGCTTCGCCCTTATCAGTTCGATTATGTCGTTCATGCCGCTGGTGTGACCAAGTGTTTAGATCCTGAGACCTTCTTCAAGGTCAATCGCGATGGCACTATCCACCTCATGCACGCCCTCTCTCGTCTGGCTATGCCGGTGAAACGCATCGTGTATCTGTCTAGCCTGAGCGTCTATGGTGCCATCCATGAGGAGCGTCCGCACCAAGCCATCACCTTGGCAGATACGCCACAGCCCAACACCGCCTATGGACGGAGTAAGTGGGAAGCTGAGCAAGCGCTTGCTGAGATGTCTCTCCCCATCGTGACCTTGCGTCCAACGGGTGTCTACGGGCCTCGTGAGACCGACTACTATATGATGGCGAAGAGTATCAAGGACCATGTCGACTTTGCGGTGGGATACAGTCAGCAGGACATCACGTTTATCTATGTGCGCGATGTGGTGCAAGCGGTGTTCCTTGCGCTCGATCATGGTAAGGTGGGTAAGGGCTACTTCTTAAGCGATGGCCTTGTGTATCAAAGCGAAACGTTCAGCAACCTGATACATAAGGAGCTAGGCAGTCCGTGGTGGATACGCATCAAGGCACCCATCTGGTTGCTATGGTGTATCTGTAACGTGTGTGAAGCATGGAGCAAGATGACCGGAAAGATGACGGCGCTCAACAAAGACAAGTTTAATATCCTCAAACAACGCAACTGGCGGTGCGATATCAAGCCCGCGATGGACGACTTAGGATTTAAGCCCGAGTATGACCTAGAACGTGGTGTGAAAGAAACCATCTCTTGGTACAAAGACAACGGATGGCTTTAGGCAAACGAACCAATAGATAAGCGTTGTTTCCTGATGGACACTAAGAAGCGGAAACAACCATCAATCAAAGGAATGTATATAATATGAAACTAAAAAACTGGTTTGCCCTAGAGAAGAAGCCCCATAAAGGATTGCTCCTTGTCGAGTGGGCAACGATGGCATATATAGCCTTCACGCTGATACTGATATCCTTCCTCTCTACCAAGATGCACCACCCCGACATCCTTATCGGGGAGCGCGTGCGTGTGATAGCGATGACCTTTGCCCTGTGGTTGGTCTATCGCATCGTGCCCTGTCGGGTGACGCGCATGGTGAGAGTGGTGGCTCAAGCAGCGTTGCTGGGGATGTGGTATCCTGACACCTATGAGATCAATCGGGTGCTACCCAATCTGGACCATGTGTTTGCGAGTTGGGACCAGTGGCTCTGCGGTTTTCAGCCCGCGTTGTTGTTCTGCGAGACGCTGCCTGGTGTGGTGTGGAGCGAGGCTTTCAACATGGGCTATTTCAGCTATTATCCGATGATAGCCTTCACGCTGATCTATTACCTCGGGTGGCATTACAGGGAGTTTGAGCGCTGCGCCTTTGTGGTGATGGCATCCTTCTTTGCCTACTTTGTCATCTTTGACCTCTTGCCCGTGGTGGGTCCTACGTTCTATTACAAGGCGGTAGGGGTGAAGCAAATCATGGCAGGGGTGTTCCCAGATGTACACCAATATTTCAACACACACCAAGAATGTCTACCCACACCAGGCTATACGCATGGTGTGTTCTATAACCTTGTGGAGTTTATGAAGGGTGCGGGCGAACGTCCTACCGCCGCCTTCCCTAGCTCGCATGTCGGTGTGAGCACGGTGCTGATGCTCCTTGTGGCACACACACGCAACTGGAAGCTGCTTCTTGGCATGCTTCCCTTCTATGTGTTGCTGTGCTGCGCAACGGTGTATATACAAGCCCATTACTTGGTGGATGCCCTTGCCGGACTGGTGACAGGTGTGGTGATCTACCTTGTGTTGATGCTTATCTCAAAGAAAACCATTCTCCCATCAAAGGCTTAAGAACATGGATGTAAAGATAGAATCGTCATGGAAAGAGGTGCTGGCAAGCGAGTTTGACCAGCCTTACTTTGGTCTGCTCACGGAAAGCGTGCGTCAGGAGTATGCCGCCAATGCGTGTTATCCTCCTGGCCCTCTGATCTTTAACGCCTTCAATCTTTGCCCCTTTGACCATGTCAAGGTGGTGATCATCGGGCAAGATCCTTATCATGAACCGGGTCAAGCAATGGGACTGAGCTTCTCTGTACCTCAAGGCATCACTATGCCGCCCTCGCTTGTTAATATATATAAGGAGATTTCGGCAGACCTCGGCGTACCTATGCCTACCTCAGGAGATCTGACGGGATGGGCCAAGCAAGGCGTGTTGCTGCTCAATGCCACCCTTACCGTACGGGCACATCAAGCCAACAGCCACCAGCGTCTAGGTTGGACCTTGTTTACCGATGCTGCAATCAAAGCGCTTAGCGAGCGTCGCGAACACTTGGTGTTTATGCTTTGGGGAGGTTTTGCACGCAGTAAGAAGACGCTGATCGACCCCAATCGCCACTTGATATTGGAGAGCGTGCACCCATCGCCCCTATCTGCTAATAGAGGCGGATGGTTTGGTCAGCATCAGTTTTCGCGTTGTAACGCTTATCTCGAAGCACAAGGCATAGAGCCTATCCAGTGGTAAAGTCTTCTTAGATCAGACCTTGTGCCTTGAGTTCGTCAGCAATTTGGCACAACTCATCATACCATTCTTGGCCAAATCGTTGTACCAATGGACCTTTTAAAAACTGGTAAAGAGGCAAGTCAAGCTCTTTACCTTTCTCTCTTGCGGGAGCGCATATTTTCCATTTGTGATAATTGATGCCGCTGATACCATTGCCAAAGTATTTCTCCCGAATGGGGTAGAGCGCACAAGAGATGGGTTTCACAAATCGGGTTTTGCCCCCGCGGTAAGCACGTTCCAAAGCGCACAGACAGCAACCCTTCTCGTAGAACGTGAACACACAGTCCTTTCCTCCGACAATACTGGTCACAAGGTCGCCTTCGCGGTCTGTGTATGCCACGCCTTGGCGGTCAATGACCGACTGCGCTGAGGCTGACAGTCCGCTCCAAACCGTATCTAGCGTGTCCTCAATGGCGAGTGTCTCATCCATCGTGACGGGCGCACCGGCATCGCCCTCGATACAGCAGGCACCATGACACTGGCTTAAATCGCAGCAAAATCTTTCGGTAAAAATATCGGGCGACACAAGAACGTCACCCACTTGTATGATGTGTAACTCGTTGCTAGGCATATCCTGATAGTGTGTTTCTGTGTTTTGGAATAGGGAGAAAGGGGTTATGGATCACTCTTTGCGATAAGCTGAGGGGCTCTTCCCAACGTGTTCCTTAAAGTATTTGCCCAAGAAACTCTGGTTGGGGAAGTTGAGATACTGCGCAATCTCCTTGATGCTCATGTCCGAGTTCTTAAGCAGAACGCGCAGTTCCAGTATGACATAGTAGTCGATCCACTCATTAGGGGTGCGCTTGCTGATTCCTTTGATGGTCTCAGAGAGATATTTCGGGGTGATGCAGAGTTGGGCGGCATACCAGCTCACACGCCGTTCGGTCTTGTAATGTTCCTGTACACAAGAGATAAACTTGAAGAAAATAGACTCAGCACGTGTGCGCTTGCGGTCTTGTATCAGTTGTACATGATAGATCATGTCACTGATATCATAGACCAAAGCTTTCATTAGGGTGGACACCAGTTCTCTCTTGAAGTGGTGCTCGTCCTCCGAGATCTTCTCTTGGATGAGGTAAAGATACTCAGAGAGGCTCGCGAGCTGGCGCTCAGAGAGCTTGAACACGGGATGAAGGCGCGAGAACAAGAACAACGAAGAGATCTCATGAATGCCTCCGATGATACCTTCAAAGAAATCGTAGGAGAGCATCACCGCTATGCCATCGCAGTCGGTAGACAGCAGATAGTTGCTTACCACCTGTCCTTCGCCCACGATGATGACGTCGCCGCGCGTCACCTTCATATCCTTTGCATCCACGGTGTACTGGGCTTGACCCTTGAGGCAGATGGCAAAGAAGAGGCAGTGCATCCTGGAAGGTTCAGAAGGAAGGGGTACTTCCTTGAAGTTCTTGAACACCAAGAAGTCATCTTCGATGTAAAGACCATTGGGGTAGATGCTCTTGGCCTGGGATACGCTCACCTCGGTGACGTTGGCTTTATTCATAATCGATATTCTTTTTAGAGTTGCAAAGATACAAATTAGGCGTTGATGGACAAAGGATTCCTACGGATTATTGCGTGTCTCACTCGGCGGTAGAGCCTTCAGGCATACGCAGCCGTACCTTGGCGCGCTTGCCATTGCGGTGATACACTTCGGCGTGGGTCACCTTTCCATTGCGCCAGCTCATGTTGATGACATATCCGCCACGGGCACATAGGCCTTTGACCTCACCCGATTCCCACTCCTTGGGCAGGGCGGGGAGCAGTTCGATATATCCTTGATGGCTCTGCACAAGCATTTCGCAAACACCGGCAGTGCCACCAAAGTTGCCGTCAATCTGGAATGGAGGGTGCGCATCGAAGAGGTTGGGGAACGTTCCTCCGCGGTGTAGGGCATCTCTGCTATGGTCGCCTTCGGGTGAGACAAAGCGCAACAGGTTCTGATAGATTGCAAAGGCGTGGTCGCCATCATGCAGTCGGGCCCATAGGTTGATGCGCCATCCGGTGCTCCATCCGGTGCTCTCGTCACCCTTCTGAATGAGTGTGGCACGTGCGGCATCGGTTAGCGGATGAGCGTTTGAGCTGTTCTTATGCTGCTGTTGAGTGTCAAGGTTGATGAGGTTACAACCTGGATAGAGACCTATGAGGTGACTCTGATGACGATGACGCGGATCGAAGTCGCGCCAGTCGTAGTACCATTCGTTCAGGTCACCATCCTTGCCGATGGTGTAAGGATGCATGGAAGCCAATGCTTGGCGCATCTGCTTGGTGAGTGGTGTCACATCGTGGGCGGCTTGTTCCATCTCGATGGTCGACAGGAACAGCTCGCGGATGATAGCAAGGTCGGCTGTACCACCATATACCGTGGTACCGTGGTAGCCTTCAGGGGTGACATATTCGTTCTCCGGACTGGTGCTAGGAGCAGTGATCAGTTCGTTAGGGTTCTTCGGATTAGGTATCAACCAGCCCAAGGCAAAGCGTGATGCGTCACGCAAGAGAGGGAGGGCGGTGTTGCGAAGATAAGCCTGATTCTGAGTGAAACGATAGTGCTCGGCAAGCGTGTTGACCAACCATGCGGCGCCAAGGTTCCAGTTGGCCCACTCCGGACTTTCTCTTCCTTCACCCACCGGTGCCGTCTTGCACCATAGGTCGCTATTCTGACTGGCGCTGAATCCTTCACTCACACCATAGAAGTTTTGTGCGGTGTGTCGGCCATTGGTCTGCAATCCCTTCATAAACTGATCTAGCGGCATGGTCATCTCGCTAAGGTTGGCAACCTCAGCGAGCCAGTAATTCTCCTCAATATTGATGTTCATGGTGTAGTTGCCACGCCAAGGCGACCACAGATAAGGCGTCCAAAGCCCTTGCAGATTGGCGGGTACACCCGGTGTGCGTGAAGAGGAGATGAGCAGGTATCTGCCGTATTGGAAGTAGAGCGTCTCGAGATAACGACACTCGGGAACGCTGACGTTGGGATAATTGCGTAGCAACTGATCCGTGGGGCGCTCTTTGTTGAATCCCGCATAAGACAGTTGCAGACTGACGCGATCAAAGAACTGCTTGTAGTCGGCTATGTGGCGTTGGCGGAAATCGGTATAACTTAGGTTCTGAGTGTGCCATGCCTTATCCATGGCAGCACTAAGATAGTCGGCTCCCTCTGTCACGGGATGCTTGTCAAAGCCATTGAAGCTCGTTGCATCAACAAAGTAGATGGTCGCCTCGTTGCAGTCTTTCAGTTGCAATGTGCTATCGTTGAGAATCGTTACCGAGCCACCATCAGTGTATGCCCGAAGCACTGAACAAGCATGAATACTCTCCATCTCATCTCCCATCGCATGACTGATCATGGTGAGTTGACCCTCGGAGGCCTTTACTTGGTGGGGTACCTGTGCGGTTAGAGAGATGTTGGTGTTGATGGCATGGTCGCTATCAGCGGTGAGGCGAATAGCTATCAAACTGTCGGGGTGACTTGCAAAATACTCGCGTTGGTAGCGGATGCCATCTTGTGTGTATCCTATCTTAACCAAGGCCGAGTCGATGTCCAGCTCGCGGCGATAGTTTTGAATGGGAGATAGACTAGCGGAAGAGATGAATAGCGTTCCTAAGGGTTGGTAATGAGCCGACTGCTCCCCTTGAAGATGCAGTTGAAGCGAGTCAGCAAGGGCATAGTTCTCCTCAAAGAGCGCCTTGCGGATAGGTTCGAGCCACTTCGATTTGCCTTTACCCTCGTCATGACTGACCGGTTTGCCCGTCCAGAAGGTGATGTCGTTGAGGTATATCGTGTCACGCAGAGGATTGCCATAGATCAGCGCTCCCTGCTTGCCGTTGCCAACAGGTAAGGATTCTTCAAAGTAATGCGCAGGCTGGTTGTACCATAGTTTTAATGGTTCGCCCGCATGAAGTTGTATCGCGGCAAAAGCCAGTGGTAGTAATGATAAGGTTCGTTTCATAGATATGAGGTTGTTGCTAGTATTCGTGAAAAAGCAAAAAGGGTGAAACGCATCCGCCTTGTGCGGAGGAATGTCCGCTTGGAAGATACTTTTCACCCTTTCTTTATAGTGCCTTTCTTAGCTCTTTCATCCGATCTTATGTGATCATGGAGTAGGAGTGGAGGCACGTTATCAAAAGTGTTGCCACCAAAGACTTATGCGTCGATGTTAGCGTATGTGGCATTCTTCTCAATAAACTCGCGTCGTGGCTCTACGTCATCGCCCATAAGCATAGAGAAGACCTCGTCCGCCTCGGCTGCGTTCTCAATAGAAACCTGCTTGAGCAAGCGCTGCTTAGGATCCATGGTGGTCTCCCAAAGCTGCTCGGGGTTCATCTCACCCAAACCTTTGTAGCGTTGTGTGTGGATGAGTTTGCCATCTTCCACACCGTTGCCGTACTTGTCTAGGAACGCCTGACGTTGCTGGTCGGTGTAGCAGTATTCTGATACCTTCTTGTAAGTACACTTGTACAAAGGAGGAGTAGCGATGTATAGATGTCCTTCTTCAATCACTTTGGGCATATAACGATAGAAGAGCGTCATGATCAATGTGTCGATGTGAGAACCATCGACGTCGGCGTCGGTCATGATAATGATCTTGTCGTAACGTAGCTTGTCGGTGTTTGCCTCGAAGTTGTCATTGTCCTCCATACCGAATCGTACACCGATCGACTGGATGATGTTCATTACTGACTCGGCTTCAAATACACGGTGACGTTGCACTTTCTCCACATTCAGAATCTTTCCGCGCAGAGGAAGGATGGCTTGCGTATAGCGGTCGCGTCCCTGCTTGGCTGAACCACCGGCTGAGTCACCCTCGACGAGGAAGATCTCGCACTTCTTTGGGTCACGACTAGAGCAGTCGGCAAGTTTTCCGGGCAATCCACCACCACTCATGACGTTCTTGCGCTGTACGCTCTCGCGTGCCTTGCGTGCTGCGATACGTGCTGTGGCAGCTAACACCACCTTGTTGCAAATCATCTTGGCTTCGTTAGGATGCTCCTCAAGATAGTCGGACAGCGCTTCACCTACAGCCTGCTGCACGGCACCTGCAACCTCTGAGTTGCCAAGCTTGGTCTTGGTCTGACCCTCAAATTGCGGTTCAGCCACCTTGATAGAGATCACGGCTGTGAGACCCTCACGGAAGTCGTTACCCTCGATTTCAATCTTGGCTTTCTCTATCTGGCGTGATATCTGTGGGTCGTTATCGGCGTAACCCTTCAGTACACGAGTAAGTGCCATGCGGAAGCCGGTGACATGTGAACCACCTTCGATGGTGTTGATATTGTTTACATAAGAATGAAGGTTCTCGTTGTAATCGGTGTTGTACATGATGGCAATCTCGATAGGCACACCTTGCTTCTCCGTTTTGAGATAGATGACATCGTCAAAAAGATGTGTACGATGGCGATCGATGTAACGTACAAACTCCTTCAAGCCGTCCTTGGCATGGAAAACCTCTTGGCGTGTCTTGCCTGTTTCGGGGTCAGGACGCTCATCGGTCAAGGTGATCTTAACACCTGCGTTGAGGTAAGCGAGCTCTCGCATACGGCGAGCCACTACGTCCCACTTGTATGTGGTAGCTGTGAAGATGGTGGCATCGGGCCAGAACTGCTGACGGGTACCGCGCTTGTCGGTCTCGCCTATCACCTTTACGGCATAAAGGGGCTTACCCTTTTCGTATTCTTGCTGGTAGATCTTACCATCACGGAACACCTGCGACTTCATGTGAGATGACAATGCGTTGACACAACTAACACCCACACCGTGTAGACCACCACTCACTTTGTATGAGCCTTTGTCAAACTTACCGCCGGCGTGGAGCACGGTCATTACCACTTCGAGGGCACTCTTGTGTAGCTTCTTGTGCTCGTCCACAGGGATACCACGACCGTCATCCTCTACGACGACAGATCCGTCGGTGCATAATGTGACTTCAATATTATGGCAGAATCCTGCCATTGCCTCGTCGATAGAGTTGTCAACGGTCTCGTTGATCAGATGGTGGAGACCTTTCTCGCTGATGTCTCCGATATACATAGCAGGGCGTTTGCGCACTGCTTCCAGTCCTTCGAGAACTTGGATGTTACTTGCCGAGTAATTGTTCTCAGCATTCTGAATATCTGCCATTTTAATAGTTTGTCTATATACTATGCAAAGGTACGATTTTTTCGATAAATAACGAAACTTTTACTATGTAAAAAACGGCTCTAAAACGCAATTAGATAGGGGCTTGCCTATAAAACAAAAACGATGCTATACGTTCCCTCGTGGGTTCGTATAACATCGTTTTCGTCAGTTGTTTATATAAGCAACAACTCGCATATCCATGAAAGATATGCGAGCATGTATATGTTTCAGCTATGACTCTGAATATTCTTAACCTAGCGCAGCGATATGACGGCAAAGGCTAGACTTCAGATTGGCAGCTTTGTTCTTGTGGATAATGTTGGTCTTTGCTAGTTTGTCCAACATCTTCTGTACAACAGGATACAACTTAACAGCTGCATCTTTGTCAGAAGTAGCACGCAACTTGCGCACTGCGTTACGCATAGTCTTTGCGTAGTATTTATTGTGCTGCGCCTTAACTTTGTCCTGGCGGATTCTTTTAAGTGATGATTTGTGATTTGCCATCTTACGATTTACTGTTATTTTTCTTGTTTGTAGTCCCTAGCAGAGTCGAACTGCTCTTTAGAGAATGAAAATCTCTCGTCCTAACCGATAGACGAAGGGACCATCCGTTTGAATTGCGGGTGCAAAGGTACAACGAATATTTTAATGTACCAAATTTTTCCATCTTATTTTTAATAAAATACCTCTCTTTTTGCTTTTTAGGATAGAAATCTAGCCCCAATGAGGTGTTTTGATAGCTTTAAACGCATCTTTTGCCTATTCGGAGAATTTGCTTCGTTTTCCCGAAATATCACGAGCGAAAAGGCGGATTGTCGATTATTCTGTGTATCTTTGCCTTGATGATGCAGATAAAGACGCAAGCTATCGTGTTGCGCACGGTCAAATATGGTGAGAAGCAAGTGATTGCTGATCTGCTGACCGCGTCCCAAGGGCGTGTGTCCTTTCTTGTTTCGATATCTAATAGCAAGACGGCGCGCTTTAAGAAACAGCTCTTTCAGCCGCTTACGTTGCTGCGAGTGGAATATCGTTTCAAGCCTAATGCCCATTTGCAACGTCTGCAAGATGTGGGCCTGGATGAGCCATTTGTTTCTATTCCCTTTGATGTGGTCAAGCAATCGTTGGTCTTGTTCCTCACAGAGTTCCTATATAATGCCACTTGGAACGAACAATCCAATCCATTGTTGTTCGACTATCTCCGCTCCAGTGTGCTATGGCTCGATCGGAGCAATGGTAATCTAGCCAACTATCATCTGGTCTTGATGATTCGTCTGAGTAGGTTCTTAGGCTTCTTCCCAAACCTCACACATTATCGTGAGGGATGTTTCTTCGACTTGCGAGATGCGGTGTTTACCACCGAATGTCCTTCGCACCCCGATTATCTCGCACCACAGGAAGCGCAACATCTAGGTTTGCTCACACGCTTGTCGTTCGAATCGATGCATGTTCTCAAGCTCACACGCGCTCAGCGCCATCGTATTCTGACAATCATCGTGTACTATTACCAACTGCATCTACCGCATATGAACGAGATGCGGAGCTTGGATGTGCTTAGCCAACTGTTTGCCTAATCCTTCTATATTGTATATATAATAAGGTGGAAAGCAGAAGACAAGAGGCGAATATCATCTAGATGAATGACATAATGAATAACCTTTAACAACAGACGAATATGAAGACAGATGACCAACTGCGATGCGTCACACGTTCAACGGAGTATCTTATCAAACGTCCGTGGCTTACGGCGCGTCGTGATGAGATAGAATATCCCGATGGAAGGGTGCAACCCGAATATTATGTATTGGAGTATCCCGACTGGATTAATATCATTGCTATCACCGATGAAGGCCAAATCATCTTGGAACGGCAATGGCGTCAAGCCTTAGGTGTTGTTTCGCTTGAGATTCCGGCAGGCGTGGTGGAGGCGGGTGAGACCCCACTTGAAGCTGCCCAACGCGAGTTAGCTGAGGAAACAGGTTATACGGGTGGCACCTGGACGGAGCTTCTCGCCATTGCTCCAAACCCTGGTGTGATGAACAATATGTGCCATTGTTTTGTGGCGCAGGGCGTGACTCATACCACCTCACAGCATCTCGATGCCACCGAGGATCTTGAAGTGATGCTCTGCGATGAAGCGGAGGTGTTTGCCAAACTGCAAAGTGGCGCCTTCCTTCAAACAATGATGGTGGCGCCACTTTGGAAATATTTCTATCAGAAACAGGAAAGATAGCATGATCCTTTCCTGTCCTGCCGCTATCCTATACGCATGATGCGTATGGTGCGGTTGTTCTTATTGCATGATATATAATAGGTGTTGTTGGTGTAGATGTCTTCGTTTCCTTCCATGTCGAGAGTGAAACCATTCATCTTCACTTGCGACACGAGGTTCTGATAGGCGGCATCGTTGAACACACCCATGATGATTTCGCTGCTTGTTACACCCACATAGCTCGACACACCTGCCCGCTGTGCGCGTGGATAATCTTCATATTTGCCGTCGGTGATGACCTTAGCTAGGCGACAGTTCTTGTAGAGCATCTGATCATATTTGGCCACACGGAACACCTCGTAGCCCGCTTTGGTCTTATATCCGTATTTCTTCGCGATAGCACTAGCGTTGTCTTGCTGAGCAAAAAGGTCAATGAGTTCCTTGACGCTGAGCACCTCTGTGTTAGGCGCTACCTGTTCCACGGTTTGTGTCTGAGTGGTGGTTGTGGTGGTAGGAGTTTCAGTTTGCTTGATGAGCATTGTCGAATAACAACTGCTCAAGAGTAGTGTTGCGGAGAATAATCCTGTAATTGCAATCTTCTTCATACGATAGTATTGTCTTGTTCTGAATATTAATCCTTGTCTTGCGCTTTGAGTTTGAGTGCTGTTTCAATGCCCGACTCTACCTCTTGCATACTTGTTGAAGGCTCAAAGCGGTCAATCACGTGTCCTTCGTGGTCGATAAGAAACATGGTGAAGTTCCATTTCACCTCAGGCTTCTTGGCATAGTTGGCATCTACCTCACGGAAGGTCTCATCTAGATAACGCCCTGTGGCACTGTTGAGATTGAATCCCTTGAAAGGTTTCTGAGCCACCATGTAGGTGTAGAGGGGATGGGCTTTGCTGCCCGTCACGTTGATCTTCTGAAACTGTTCGAAGGTGATGCCGTAGGTCTCGGTACACCATTGGTGGATGGCAGCGTAACTTCCGGGAGTCTGCCAGCCAAACTGATTGCATGGGAAGTCGAGAATCTCCAACCCTTGTTGCTTGTATTTCTTGTAGATAGATTCCAGTTCGGCATACTGGGGCGTGAATCCGCAATGTGTAGCCGTGTTGACAATGAGGAGCACCTTGCCTTTATAGCGTTTGAGTTTGACGCTCTTGCCGGCGCCATCAGTGACGCTAAACTTATAGATGTTCTTCTGTGCCGATGCTGCAAGGGTGAGAAGGGCACAGAGCCACAACATGATGAGTCGCTTCATAGGAAGATAAGTTGGAGGAGTTATTGGTCGGTGAGCAAGGCGAATAGTTCTCTCATGCCCTCTGATGCACCCTTTTGGATATGAGTGACTTGGCGGCGTGAGCTGGTCATCACCTCGTTGGGGTCAATCAGATAGATGGGTGTGGAAGGGTTGGCATACTGCACCAATCCTGCCGCGGGGTACACGTTGAGGGATGTGCCTACGATGACGAAGATGTCCGCGTTGCTTGCTGCGATGGCGGCGGGTTCAATCATGGGCACGCTCTCACCGAAGAAGACGATAAACGGACGTAGCAAACTGCCATCGCCTGCCTTTGTGCCGGGTGTCACCTCGCAGTGATCGGGAGTGAGCTGCTGTATGTATTGCGCATCGTAAGGGTCACGACTTGAGCATACCTTGGCCAGTTCGCCATGCAGATGGATCACCTCTGACGAGCCGGCGGCCTCATGCAGATTGTCTACGTTCTGTGTGATCACGGTGACATGATAGTAGCGCTCCAGCTGTTGGATAAGCTGATGACCCTCATTGGGCTTCGCGTCGAAGAGCTTCTTGCGTAGACGGTTGTAGAAGTTGGTCACCAAGACAGGGTCATCTTCCCATGCTTCGTGTGTAGCCACCTTCTCCACAGGATAGTTTTCCCATAATCCATCATTTCCACGGAATGTTTTGAAGCCACTTTCCACAGACATTCCGGCGCCGGTAAGAAACACTAAATTCTTCATAGCCTAAACTTATTTGTACCCAATCGGTAGTTTTAACAACTGCAAAATTAGGCAATTTTTGTTGAATGTATGTCATACTATTATGGAAAAATAGTACCTTTGCACATTATTAATTGTAAAGAATAGACACAAATGGACAAATTAAGCTATGCGTTAGGCATCGGTATTGGCCGCCAGTTGGCCCAGATGGGTGCATCCGACCTTGTTATTGATGACTTTGCACAGGCTATTAAGGATGCCGTTTCAGGTGCAGGCTTGCAGGTAGAAGAGGCTGAAGCACAGGCATTGGTTGAAGATTTCTTCCGCAAACAAGAAGAGAAGCAACGTCAAGCAGCTGCTGAGGCTGGCAAGATGGCTAAGCAAGCCGGTGCCGACTACTTGGCTAAGAATGCTGAACGTGCTGAAGTGGTTACTCTTCCTAGCGGTTTGCAATACGAGGTGTTGCGTGAAGGTAATGGTAAGAAACCTAAGGCTACCGACCAGGTGCGTTGCCACTACCTAGGTACGCTTATCGATGGAACCAAGTTTGACAGCAGTTATGACCGCGGTGAGGCTGCCGTGTTCCCACTCAATCAGGTGATCAAGGGTTGGACCGAGGGTCTGCAGCTTATGCAAGAAGGAGCTAAGTATCGTTTCTTCATCCCTTATGACCTCGCTTATGGCGAGCGTGGAGCAGGTGCTTCGATTCCTCCGTTCTCAGCATTGGTATTTGATGTAGAGCTCATCGACGTGCTTTAATCTTCCGAAAACAATAATTTATAGTATATAAAAATGAAAAAATTAGCTATTCTAGCTGCCACAGCATTAGCAGTGGCTACATTTACTGCTTGCAACAATGGTAACGGCAAGGCAGAAATCAAGGACGGTGTCGACTCTCTGAGCTATGCTGCTGGTTTGCAAAGCGCTCCAATGATGGATCAGGCTATGCAACAGATGCAGATCGACTCTACCTATCAGGACGAGGTGATCAAGGGTATCTATGCTGGCATAAAGAGTGCAACTGACAAGAAGAAGGCTGCTTACAATGCTGGTATCATCATCGGCAACCAACTTGCAATGATGAACAAGGCTGCTAGCCAAGAGCTCTTCTCTGGTGATAGCACACAGACCCTCTCTCTGAAGAACCTCGTAGCCGGATTTGTTGCAGGTGCTACGAAGAAGAATATGAAGATGACCGAGGATCAGGCACGCGAGTATGTGCAGACCAAGAGTCAGCAGCTCAAGAGCCAGAGCGCCGAGAAGATGTATGGCCCAGCTAAGAAAGCCGCTGAGAAGTGGATGGCTGACAATGCAAAGAAGGCTGGCGTGAAGACTCTCGGACAGGGCGTTCAGTACAAGGTCCTCAAGGAAGGAAACGGCGCCATCCCTACCAATGGTCAGAATGTAAAGCTCAACTATGAGTTGAAGGGTACAGATGGCAAGGTGATCGAAAGCACCTTTGGCAAGCAACCCACTCAGATGCCTGTTAGCGGTGTGATCCCTGGATTCACAGAGGCTCTTACCCACATGCCTGTAGGTTCTAAGTGGGAGGTTTATATCCCTTATAGCGCAGGTTATGGCGAGCGTCAGGCTGGTCCTATCAAGCCATTCTCTAACCTCATCTTCACCATCGAGCTCCTCAGCGTTGAGGCAGGTCAGGGTGCACCTACTCCAGCACAACCAGCTAAGTAATCTCAAAACACAATACAATATGAAAGGGGATGCGACACCAGTCGTATCCCTTTGTATTAAATATTCAGAATAATGAAAAAGTCTTTATTATGTATGCTTGCTCTTGCAGCAAGTTTGTCAGCTAACCAAGCAGACGCGCAGACGCTTAAGACACAAGCCGACTCGGTGAGCTACGCTGCCGGTGTAGCTGTTACCGATGGATTGCAGTCGTATCTAGAAAAGCAGTTTGGTGTAGACAAGAGCCAGATGTCAGATGTGCTCAGAGGTGTTAATGACGCTATGAAGCAACGCAATGATAAGCAATTTCAGGCTTATGAGGCTGGTCTTCAGATTGCTTCTATGCTCAACAAGCAGATGTTGCCACGTATGAAGCAAAACTTTGAGGGCACGAAGGATGCGCTTAATGAAGATCTTGTGATCCAAGGTTTCATGGCTGCGCTCAACAATGATACCACCGTTTATAGTCTCTCTGCGGCTAAAACCAAGTTTACCGAAAGCATGGCACAAGCTAAGGTAGAGCGTGAAGAGAACGCCAAGGCTGAGGGCGCTAAGTTCCTAGCAGAGAATAAGAAGCAAGCTGACGTGGTGACGCTTCCTAGCGGTTTGCAGTATAAGGTTCTTGTAGCAGGTAAAGGAGCCATCCCTACCGCTGACGACCAGGTAGAAGTGGTATATGAAGGCCGTACCATCGATGGTAAAGTGTTCGATTCTACCAAGAAACATAACACCGCCACTGACGTGTTCCAGGTCAATCGTCTGATCAAAGGATGGACAGAGGCTTTGCAGCGCATGCCTGTAGGTTCTAAGTGGGAACTTTACATCCCTTATGATCTAGCTTATGGTGATCGTGGTGCAGGTAGCGACATTGCTCCTTACTCTACGTTGATCTTCACCATGGAGCTGAAAGGCATCGTGGATAAGAAAGCTTCCGACACAGAAAAGAAGGATGCTGTTAAGCCTGCCGCTACTCAGCAGACCACCAAAGCCACTCCTGCCGCTACCGCAAAGAAGGCTGGCAGCCGTCCTGTTGTAGCTAAGAAGAAGCGCTAATCGGGTTATAGCTCCCTTGTTGGGATACCCCCTCACAATGACGGACGTGCCCAGCAGTAGCAAACAACCATAAAGCCAACCGTTTCTCTGTTGCCCTCTTATCGCATCAACGCTATAAGATAAGCAGAAGAGAAACGGTTTTTTTCATGCTCTTTCGTCCCATGCATATTGCGAGCAACCACATATCTTTTGCTATTTTTCAGCCTTAGTTCGGGATAGCAATGCCTTGAAGCCTCCTAGCAAAGGCATCATAAGTCTGCAGTACATATTTTTTCTAGTGCTCATATCGCCATTCTTATCCTCTGAAAGCGCCCGAAGCTAAACAAAAAATAAATTGATTTCTGTTGAAAAATAATTTATTTTCTCTCAGAAATCAATTTATTTTTCTCCGCCATATCCTCCCTTCTATCTCTTCATATACCTTATTTTGGAATACAACTTAGTGTATTCGTCACTTTAATCGAAGGATGCCGGAACGCACTATGTCCTTGTTTGGCAATGCAGTGACGCCTTTCAAGGGGAGCGTGTTATCCCAGACTGGGGGTAAACGAACAGATCGCCTTTTTAACAGTACCCTTTTGATGTTTATGCAAAATTACTGACAGCATATAAAGGGTAAACCAAAATATCATCATAAGAAGAAAAGTTTTCCAATGAAGTGCGAATACCTTTCTTTAGATTCTTTGCTGCAAGGAATATTCTCAGACTCTGCATCGATCCCTTTGTGCCCGATTTTACTTCAACGGGATATATTATTCCGTTCTTTGCAATAACATAGTCCACCTCAGCATTTGAATCTTTCTTCTCACGATGCCAGCAGTATAAATTGTCGTTGGTATAAGGGGAATGCGCCTTTACCATTTCTGTGCCTACAAATGTCTCTGCTAGTGCTCCACGATTGATTAGTTTTAGATTATCTGAAAGGAACACATCGGTCAAGTCTAGTTCCAACATACGCTGCAGTAACCCTGTATCCATAAAGATGTATCGTTTGTATCGTTCTTTAGCTTCGGCAAAAAGTGGTACTCCGTTGCTATCGGTATGCACAACGGGATAGATGAGTCCTGCCATACAGAGCATCTCCAAAGCTTCCTTTATTTGCGGAGTTCTGCAATCAGTGTTTACCTGAGTATATACAAATTTACCTTGTCCTTGCAAGGCTACAGAACGTAACACATCGCGCAGTAAACTTTCGGGTATGCGGTTATGATACTTCTTGAAATCATCTTGATAGGATATCATCAGTTCATTCAAAATTTGTTGGCATTCTCTTAAGTTGCCTGTTCCAACATAGGACGCCACGCATTCTGGCATGCCGCCAATGACGATAAATAGACGCAATAGCTCCAAAGCCTTGGCATGAAGCAATTCTGCCAAAGGCTTCTCTGGCGTAGCTGCAGCTATCATATCCGCCAACGTATTCTTCCCCATTGCTCTTAGGAACTCTTGGAAGCTGAACGAATACATGAATAAAGACCGAATGCGTCCTACGCCAAATGAAGGTAGATCACGCAATGCGAATTCTAAGAGAGAGCCTGCGGCAATCACATGGAGTTGTGGCATCTTTTCATAAAAATATCTCAGTTTGTTGATGGCCGCAGGACAAGCTTGTATCTCGTCAAGGAACAATAAGGAATTGCCTTCCTCGATGGATGTGTCGAGTATTACGGACAACTGTTGGCAGATTTGTTGTGGTGTGAAACTCTGCTCAAATAAGGCATGAAGTTCCTTTCGTTCATTCAGATCGATCTCCACGTAGTTCTTGAATTGTTCTCCTAGATGTCGCACAGCAGATGTCTTACCTACCTGTCTAGCTCCACGTAGTAAGAGGGGCTTATGATGGTCTTGCTTGCGCCACTCCTCTAATTCGATGTCTATATTTCGTTTTAAGTACTCCATCTTTTAAGCGTTTTTATGTTTTCGGGGGCAAAGATACTTACTTTTTTGTTGTTTTCGGTATCTAAAAACGGTTATTTTTTTGTTGTTTTCGGTATCTAAGACTTGCTTCACAAGATGATAAAGCAACGAAAGATGGGCAACCGAAAGGAACGGCTGCCCATCTTTGTATGGTGTGGGAGGGGGATAGTTTTACACTAAAAGAACCCTTTGTTGGTAGTCTTCTATGCTAGACATAGGCTCGACAGCCTATCAATATAGAAGACGCAAGTAGATTATTTCTCAAAGTGTTGGTAGTCCTTGCGGTCCTCCCAACAGTCGCCACCCCACTTGAAACCAGCTTCTTTGAACAGACGACAACACAAGTCGTCCGCTTCTATCTTATAGTCGAAATCCTTTGTGCGGTCAAGATAGGGTGCTCCGGTAGCAGGCTCGATGATTTCGGTGCCATCAGCAAGAAACTTGTGGTATGGATTGTAAAGCGTGTTGATGTCTATCGCTAATCCCATTCCATGCTTAGACACGGTCTGCGTGTGAGAGATAAAACGGAAATTGAACGAAGAAGAGTTGTTGTCACGCATCGCCATCTCGTCGTCAGCTTCCCAATAGTCAATCAGTCGCATCCGTTCGATAGGATATCTCGCATCGTAGAGCTTGCGGAAGATCTGCAACACGGTATCCGCCACCGACTTGTTGAGCACCATCTCGCCCATGATCGTGATACCGTTCTTGTCCATATGCAGGCAGATAAGGTAGCGCAGCGAGTCGCGTGGCACGGTACAGTAGGCTTTGAATGATCGCCCTTGCATGAAGGTGAAAATCGAGTCGGGGATGGGTGAGACACTGAAGAAGGCATCTTCGCCAAATCTGTTCAATGCCGATTCGGGAACGATGTCGCCCGGCTTGTAGCTCATTGTGACAGGATAGTCCTTGTGCTGGCTATCGTCGTCATCCGAAGAGCACGCCGTCAGAAGCATGATGGGTGCTACCAATAATAATAAAAGGTATAAGGAGGAGAATCTCTTCATCATTACAACGTGTTATTGGGTATCATTTGGGTGCAAAGTTAGCACATTCCCCACACCTATACAAACAATCAGTGCAGTCAATGTCAGACCGTGGTCCGCATTGACTGCACTCTTGTTTCTTGATTGTTACGCTATCGTTAGAACGTGAACATCACTCTGGCTTGAACGGCATGTGTGGTCTTATCGTTAGCTAACAAGTCCTTGTCCAGTCGATGCAATGTATAGTTGAGCATCACCTGAGCGTATTTGTTGAAACTATAGTTCAGTCCCACGGTGTACGAACAGATGTTTCCGCCACCAACACTGCTTGAAGCGTAAGGATAGTCGGCCATGTAACCATCAGGATAGTACTGGTTGCGTCCTACCGAGAAGTATTCTCCCTCGTTGATATCGTTCAGACCGGTGTAGTTGAATCGCGCTACCACCTCGAGCGCCTTGCCGTCTAGACCGCCAAGCACACCCTCGTTGAGATCGTATCTATATGGATTGCCGAAGATCATATAGCCAGCTTCCACATAACCGCCATGAAAATGGTTGGTCTTTAATGGGTTGGCTGCGGTCCACGCACTGAGCGTACCCCAAGTGTCGATGTTGTTGTTAGAAGCTTCGAATAGCGTTTGTGAGTCGCGCTTCTTGGTTACCGACTTATAGAAATACTCACCGCGGACAAACATCTTTCTGTTGTGATACAATGCTTCAGCACCGAGGTCAAGCGTGTTGTTGGCCCAATCAAGGTCGCAAGAGACAAACTGCTTATCTTCATCCACGTAGGTCTCAAGTGATTGGCCCAACGAAAGCGTTTTCTTTAAGGTGTTGTTGTATTCTACGCCACCACCTAGATGCGAGAAACGGGCGTTCACACCCACGTGCAGCGTTTGCTCTTTGTCCATCAGCGGACGCACAAGCCATCTTCCACTCACGGTCACACCATTAAAACCAGCATCGATTTTGTTGTACTGATTCTCGGAGAACACACCTTGATAAGCGGTGAATCGCTTGTCGGTGTACTTGTAAGAGACACCTAGCTCACGTCCTTCTCCGAGGGCATTGGCTGCTCCTGCACGAGAGATGAAGTGGTAACTGCCTAGCGATGTGAGGCGAGCCATCGATCCGGCGGGGTCGTTGTAGTATCCCACCTTGAAGGCGTGCGAAGCTCCGCTCTTGGTCTTTTGGGTGTATTGGAGGAAGATATTCTTCTGTTCAAACTTACCTCCACCGAAACCGAAGTCGGCATAGAAGTACCAGTCCTTGTAAGTCATCGATGTACGGATGCGTGCGTCAGTGATCGAAGCACCCGACTGCAATGGCGTATAGTCGGTATGATAGTAAGCAGCGTCGGTCATCATACGAGCGCCAATGGTGAAGTTGACCTCTTTCTCTTTGTTGTTTAGCTCCAATGTGGGTTCGGTGTCGAAGTCCTGAGCTTGTGCCGTGGCTGCTAGAAGAGCCATCATGGGCAGAATGATATATTTCTTCATTGTTTTCTTTTCTCTGTTTTTGATCTGTTTGTGGTGATTGTCTTGGATGTGTTGGATTAGTAACCTAGTCGTTCCAGTGTAGCTACGGCGTCAGGCACAGTGGATGGAGCCTGTGAGTTGTCATATTTCTGGCCAGTGTGGAATGGGTTAGGTAGATTGGCATTGCATCTGAAACCATTTTCGATCATGAAGCGTAGCGACATCTCTGAACGGTTGGTGAAGAATCCATCCATGTAGACTGGTGTCGACTTCTCTCCACTGAAGTTGGTGTATGCGGTGCTAGGAACGGTGGTCAACAGCAGATCGTCAAACTGCGTGGTGTTGCCCGCGTTGTAATAATCATTGTAGTAGCCCATGTATTTGGCCATCTGCGCGTAAGAGTCGAATGAGTAAGGATGATTGATCATGCCCGAGCGACGGATGAGATAAGCCTGCCAAGGACTATCCATCTCTGGATAATTGTTTGGCGCACCCGAGATAGCTGGGCCCATGATATGTGCTCCGTGCGATAGACCATACTGGATAAAGTCGGCATAACCAGCAGGCGTATCATATTTGAGGTCCGTAGCTCCCGTACCTTCCCATAACAAGAAGCACATAGGTACCTTGCCTTGGAACACGTTATAAGCTCTGGTCAGGGCATCGAATGAGAAGGTCTGAAGAATCACCTTACCGTTGGTGTTACCTACGTTCACCTTACCCGAAACATAGAAAGGCTTCTCTCCCTCGTTCTTGGTGGCTACGTTCCATCCGTATTCGTTCAGCACGTTGTACACTCTCACCTCCATGTCCTTAGGATTGAGCCACGACTCCTTAAACTCGATGTAGATGCCAGGGCGGTTACCTGTATCTTGAGGATCGTCTACGTAGGCATTGGCAAAGTCGTATTCTACGAAGTCCATGTATTTGGCAGCATATGAGTAGACCACGCTGGCATCGTCACACTTGGTTGTTTTCTTCTCCGAGTTGTAGATCTGCTCTAGCGTCATGTCCTTATACTTGTCCTTTATCTTATAGGTCAGCACACGTTCGCCTTGGCTGTCGCGCTTGAGCATCTTGCCTTGAGCGTAAGCCATCTGGTCTTGAAGCGCCGACACATAGAGATGCTTACCCGTCTCCTCAGAGAAAGAGGGACGCGCCTGGTCTTGGCTAGAGGTGTTAAACCAGCTTCCGGCATCGAGAGCCAACAGCTCATGATAGTAGTAAGACATGGTATAGTAAGGACGGAAGTCGTTCACGTCGCGTTGATATTGCGCCTCGATGTCAGCTTCTGAGAAGTGTTGTGATCCATCAGCGTTGCGGAAACTGCGATAGAAGTCCTTGCGTGAAGCCGGTACATATTCTGAGTAGACGTTGGCAATGTTGGTGGTGCGCTTGAGGTTCTCGTCATGATTGGCTAGCACCACACCATCCTTGGTTGCTTGCATATCCGATTCGAGGTAGTCAGCGCCCATCTCGCGAGCCCATCGCCAAGCCGCCTCGGTCTCTTCGGGCGCCCAGAACGTTGAACCTCTATGAGCAATGACAGCGTAGAGAGGCACATAGTCGCGCACTTTCGCCATATCGTCAGAGATGTGAGCCACCTCGATACGCTTAGCGTCAGTATTGTCGTTGGTAAACTGTTGTTCGTCTGCGCACGACGTGAAGGCGCAGATAGCTGCTCCGCTAACGATGGCGGCAGCTGCAATTGTTCTTAACATAAATGTTTTGATTTATTATTTAGTTGTTTATCCTGTAGAGTCTTATTCTTCGAAGATCGGTTGGCCTACGCATCCGTTAGGCGCCTGAACGTGCAGCAAGGCGGCTATCGTGGGTGCAATGTCGGTCATGAATGTGGGGCGCGTGGTAGAGCCATGCTTGATGCCCCAGCCCATGAACACGAGAGGGATGTGTGTGTCATACGGGTTCCATGCGCCATGATCTGTTCCTTGTGGGCCATGTGCATAGTAGTTGGGCTTCAGCACGATGGCTACGTCGCCACTGCGCTCGCGGTTGTATCCATTGATGATGCGTCGCTTCACATCTTCGGGCATGTTCTCTGAGGCCACCTTGTCCATGTCACAAGCATAAAGTACGGTCTTATCTTCCTTCAATCGGTTCACCACCACTGCTTTGATGCGAGCAAAGTCGAGTCCCTTTGCCTTGATTACATCTCGATTGAAGAACACCTGATAGTTTAGAATCATCTTCACCGCGTCGGCTGCTTCTGGATACTGCTGCGCCAAAGCTTCTTCTATATCCTTCTTAGCTGCGCCATTGTCCCAGCATCCTGCTGGTATGCGATTGTCTTGCAGATAGGTGGAGTTGTTCATTGCGCCATGGTCAGCGCTGAGGAAGACGAGGTAGTTGCCCTTGCCCACCTTGTTGTCTAGGTAAGTCAGAAACTCAGCCAAAGCCTTATCCAGTCTGAGGTATGTGTCTTCTATCTCTATGGCATGCGTACCCACTTGGTGTCCGATGTAGTCGGTGCTGGAACAGCTCACCGCCAACAAATCTGTCTCATCATCCTCGCCAAGATGCTCGCCTTCGATGGCGGCTTGGGCTAGGTCCAGTGTGAGTTGGTTGCCGAATGGCGTGTTACGTATGATGTTGTATCCGTACTTCTTATATAATGTAGGGAGGTCGAGTGGCAATGTGGCTTTCACCCCTTCTTTGATTCCGCCTTCGTATGCGGTCTCGTCAGCCGTACTCTCCACATAGGTGTCTTTGGGGTACATTGTTTCCCATTGCTTAGAGAGATATTTGGCGGGGAGCTTCTTCTTGTTGAAAGCATCTACCCAACTGGGCAGTGTGTTCATATAGTAAGTGCTGGTAATGAAGCAGCCCGTCTCGTCATCAAACCAAAACGCGCCATCAGGGTTGTGTCCCCCAGGCAAGATGGATGACCGGTCTTTCAGCGCCACACCCACCACTTTGGCTCTGCCGTTAGAGGCTATCTTCATCTCGTCGCCGATGGTGGTCACCCAAAGGTTGCGTGGTGACATCAGTCCGGCTTTGCTCTTGGTACCCACGGGCGTCACGGTGTTGTCATCGGTGCAGTACACTTCCTGTCCATCCTTAACAAAGTTGTTACCGGCAATGCCGTGTATCGAGGGCACACTACCGGTGTAGATGCAAGAGTGACCCACCGCCGTTACCGATGGAACGTAGGGTAGGCGAGTGTTCTCGCAGGTAAATCCTTCCCTAAGCAGTCTCTTGAAACCACCTTCGCCATAACGTTTCTCGTAACGATAGAGGTAGTCCCATCGCATCTGGTCTACCACGATACCCACCACAAGCTTCGGTCGTGCCGTCTGAGCCTGAACATTGTTACACATCATTGCACCGACCATGATAGCCAAGGTGCAAATCTTTTTCATCTTCATACCTTAAAATCTTGTCTTGTATTAACTGATGCAAAGGTATTGGGAAGACTTTTCAATTAGGTTTCATTGGTTTTAAGTAAAGGTTAACACGTAAGGAAAAACGACAGTGCGCATAGGCAATCTATCTCTTTTATGCCAATCATTGTGTTGTGGTGATTTCTTGCGATTAAGACGCACGATAAAAACAAAAGGGCGGAACCGCCTTTCCCTGTTCTTGGGAAAGTGGTTCCGCCCATGTCTATCAGACCGAAAGTCCTGTTATCTCACGACAATCTTTCTTGTTGTCCCATCACTCATCCTCTCTATGCGCAGACCTTTGTTATTGCTGCTTGTGCGAACACCACCGACGGTGTAGGCTAAAGAGATGGTGGGTTGTGATGTGGAAGCCGCACCGGAGATGCGTGTCACGATGGCGGTGGCATCATTAGAGAAGTCCGACTCGCCCTCTGCATATACTGCGGTGACGTTATAGGTCATGTTCTGTTCTTTTTCCACATCGCTATCGGTAAACGTAACCTCAGTCACGGGTTCAGCGTTGAGCTTCTCGCCGTTGCGATAGATGTTATATCCGATGAGCGTCTGCGCAGGTTCTTCACCATTGTAAGGGCTGTAAGTGATGTCGTCCACCATGCAGTAGAGGTAGCATCTCACACAACGGATAGCGAAGTAGCGTGCACCAGCAGGCAGCGTGTAAGCATAGGCATCGCTGTTCCACCAATCCCATACGGCGATATGGCTACCTGGATTTACCTCAACGAAGCTATCAGGGTCCTTGTCCGTGGTAGAGTAGTAGACCTTCAGCCAGTCAGCTCCCGATGCTGAGTTTGGCGTACGAGCGTAGAAGGATATTGTCTGCTCCTTGCCGTCAAGACGTGGAGAGATCAACCAGTCGTCGTTGCTCTTGTAGTAGTCGTCGTTAGATGTACACATGATATACTGTACACCCGATTTTGACAGGAACACATTGTCATAATGGTCCTCAGTCACCACACCCGCCTCAGTGGTGTTGAATATCTGCCAAGCCATAGGCTCGCCTTTGTGAGCATAGTCAACAGGGATTACCGGACTGTTGAGCGTTGCTCCGCCGTCACGATCCACCACGGTCCAGTCGCCGATGTTGTCGATGATGAATGGTTCATAGCTCTCAAAATCATCTGTGATAGGCGTGGCAGGCTCGGTCTCTACGGCATCCTTTGAGGTGCATGCGCTCCATGACAGCTCTATCGCATCACCTGATTGCGCAGCTTGGAGGTTGACTGGGATGTCCACTTCGTTCTGACGCACCGACCATGTGATGCCGCCCAGAGTGTCGTCAGCAGCCACCTCGTCACCTGCGCTCTCTACGCCTACGCTCCATGTAGCTCCCTCGCCACGTGCATCAGCCAGTGTGGCAATGACGCTGAAGGTGTAAGCCGAACTCTCGGTTGGCTCGGTTGTACAGTCGCTGATGCGATTCTGCTCCTTTCCGTCACGATAGAGCACCACGTCGTAGCCCGTTGCGCTTACGCTACCATTGTTGTATACCTCCACGCTGAAGAGTGTCTCTTCGCCGATGCTCACTCTTTTCTTATCAGCGGTAAATGATCTGACGCCTATGTTCTGGCTGAAACCAGCTTCGGCTATCGAGATATTGTCTACATATATATAATGGTGTGAGCCGTTGTCGCTGTCGAGCTTCACGTCAAGGGCATACTGCACGTTGTGTCCAGCATACTTGAGAAGAGGCACTTGGCACGTAGTCCAACCCGATGCGCCATCGGTGTATGGGCTAAACTGGCCGTTGTTCACCTGCTGCCACTCACCGCCATCTATCGAAACCTGTAACGTCACCGAGTCGCGTGAGGTTCCGTAAAGGTCAGCATCGTCAGCCTTTCTCTGATACAATGAGAACGAGAACACGGGGTTCTGCATATCCTTGAGGTCAAATATGGGTGACATCGCTCTAGAACGATCGCCGTCGAAAGCATAATAGGTGTCAGCCATGAGCATGTAGCCGTCAGCATCAGGCGTATCAATACCGGAGTCATCGGTGGTGGTGACATCCCATGACTTTACGGATACAGCGTTGTCGGTAACCCAACCACACGCTACAACCTTGCTCATAGCAAAGCCTTCGGTATAAGGCGCAGTGATAGGTGTGCCGCTGATGACGTTGTTAGAGAGTGTGTCCGTGCCGCAACCCAGTGTGGCAACGGGTGCTACGCTGAAGGCATAGCTACGGAGCGCATCGTCCGATGGCGTGAAGGTGTACTGGGTCTCTGCCGTCTTGCCGATGGTGTCGCCATCGAGCACAATGGCATATTGCAGCGAAGCCTCGTCATAGTAGCCTCCGTTGACTGAGGTTTCGGGCTTGTCCCAACTGAGCGAGATGGACAAGTCCTTGTTGCGACTTGCCGTAAGCGCTTTGACATTCTGAGGCACGTCCAGTCCTACGTAGACCTTGACCGCCTTCGCTTCACCTTCGCCGTCGCCATTGGCAGCCTTTACCTCATAGGTGTTGTATCCTTGCAGGGCTTCCTCGTCGGTATATTCCATGTATGTGCCGGGTGCTACGTCGGTAAGCGTCTTGATCTCTTCGCCGTTTCGAGCTATTGTTACGCTAGAGAGCGATGACAACGCCTCGCCCTTTGATGTGGTAGCGGGAGTGGTAAACGAGATGGTGGCTTTCAGCGCTCCGGCTGGTGCTGCCACTGCTGTGAGACCAGATACCGAGTCGGGCACGCTACCTGAAGAGAGTTCGCGGATATAGATACTGTCCACCTCGATACGTCCTTGGTTGGCTATGCTATAAGCATACAAACCGAGGGCATACTCGCCTGTGGCGTCAACGGTGAACCGCTGGTCATAGTGGGTCTCATCACCTCTCTGAAAGTCGACAAGATTCAGTAGGTCGGTGGTCTGTGCATCCACGCTTCGTGCGCCACCAAGGGTCACCTTCAGGCGTTCCACCTTGTTGTACACACCACTATACACATAGCATGAAAGCTCATAGACCTTGCCTTCCTCAAGGTTGAATACGGGTGAAAGCAACCAGTTGTCATGTGCCACGGCACCTTCCTTCAATATTCGGGCTTGTCCGTTGCCTTTGGTAGCATAGTAGATCCAAGTCTTGGTTGTTTCCGCATTGGGGTTGACACTCTCCCACTTGTTGAAATCATCTTCCGAATTGAAGTTTTCAACAAAGACGGTGTCCACCTCATTTGCCGATACGGTGGATGTTCCGAGATACGGGAACCACATCGTGACGCAAAACACGATGGCTGAGATAAATTTCTGTTTCATAAGCGTTGCGTGTTTGTTTTTATTAAAAAGAGCGAATGTTGGGGCTTCAGAATGTTGTAAGAATTTGCCACAAAATTACGATTAAATGTCTTTTTAGGGCCAAACAAGCACTACGGCAATACTACTGCACACTGTTAAAACGCTCTTCCTCAGCCATTAGAAACGCCTTTACGTCAGCGCCATTCTCTAGGCTAAGCTTCTTTCTGAGCCTGTTGCGTGACGACTCGATGCTTCTCACCTCATGGTAAGTGAGGGCGGCAATCTCCTTTGTGGACATCCCAAGGAAGATGTATGCACAAAGGCGGAGATCGTTCTCGGAGAGCTTAGGGTAAGCGAGGGAGAGCTTCTTGAGAAACTCGGGGTGCACCTCTTCAAAGTAGATGCGGAAATCGTCGTTCACCGGTTTGTCATTGAAGTGGGCTAACATGCCCTTGATACGCTTCAGAACCTCGGTGGTCTCCGCCGTCTCTTTATGGCTAATAGCCGTCTGAAGAACCTCCAGCTCCTTGCTCACCTTCTGATGAAAGTCGTTCACGGCGGCAAGGTCTATGGTGTAGGATGTGAGTTGGCGACTCTTATGATCCAGTTCTAGACGCATCTTCTTTTGCTGGCGCTCATGCTCCTCTTGTTCGTAACGTAGCAACTGCTCTTTCTGCGCAGCAATCAGTCGGCCTTTGCGCTTATCCTCTCTCGACTTGATCCAGAGCATCACCGAGAAGATGATGACCACCACAAGGAAAGCCAATGACCCATAAATGATGATGGTCCTTGTGTGAAGACTCTCTTTCAGAGCGGCGTTGTGCTGCGCGAGACGCTCCGTGTCGTAGGCAATGAGCAGTTGGCGCATCTGCGAGTTGTTGTCTTCCTTCTGCAGCGAGTCGGCCAGTTGGTCGTAGAGCAACATATCATGTAACCCCTTGATTGAGTCGCCAATGCAGAAGTTGATGTCCGCTAGCTGCCTGAGCGAGTTTACTTTTAGCGGAAGTGGCAACGATGACAGCACCTTATAGATAGACCGCTGTATATCCTTGGCTTCGCTCGCCTTTCCGTTCTGCGCCTTCACCAGCGCCATGTTGAGATAAGGCTGAATGTTCTTAGCGTTGATGGGTAGGTGACGCATCTCGTTGAGCGCCTTCGTGAGCCATTGTTCGGTCTGTGCATAAGCCCCTTGCGAGTAGTGGACCTCGGCAATGTTGGTGTATATCTGCGCCCGCTCATAGCGTTCCTCCGGCAGCGTGTTCTTTAGCGCCTTCTGCATCTGCTCCAGCGCTTCGGCATATCGGTGTTGCCCATAGAAGGTAAGTCCCTTGTTGTTATAGAGGCGTGTGAGGTTTTTCCTGTCGCCCGTCTTGGTTGAGAGCTCTATCGCTTGTGTGAGCAGGTCCTGTGCTTGGGCAAAGTCGAGCGTGTTATAGTACACATAGAAGATGCTATTGTATATCTGCGCTAGACACTTCATGTCTCCTAAAGCCTTGGCCAGACCGCTAGCGTGTTCCAGCAAAGCCAAACCTTTAGCGCCGTTGCCTAGGGCGATGTTGGCATTGCCGCAGAGCCATTCTGCCTTCATCAACGTCACGGAGTCGGTGCGTTGTATATCTCGCATCGCACCCAAGGTCTCAATGATATGGTTGGTCAATAGCAGACATTCGGCCTGCTTTCCCTTAGCGTGTAGCTTCTCAGCTTTCTCATATTGCGCCTTGATGTTTTGCGTGCTTTCAGCGTATGTTCCCAACGTGAAACATACGAGGCAAAGAATGATTATCGGCAAGGCTTTTGTCATATTATTGCAAAGGTAATGCCTTTCCTTGTAAATCGCAACGGAATCTGATGGAAACGTGCGCGATTCTTGGAAAAGACCCTAGGAAAACGTGCGTAGCTTTAAGAAAAGTCCCTTGGAAAACGAGTATAAAGGGAACAGAAAAATCTTATAAATCATTAATAAGTAGATGTTTAAGCGGAAGATTGAGAATTCGTCAGTATGCTTGAGCAAGGCACTGCCGCCGATATCCTTCAAGGCAATCTCTTCGGATACAAAGGAGCCATCTTTGAGAATCTCGTGGCCGACATCTTGGGTAAGATGAATCGCAAACTCTATTACTTCCGCAGGGATTCCGGGTTGGAGATTGATTTCGTGACAAGGTATAAGGGTGAATGCACACTGTTGGAAGTAAAGGCTACCAACGGCAACATCAAAAGCACAAAGACCATCCTCGCCCATCCCGAGAAATACCATGTCTCCCAAGCTATCAAACTGGGAGACGTAAATGTGGGTACGGCTCCTGGCACGTTGATTCTTCCCCTATACATGGCTTTTCTTGTTGGGAATGGATGCAAAGAGTAAGACAGGAGAGCTGTGATAGTGATTCCTTAACTAGGTTAAAGATGATAATTAAGGAACGGTTATGAGCGATACTAGTTCCTTAACCGCATTAAAAATACCAGTTAAGGAACTACTATCCTTACGTTTTTCAGGAATTAATTGTATCTATCCGCAAGTACTCTGCCATTGGCAAGAGTGAGCGCGAGGCACAATACCAGTTGACCGATATGTTTCCCTTGTTCCATATTCGTTTTGTAGCCAAGAGCAATGGACAGGATGAGCATTTTTGGAGCAATATGCGTGGTAATGGAAGCCGAGTGGCTTGGAGTGGATATGCTTTTGAACAAGTATGCCTACATCATATACATCAGTTGAAGAGGGCATTGGGTATTTCGGGTATTTTGAGCAATGTCTGTTCTTGGGCTTGTTTGTCTTTTGTCGATGCTACGGGCATCCAATGGAAAGGGGGATAGATAGACCTCTTGATAGATCGCAATGATGGCGTTATCAATGTCTGTGAGATGAAATATGCCGATGAAGAATATGTGATAAGTGCTGAGTATGAGCAGCGATTGCGAGAGCGAGCCTCTTTATTCCGTCAAGTTACTAAGACAAAGAAAACGTTGTTGTGTACTATGGTCACGACCTATGGGGTAAAGCAGAATATGCATCGCGGTATTGTACAAAGCGAAGTTAAAATGGATGATTTGTTTTGATGATATTTTGGTGCAGCATATAACGCTTGTGTATCTTTGGGACAATATATTTCAAGATAAGCTTTTGTTGAGGATGCGCTTCAAGCTTAATATTTAAAGCTAAAGATGGAATAAGAATCCTGTTTTATCGAGCATATTCGATAAAAGCACGTCTTTTTTATCGAATATACTCGATAAAGTTTGCTAGTCAAAACCAAAAATATTACCTTTGCCTTTGTACGTCACATAGAGATAGAATATGACCAAGGACTTAATAAAATATCTCATCAGCTATTATCAAGACTTCGTTTCCCAGATCACATTTGAAGAGCGTCAGTATCCATTAGAGCCTCACGCCAACTATGTGTTTGTGGGTCTTCGTCGTGCAGGGAAGTCGTATCTCATGTACCAACAAATCCATCATCTGATGGAAGAAGGACATTCTATCGAAGAAATATTGTATTTCAACTTTGAGGATGACCGTATTGACTCTTTGCAACTGGCTGATCTCGATGCGATAAAGCTCTCTTATGAAGAGATGTACGACTATCGTCCGATATTCTTCCTAGACGAGATACAGAACGTAAAAGGCTGGGAGAAGTTTGCACGTCGCCTAGCTGATACGGGCTACCAAGTATATATCACGGGTAGCAATGCTAAGATGCTGAGTAGCGAGATAGCGACGACCTTAGGCGGAAGGTATCTTGTAAAAGAAATCTATCCGTTCTCGTTTAGAGAGTTTTTGACCTTCAAGCAGATTAACCTAAGCAATAAGAATGCGCTATATAAGTATAGAAATGCTATCATGAAGGCTTATGAAGCCTATTTTAGAGATGGTGGCCTGCCCGAAACCTTGAAGATGAATGACAAGCGTTCATGGATCAGTAGTTTGTTCAATAAGATTTTCTTTGGCGATCTGGTGGCTCGTCATCAGGTGCGCAATGATTTTGCCCTACGCATTATGATTCGCAAGTTGGCTGAAAGCGTCAAGCAACCCTCTTCTTATAATCGTATTGCCAACATCGCATCCACTGTAGGAAAGAAGATCAGTGTGGATACGGTTATCGATTATATGTCTTACCTGCAAGAGTCGTGGCTTATTTTGCCTTTTGAAAACCTCGCTACCAAACTCATCGAAAAGGAATCGAACCGGAAATACTATTTCATAGACAATGGCATCCTTAATCTGTTCTTGGTGGATCCCGTAACATCGTTGCTTGAGAATCAAGTTGCCATCCGCTTGCGGCAGAGGTATGACGACAGAGTGTACTTCTATAACCAAAACGTGGAGGTGGATTTTGTGGTCTATGATGAACGACTTGCTTTCCAAGTGGCTTACTCCATAGCTGACCCCGATACCGAAAAGAGAGAAGTGGATGCGTTGCTCAAGCTTAACAAAGTGATGCCGATGCGTCAATTGACCATCATCACTAAAGAGGAAGAACGCGAGATCAATGTGGGCGATCTGACCATTCAGGTTGTTCCAGTTTGGAAATGGATGCTGACAGAATAACCATTCTGCCTTCCAAAATACTCGCAGCATTGCTCGATTAGCATCTGGCTTGTATGTAAATCCTAATATGAAGAAGCCTAAATTTGGTGTTGGTGTTCTGATAATATCGTTGTTGCTATGTAAAAAAGCATCGCCGCGCTACTCGCAAAGGCTCTATGACGAGATGGCGGAGGCGGTTTGGTAATCGTTTTTAAATTGTTTTTGGAAGAAAATTAAATTAATTTCTTGCAAAGATTAATTTAATTCTTGTTCCATTTGAGGCTTGTTGGGGATGTCGGAAAGCGTCGGGCGGATTGTCGTAATGGCCCTTTCGGTATGCGCTTAAGGCTTAGATGTGAACCCGGGCAGATGTTCTTGATACTGGAAAGTTTATGAATCGGTTGTAAGAATATGATAATCAGAATGTTGTGGCTGCGCAGAAAAATGCGCGGAAAAATAAAAAAAAGCGTCACGAAAATCTTCGTAACGCTTATCTTAATGTGCGCTCCAGGATGGGCTTGAACCAACGACCCCCTGATTAACAGTCAGGTGCT
>CAVJZR010000011.1:0-63749 GCA_963654235.1 Bacteroidaceae bacterium | reverse complement strand
TGCGAAAAATCCATTCACGCAAGAGTTTGGGGAAAGTTTTTTCGAAAAATATGCGAATTTTAACGGATTTTTGATTTAGGTCAAGGGGATGGGCGGTTTTTGGGGGGATTGGTAGGCATTGATAGGCATAATAGGCTTAATATGCATATTAGGCGGTAGAGGGAAATCGACATAAGAGGACCAATGGGCATATTGGGCGGCGGGGAGGAAGTCTGACCGTTGTCACCTTTTATGAAACATAGCGACAACCCGTATAGCACAGACTTAGCGCCGTGTTATATAGGTTGTCTATGCGCAATAAAAAACGTTATTGCGTCCTATCCATCGGAATGGTACCGACGTACCTTTCATATATAAGGATAGGGTGTGAAAGCCTGCTCTATGCCTTTGGTGGGTACGGAACAAGCCTCACGAGATATTATCTGAAGACCTTGCGAGTGGTGCCGTCGCTCATCTTGATGATAGCTAGACCATGCTGACCTTTCGCCGCCTTGCGACCATCGATGCCATAACGTGACACCTCAGTGGCGTTAGCAGATCTGGTGGCAGTACTGATGGCGTCTGTGGCAAACTCATACACAAAGTGAGCTTTGTCATCTTTAGCGTATTCGAAGGGTGGGTTGTTGAGATCACACGACCACCAAACCTTGATCTCGCTCATCGCGTTGTTATTACAGATGAGACGCACCAGTTGGTTGTTATGACTGATATCGAGTCGTTCTAGCGAGTTATCATAGCAATAGAGTTCACTAAGCTTGGTCAGTTTTGACACATCAAGACCATTCAAGCCACAGCTCTCAGCTCTGAGCCAAGTCAGTTTGGTGCAGTCAGAGAGATCGGGGTCAGCCTCAAGAGGATTAGAGGGGAACTCTAGCTCCTCAAGGTTAGTACATCCGCTGAGGTCCAGTTCGGTGCGTCCCGTGTTACCCACGTTAAGGCAAACTAAGGACGACTTTTGCGCAGAGAAGTCGAAATTGCCGAGCAACTCATCCTCATGCACATACAGAGCAGTGATGGCGGGACTGCCAGAGATATCAAGGCTAGCGAGTTTAGGGCACATTGATGCAATCAGTTCCTCAAGAGCCACACATCCATGAAGGTTGATGGATGTAAGCGTGTTCATGTTAGAGCAACTGAACATCTTCAGTTTGGACAATCCTTCACAGTCAATGGTCTTGAATTGGTTGCATGATAAGTCGAGCGACTCAAGGTTGACAAATGGTGTGACGTCTATTTCGTTCAGCCGCAACTGTGTCAGATTCAGCTCGCGCAGTCTAGGAGCGAGGTACACGTACTGTGAGAGATCAAACGAGATCAGCGAAGTGACACCGATGTTGATAACCTCCAGGCTATCGAGCCCTTCAATGTTGAGTTGTTCCAGCGCCTTAGAGTACATGACATCAACCTTGCGCAACTGTGTGTTCTGCGTCAGATCCACCGTCGTAAGATTGACATTGTTCGTGATAGAGAAGCTCCGTAGGTTGGTGAAATAGCCTATACCTTGAAGAGACGCCACCTCAGAGTAGCCGATAAATATCTCGCCATCGTAGGCAGCTGCGTCCTCATTGGTGTAGACGCCTGTACCTCCCGCCAGATTGGTATCGATCCATGCACGGAAGATTGGGTCAGGAACATATTCCTCAGTCAGGATGTTAAAGGTCTGATTAGGATTCTCGGGAGCTTCGCTCATCGGCATGACTGTAGAGAAGGCGTTCCATCCCTCAGCTGCTTGATAGTCGGCGACGGACGCATCGGGTACATAGAGTGTGACGCCGTAGGGTGATGGGAAAAAAGAGTAACTGCCCACAGCTGGAGGCACCGTTGCTCCTACCACGAGGCTCATGTGCGATGATGCAAATGAAAGAAGGTAGTTGCCCACACTTTCCAGCGTCGATGGGAAGGAGAGATAGTCGAGTCCTTTGCAAGAAGCAAACGCACGTTGACCTATTGACTTCACACCCTCAGGAATGGCGAGAGATACCAAACTTGAGCAACCATCAAACGCCGATGCGCCAATATTGAGGACACCCGGTTGCAGCGTGACTTTCTCCAACGATTCACACGACTGAAACGCCATATCACCTACATTGGTAAGCGATTGAGGGAGCGATACCCTCACTAGGTTCATACATCCATAGAACATCTCTGTCAAATCCTTTGTGCCCTCAGGAACCTTTATCGATGTAAGGGCTGTGCATGCCATAAACACGCCCGTTCCCATGCTGTCAACCGAAGAAGGAAGGGTGACAGATGTTAGCTCCTGACTATAAGAGAAGGCTCTAGCGCCGATGGTGCGCACGCTAGAAGGCAGAGACACCTGTGCAAGGTGCGAGCTACTGGAGAACGCATACTCGCCAATGCTCGTCAGACCTTCAGGAAACGCAACCGAGGTGAGATTGCTAGCGTTTTCGAAAGCATGGTCAGCGATGGACAAAACCGTCTGAGGCATAGTGTATTCGGCATTCGCCTTAAGGGCAGGATACTTCACCAGCTGCGTCATATCATAACTGAAGAGCACGCCATCGCTAGTCTTATACACCGTGTTACCCTCGGGTATCGTCAGGCTTTCTAGCAAAGAGCCCTCAAAGGCGTTAGCCGAGATGCTTGTCGTGGTGCGTGGCAGCGTGAGCTTGGTCAGCGTTCCACAGTAATAGAACATCTGCGTACCTATCTCTCCGTCTTTGGTATAGAGATCCACCATGTCACCCGTCGGACTGTAATAGATACCATAAGAATCGCCGCCCGAGACGATACTAGCCTCTGAAAGATCCAGTTCGGAGACATTACCTGTAATTTTGGAGAAGCTACCGCACGCACTTTGTAGGTAAGGGATGTCGGTACCATTGAGAGGGCCAATGATTTTCAGTGACGTGAAAGTTTGCATGACACTGTCACATTGTTCCTGTGTAGCCCATCCATTTCCGGGGAACACATCCTTCAGCGTACCCGCCTCAGTGACGGTCACTGTGGTATCCTTCGGTTCGATGGCTGCTGCCGTACCTACACAGAACCACAACAGGGCGGCACAAAGGCCTAATAGTCTGTCTTTTCTCATAATCCGCTTATTTTAAATGAAACATGATTTCCTTCAAATCACCCGCACTGACGGGCTTCACCAGTTGGCCGATGCATGGTCGGTTCCGCTCCTGTGCACAGTCGGCCAAGTTCTCATATATCGGTATGCCATACCCCGTCCAGTTGCTTATCGCATCCCACGCCGAGCCATCAGCCAGTTCCACCTCCATCAAGACAAGGGACGGATGCTGAGAAGCAATGATGCTGCGTGCGGAAAGGCAATTGTCAGCCCACCCCACAAACACGGCAGAGGACGAGACCTCAGCCATAAGCTTGCGAAGCATCTGCATGGTGTAGTATTCTTGGCTAAATATTGCATACCTCATATGGCAAAATTAAGGAAACGAAGAAAATCCCGCAAGCAACTTTGCGCCACTTGCAGGATTGGGGGAATGAACTTGCAATATGAGGGAATGAGTTCTAGTTAGGGAACAGCGAGGCTTCACTCCTCACCCGTTCCGCCTCCTAACCAAGCTAGGAAGCTATCGCGCCGTGCCGCGCTGACGGTCTCACGCTGTGTGACCTTGCCTGCGCGAAGCACCACCGTCAACCTACCGCCAAACCATTTGGACACGTTGTCCACGGCAGAGATGGATGCGAGCACACTGCGTGACACCTGGAAGAAGTCGTGACCAGCCACCGCTTCAGCGGCAGAGGTGAGGTTGGCAAACTCAGTCAAGCGACGTCTGCCATCAGAGAGGACCACAAAGATACACTTGTCCTCGCTCACCAGCCACGCGATGTTCTCTATCAAGACATAGGCATAGTTGTCACCACTGACCGTAAGGATGCGGTTGCGCGGCACAGCCTTGCGTGCAAAGGCGGCATAATCGGGCACAGCGCGTGAGGCAATGATGGTCTCAAACTTATCCAAGGTCTGCGCCAGATCGTCCGGAGTGATGGGTTTGAGCAGATAATCGATGCTATTTACCTTAAAGGCACGAAGCATATACTCGCTATAAGAGGTGGTAAAGATTATGGGTGTAACGACGCGGATGCGACTGAAGATCTCGAAACAGTTGCCATCGGTAAGCTCCACGTCCATGATAATGAGGTCCACCGCATGGCTACGCAATGCCGAAACCGTCTCAGCGACCGACTCAGCGGTGAACACCAACTCATAGTCGGGGCGGATGCGAGCCACCATTGCGCACAGCGACTGCCGTGCTATCTCCTCATTTTCTACTACTGCGTATCTCATGACAAATAAGGTATTTTGCTCACGAAGAGGTCTCCCTCCGCTCCCGCTGTGAAACTGCCCCCGTGCAGGGCGTAAAGCTCACGGAGGTAGCGCAGACCGAAACCAGTGCTTGCAGAGGACACACGCTTCATGATAGGGTTACTGACTGTCACACCGGTGGCAGTGATTTCCACCGTGACCACCATCGGGTTGCGTGAAGAGATGGTGTTGTGCTTGGTGACGTTCTCGATGAGCAGCTGCATGGTGTACGGGATGATGGTGTGACTAGCTGCAAGGCTTCTGCCAACGACCTGCACCTTAAACTGATTGAGGTAACGCGTCTCCAACACCTGCACATAACTATCGAGGAAATCGAGTTCCTCGGCTAGCGTCACCACATCCTTTTGCCTGATATCGATGATGTAGCGGTAGGTCTTGACCAGTGCGATGATAAATTGCTCGGCATCCTGCTGCCGCGCGGTAGAGACCAGGGAGTAGAGCAGGTTGAGCGAATTGAACAGGAAATGCGGATTGACCTGTGACCGCAACACGTCATAACGATATCGCTGCGAGGCTACGAGGGCTCTCTGCGAAATCACCATCAGGCGCTTAAAGTGCCAGACATACCACACCATCTCCCACCCCATCCAGATGAATGTGTTGCAGAACACGGTGCCAGCCCAGTCTACCCTAGGAGATACCGTCAGCATGAAAAGGGCATTGATCAGCGACAGGATGCCGAACGAAGCTATTCCGTCAACCACAAACTTAGCCGGGCGCGACACGCGTGGGAAAAGGTGAAAGGACACCACATAGTTGAGCAAGAAAAGGAGAAAGATAGGTGGAAAATTGTGAAAAACGCTTTGCGTCACATCGCTAAAGCTTTGGAACGGCCACAATGTGCCGTAGGCTATCATGTTGTAGAGAAACTGGAAGATGACGTAATAGGTCACTGCCGCTGCCAATGCGGTGACTATCATATAGGGGCGGAGGTCACGCAGCCGAAACACAATGCCTTCGAGCTTCATCCCATAAGCTTCAGCATGGTTACGGGTGGGCGTGACGGTCTGACCGTCCATGATGTTATCGATGTCAAAACAGTTGATCATGGCTCCTCTATTTAGCATCCTTATCATCTTATATGAAAGCAAAACTTAGGTAAATCATCGGTTCTCCCAATGCTTGCTGAGGTCAGAGCGTCCTCGCAGCTCTATGCCGTTAGCATGAACAAAGGATATCTGACATAGGGCAAAGGTAAATAAAAAAAATGAAAAAGCGATGGGGCGTGCTATGGATAAGCCTTAAATACGTACCATCACAAGGTTTACACGCACAATCTGACACTTCCTCGCAATGGGTTTTCTGCCAAGATTGGCTTCTTGATGGATACTTAGACCTTCTGCTGAACCAAACCGCAAGCAACATAAAGGCTGATACCTCGTGAGAAGTACCAGCCCTATTAGATATATAAGGTATGGATGATTATTCGCCGTAACTGAATGCTGACTGAATATCTGCCACGTCCGCTGCGGTCATGTTAACAGTGGTGGTGAGCGTGGGGTGCTGATAATGAGCCAGGTCTTCATCATTCATCATATCAAAATGAACGCCTTCCTGGAACACGCTACGTAGCTTGCCTGTGATGGTCTTCCACTCTCCATCAGCGTAATTGGTGGTGTTGTTGTTAGCAAAACTTACATGTGCGTACATCACAAACTGATCCAGACGACTAATATCCTTGAGAACAACCCCAGCCTTGGGCTTCACCTCTTGCTGGATGGCTAGGGATGAAGGGAAGCTCTTGTAGGTCTTGGAAGCGCCAGTGTACTTGCGCAACTTAAACGCGATACCATCAAGCGTCATGTTATCGGCCACGGTGTTATCCATGGTCAGCGTGATGGTCTTGCCATCGATGGTGCAGGTGGCGTCAAAATAGTCCATCATAGCCTCAGAAACATAAATGGTAGGTGTGAGGTAAGCCTCGGTTGCCTTGCCAGAGGGCTTTACCACGTCGTCATCGTCATCGCCGCAAGAGGTGAGTGTCATACCGGCTACAACCATAGCCATTGCTATGAGAAGGGAGAAAATCTTGTTGTTCATAATCTTCGTTTCTTAAATGAATGTTAATATGGGGTGCAAAGTTAGCAAAGTTTTTTGGGAACAATCGTCAAAAACCGCATATTTCATCTTCCGTTTCAGCAGATTTACAACTGCCGTAGACGCTCTTTTACGTTGCCGGAGAGGCGATATGGGCAGAGAAAATAAATTGTTTTTGTGAAGAAATCAATTTATTTTTCCACAAAAAATAAATTATTTTTGGAAACGAGAGGAGTCCTTTGGCATCGTAAGAAAGGCTTGTTGGAGATGTAACAGAGGTGCTTTGGGCAGAAGAAAGGAAGGTGCTGAGCGATGCGTTTGTGACATTTTCCGTAAATTTGCACCCGTCTTTATGAGGACAAAGCATAAAGAGAGCCAAGGAAGAGATGAGCAAAAGCAGCAAGATAGAAAGGGAGAAAGCTACCATCACACTGATGGTGCGGTTGTATTGCAAGCACAAACTGAAGTTGCTTGACGTTCCTCCAGCGTATGAGGCACTGATTCGCTATGCCCATCACAGGCTAGACCTTTGCGTCCATGGTGAGCATAAACCCACGTGCAAGCGTTGCCCGATCCACTGCTATGGCAAGGAGAAGCGCCAACAGATACGCGAGGTCATGCGGTGGTGTGGCCCACGAATGCTCATCTATGCTCCCATCGCAGCCATCCGTCACATGACGGGATGGTGAGGGATGCGCTCGTCCATCGTGGTTACATCTAAAAAAACACCTTAATGGAAAAACATAAAGGCGATGTGCTCACTTTCGCAGTGAATCACATCGCCTTTATGGTGTCAAAAAATCCATCAAAGGTAGCTTCTCGGGCTCACCTTTCGTATTCTTTAATTATTAATATTTGAATGTATCAGAGATTGATTGCTCGAAAGCACTAGCCGAACTCATGGTGTAAGTGGCCGTGATGGTTCTATCAATGAACGTGTTAAGCGTCTCTTCTTTCATCTTGGTGTAGTGTAAACCAGCTGTGTATCCAAACTGTGATGAAACGCTCAGCGTGCTCACCTTGTCTTTGTTGTCATTAGAATAATCGGCCTCTACGTACATACCGTAGTCGCTGTCATCCATATCAGATAACTCTACGTTGCTCTTCTTGGTACAGTGAGCCACCACGGTCATCGTTGAAGGGAACGCCTTGTACACGGTTGCAGCGGGTTTGTACTTGCGGAACGTAAAACCTAGTTTGGTTGCGCTTGTGGTATTGTCCTTGGTGAGGGTTACTGCAGTGCCATCAATGGTCACGGTGATATCATAATAGGTGAGCATATCCTCGGCTACATACACTGAGGGTTGCACACTAGCAGTAGTGGCCTTGCTTGATGGAACGAGGTCATCATCGTCACCGCCACATGAGGTGAATGCTACTCCGGCTACGATCATAGCCATAGCAACAAGAGTTGATAAGATCTTTGATTTCATACTTTCTTGTTTTTATTGTTTGTATATCCTTAAATAGTCTCTACTTACTTACCTTTTATATTCGGGTTGCAAATGTACGGACATTTTCTGGATATACAACAAGAATGCGATAAAGTTTTTAATTTTTATCAAAAATCTATTATTCGTTGGCAAAACATAGCCACTTATCCACGTTCATGGTGGCTAACAGGAGGTCCTTGGGCTATCCGCAAGGACAGGGACTACTTGGAGAGCAAGGGCTTTATGGCGTTACACCACTTCTGATAACCCAATGGAGAGAGGTGCAAACCGTCAATGGAGAGCTCGCGGCGCAGCGTGTTAGAGTGGGGTTCTTTGAGCAATGAGAACAGATCCACGTAATGGATGCCTTGCTGGTTGCAGTAAGCACGAATCTTACTGTTGATATAAGGGATATCGTTGGTCTTTCCCTTGAGTAGCTTCCAGTTGCCAAAGTGCTCGTTGATGGGTAGGAGCGATTCTACATAAAGCGTGGCTTTGGGTACGCGTTTGCGTATCTGCTGAATGAGGCGAATGACGCGCTGTGCCACCTGATCGGGTGTAAGACCTTGGCTGAGATCGTTGACGCCACACTCGAAGAAGATGCGCTTGGGTTGCAGCGCTGCCACCTGATCCAACCGATAGGTGATGCCTGGCGCGGTATCGCCCACGATGCCCTGGTTGACAATGCAATGGCCGGGGATGCGTTGGTTCCAGTTGCCACCATATTCGCTCTCACTATCGCCGAGCATCAAGGTCACGTCACGATGACCGCGATACTTCTTGACCTCTTGCTTGATGGTCACCATGCGCTGACTGTAGCGCTTGGATGGCTTGAAACGGGTGGTTTGGGCCACAGCCACGGATGCAACAAGAGAGATAACGATGATAATGATAGATCTGAATAAGCGGTTCATCTTCCTTATATATAAGATAGGTGTCATCACTTGACCTCCGTAGCCTCGGTGTTGGGGATGCGGTGGTCAAGGATAATCTGTTCGATTGACTTGTATGTGTAGGCTGCCATGTCCATGATTCCGTTGGCGTGCGTAGCTCGCTGACGCAGTTCGACAAGCTTCTGCATAGCCAGTGGGAACACCTCGGCATTGAGACGCTGTGCCAGTCTCTCGGCGTTGGAGGGGGTGAAACGGAAGTGGCGCATGAGCAAATCGGCAAACTGGCGACGTTGTTGCTCGGTGAGCTGCTCTAGCTGGCGATTGATCTTGTTCTTCTGCGAGATGACATTGAAGATCAGCTCATCGGGCTCGCCCGACTTTCGGCCCTCCCTGTACTTCTTCTCATAGGTGAAATAGCAGTCGCAGAAACCATTGAGCGCTAGCTCTTGCAGCTCTTGGCGGGCTGGTTCAAGGACACGGCGGCAGAGATCTGAAAACTTCTTGTAGTTGTTTTCCAATCGTAGCATTTTCCTAAATTCGATGGTTTTGATGATGGCTTGTCCGCGATCCACCCACGATTCGATAAACATGTAGATGCGCTGGGTGTACCGGTTCTTACAAGCGAAGACGATCTGCTTGCCCAAACGGTGATAACCGAAGTCGAGCGACACCAATCTCTCAGCCACATTACGGTCAATCTTGAGGATGGCATACTTGCTATAACCGGTGTCTTCGGGTATGTACACGTCGCAGAGGTTGGTGGCTTTGGTATACTTACGTCCCTCCGCCGTCTTATAAGGGATCTCCACGGGGATGGAGGCAAGCATCTTGAGCGAGTTGCGGAGCTGCGGATAGTGGTTGGGATCCACTCCGAGCTGCCGGTAAGGCATCTTGATGGGCATACGTCCGTCCTCATCGAGCTCGTCGCTCTTGAAGATAGACATCTCCTGGGGGTTGCGATTGTTGAGCAACTTGTGCAAGATGGTCTGCAGATTCTCCACAATCGTCACAAGGATACGTACCTGAATCAACGAATAGTCGTGACGCATCATCGTCACAGCGATGGGCTGTAACAACCACGTCTCTTCTTCTAAGGGGATAAGATCTTCAGAAATGGTACGCTTGAGCACACGTTTCTGCCCTCTCGCAGCCGTGGATCGGCGGCGGGTGGCTGGCTTCTGACTATCGGTATTGGCTGTATCCGATGGTTCTGCGTTCCGTGTTGTCTCCTGAAGAGGATGGGTTGGGTTGGTCATGACTGTGTCTTTTTCCCTAGCAGCTACTAACCGGTATGGCTAGACACGCCTAATAGGTAGGATGCAAAGATAAAAATAAAAAACGAAGTGGTCAACTTTTTTTATGAATTATCGTTTTATAGAATCAAAAAAAGTTCTTACATTTGCAGTCAATGACATTATCACAACATTCTATAAATCTATCAGCATCATGGGCCCGAATATTACTAGGTAACCAGTAAGTCCCAGATGGTAAATCCGTTCCGTTTATGTCTAAGTATAATATTTTTGAGAAAAAGGCCCGTGAGGCCACCTATCGCACCCTCATCAGCCCGGAGGTGATGGACCGACTGCAGAAGCAGATTGTCCAAAAGATAGTTGTTGAAAAGAAATACCGCGACCGCAACTATTCGGCGAAGGTATTAGCTACAGAACTTGAGACCAATACGCGTTACATCTCGGCCGTGGTCAACGTGCGATTTCACAAGAACTACTCCGAGTTTATCAATTCGCACCGCATCGAGGAGGCCATTGCTTTGCTCTCAGACAAGCGTTTCGTGCTGAACACGATGGAGGATATATCTGACATGGTGGGGTTCTCTAACCGCCAAAGTTTCTATGCTGCCTTCTATCGGTTCTATGGCATCACACCACGACAGTACCGGATGAAGCAGCTACGTGAGCATCCGGCCTTGGCAGAGGCGTTGCGCCAAGCCAAGAAGGAGCTAGCCGAGCAAAACAAGATGAAAGAACAATAACCAGCCACATGCCCACAGTCAAAGTCAGCCAGTATCTCAAGAGATGCCTACCAGCATTAGCCGCAGCAGCAACAATAGCGTTGAGCGGTTGTCACCACACGGAAGAGGTGGTGAGCGGTGTCACCTTTCGTGACGATGCGGTGGCGATGCCTCGCGAGTATCGGTTTGCTGACCTCAATGGCGAACAGCTCTCGTGCGCCAAGCGGATGGGTATCAGCGAGCCCTTTGCCACACGCAAAGCTATCAAACGCCGAGGGTTGAAGGAGATAAGCACCTGTAACGACTACCTGGTGGACCCGCTCACGCATAGCACGGCGCTGCTTACGCCTAAGGCGCAACGCTTGCTCCGCGACATCGGACGCACCTTCCGTAAGGAGCTCAAGAAGGCGGGGTGCCGTGAGCATCGCATCATCGTGACGTCGCTTCTGCGTACACGCGAGGATGTGGCAAGTCTGAGAAAGGTGAATGGTAACGCTGCCCGCAATTCGTCACACATGTATGGCACCACGTTTGACCTGAGCTACACGCGTTACAACCGTATAAGCACCGAGGGCAACAGCGTGAACAATGCGACGATGGCTGTGCTGCTGGGCGAAATCATCAGCGAGTTGAGGGCTGATGGACGGTGCGTGGTAATCTTCGAACGCAACCAGCACTGCTTTCATATCACCGTGGCTAAATAAGGGATTGTCCTAATATCTACAAAGGAAGACCTACAAATCGAGTATCTCCTCCACTGCTTTACCTTGCTTGAGCGACTCAGCCGCGTTGAGGATGCGCTGATTGCTGCTGCCGCGAAACACCAAGTCGGGGTCACGTAGCTTCTGAACGAAGGGCCCGTCCACCAACACATCGATGTGGGCGAGCAACTCTCGTTGTGCCTCATCCTTGAGAATATGCTCAAGGGTGTAGCCGGTGTAACACCAGATGGTCTTGTCGCTCTGCTGACGGATGGCCTTTGCCAAAGCGGTAAAGGCTTGAGGCTGGAACATCGGGTCGCCTCCGGTAAAGGTGACGTGGGCAAAGGGATCGCTCATGATCTCTTTCATGATCTCGCTCACAGGGGTTAGCGTGCCGTTATGGATATCCCACGACTGCGGATTGTGGCAACCGGGACATTGGTTCACACATCCTGCGCAGTAGATGGAGGTGCGAAATCCGGGACCATCCACCATCGTATCGTGTACCACTTGGAGCAGGGAGATCTGCGCTTCTGTATCTTTGCCTTCGTCTTGTATCATCGTCTGTATTGTTTTGTTCGCTATTATGGTTAGGCTATATTAAGGTTTCAAGGTTTGCTTTGCTGCATTCTGTGCGGGCAAGATGTGGCGTTTCACCGCTTGACGCTCGCTCTGACGTGCCGCCTTGGTAGCCGCTTTGGCTGAAGATGAAGGCGCTATATACTTGTAGGTCAGCTCGCTACTGATCGTAGCTTCATCGTCAAGGTAAGCCGCAATGACATAATAGCCCACGGCATCAAGACCCTCGTAACTGGTAGTCTGCACGCCCTTGCTGCCAGCGGTTTGGAGATAATAGTCCAAACCATCACCGGTAAGGTAATCGTACAGTTGGTTAGAGATGCTCTGTTGCACAAAGTCGCGAAGCGAAGCACCCTCTTCTAGCGCATTCTCGGAGATGATACCGGTGGTATAATAGCGGTTATTGTCATCTGGTGTAGAGGTAACCGTCAGGCCATTGGTGGTGCGTTCCACGTTCAGCGTCACGGTTCCGGGTAGGATCTGATAGTCGGCTGTGGTGAAACGACGCATGCTCACCTTCCCTTCCAATCCACCTTTATCATTGACGGCGTGCACCCAGTAGACATAGTTGCGCCCTGGGAGCAGCTCAGCCTGCACCTCTTCAAACTCGCCTTGGTAGCAGAAGTAAGGCAGAATCTCATCCATGTCCATCCCATAGCCAGCTGCCATCTCTGCAAGCCAGATGCTATCGTCCTTTGCCACATCGTTAAGAGAGGTATAAGCGGAGAACTCCTCTTCGGTCATATAGTTGGCATAGTAATACTGCTTGCTATCTTTGGGGGTGAAATGGGGGCGCACATAGCATTTGGACACTTCGTCAAAGGTCAGTTGCACGTCACCCTGTATCGAGTCGAGCGGCGCAAACGTGATGCTGTCAACATCTGAGACGAGGATGTTAACGGGCGATTGTCCCTTAAGGTGGACCACCATTGCCTTGCTGTTATCAGTTTGTGCTTGTGCCGAAGCTATTCCGCCAAAGGCTAATAGCAATGTGACCAAAGAGAAGAGGGTACGTTTCATAGGATGGGTATTGATGATTTATTGGGTTATTCACTCGTGCTCAGCCGTCGGATCAGTGAAGCATGATTGGCAGTAGAGCTGAAACGAGTAGGCACAAAAGTACGCATTTTTTTCGAAAACGCATCCTTTACGAAAAACTTTCTGTACCTTTGCCCCGTTATGAACAAGATTATCACTATCTCCTTTCGTGTCTTTGCGCTGACACTCCTTGTCGTTTCGGCCGTCTGTTGTAGCAACAAGCAGGACAAAACCGCCCCGAGCGACACGACAAAGCCGGATACTGCCACCACCATCGTGTACCAAGACAATGCCGATGCCAAGGTGCAGGCACGCAACCGCGCCGATGCGGGATTTGTTCAGGACACGCCGCATGAGGTGACCATCACGCGGATGTGTTTCGGTGCGGTGACCTCTGAGGCGCTTGACATGCTTCCCGAACCATCGGAAGCTACCCGCCGCGACTCCACCTTGCTTGATCAGCTCGACCACGGAACGGTGTTTATCCTTCAGCCGGGCACCAAAGGCATCGTCGAGGTGATTGAGGACACGCGTATGCTGGTGCGTTTCCAGAGTGGTCCGTTGTGGATTTCGAAGTCGGCTACGCTCTAAAGGAATTCTTTTTGTGCCCCTAAAACATTTATCCCGCTTCAAGTATTGATGCTTGAAGCGGGATAAACTATATATATAATAAGGTGAAGCGGATATGCTATCGGGCTAAACGAGATGGCGTTATCGGCCGGATACCTTATTCTATTAGGCTACCAAAGCCGTTTATTCTCCATTCTTGGTTTTCACGATGCGTGTCTTAGGCAAGTCGGCATTGCGACGATTGACCACTGTCACCACGCTTTGTGCCAAACTTAAGAACGCTTGTCCTGTGACGGTCTCAATGTTCACAGCGGCTGGCACACCTTCATCGCCACTCTCGCAGATGCTCTGCACGATGGGGATTTGAGCCAAGAGCGGTGCGCCTACCTCCTTTGCCAGATTTTTACATCCATCCTTTCCAAAGATGTAATACTTGTTGTCAGGGAGCTCTGCGGGCACAAAGTAGGCCATGTTTTCCACCAATCCGAGGATTGGAACATTGACCTTGTCGTTGCGATACATATCTATGCCTTTGCGCGCATCAGCTAACGCCACCTTCTGAGGAGTGGAAACGATGACCGCACCGGTGATGGATAGGGTCTGAAGCAACGTCAGATGGATGTCAGAGGTGCCGGGAGGTGTGTCAAGGATGAAGTAGTCGAGGTCGCCCCAGTCGGCATCGGCAATGAGTTGCTTGAGCGCCGTGGATGCCATACCGCCTCTCCAAAGCGTTGCTTGCTCGGGTCTGACAAAGAAGCCGATGGACAATAGCTTCACACCATACTTCTCAACGGGTTCTATCAGTTGGCGTCCGTCCTTCTCAACGCTATATACATTGGGTTGCTCCAAGTCGAACATCTTAGGCAGACTAGGCCCGAAGATATCCGTATCGAGGATTCCCACCTTATAGCCTAAGCGTGCGAGGGCTATCGCAAGGTTCACCGAGACGGTGCTCTTCCCCACTCCGCCCTTACCGGAACTTACCGCAATGATGTTCTTCACCTGTGGGAGAAGCTTCTCAACAGTAGGACGCGGTACCGAGCTAAACTCGGCGCTGACCGTCACCTCGACCTCTTTGCCTAAGTCGTAATGGATCTGCGCCTCGGCAGCTTTCATCGTCGACTTCATAAAAGGATCGGTGTCACGAGGGAACAGCAGGGTGAAGCTCACCTTCATCCCATCAATACGGATCGAGTCCGTTAGCATTCCGCTCTCTACAAGGTTCTTCTTCGTTCCAGGATAGATGACCTTTGAGAGCGACTCGGTAATCAATTTAGGATATATAACCATAACTTATTTCTGATTTCAATAATGCAAAGATACAAAGATTTTTTCTGTTTATCAAGCGCATCTAGCTCTTAGCTTTAGTCAAAAGGGGGATGATAGTTTGCTCATCCGTTTACCTTTATTAGACAAAGATGTAACTGAGGGGCTGTTCTTAGGCTTTAACGCTTAGTATAACAAGACCAATCCGGCTATAGCCGAATAGCAAATCATCCGGATAGGGTTGATTTTCAGCCACATCACGCCCACGAAGGAAGCGGCGAAGAGGAACACGCTGATGTAGAACTGCCAAGGATTGAGCTGGGGCGCGCCAAAGTTTTCGGCATTGCAAAGCAACAATGTGGCTGCCGCCAAGAGTCCAACCACGGCTGGACGAAGCCCGGCAAAGACGTCGCGAACCAATGCGCTGCGCATATACTTGAGGAACATCCGGCTGATGAGCACCATCAGTATAAACGAGGGGAGCACCAACGCCACGGTTGCAACGAGGCTACCAAGGCACGACATCGCCGATGAGAAACCCGCATTGTGGGCTGCGATGTATCCGCAATAGGTGGCTGAGTTGATACCTACAGGGCCGGGCGTCATCTGAGAGATGGCCACCATGTTGGTAAACTCGGCCGTGGTGAGCCACTGATGATGCGTGACCACTTGCGACTGGATTAGTGACAACATACCATATCCGCCCCCAAAGCCAAACAAGCCTATCACGAAAAAGGTGTAAAACAACTGCAGAAAGATCATATCGCGCTACTCTGTGGGTTTGATTACACGTCCGTATACATAACCGCCTAGGCCGGCAAGAAGGATCACAAAGACGGGATTGACATCCAGCGCCCATATCAGCAATGCCGAGAGAAGGGGTATCCAGCAGGTGGAGAAACTGATCTTAGCTCGTTGCGCCATCTGAAACGTGGGCACGGCGATAAGCGCCACCACGGCAGGACGTATCCCGCGAAACATCGCAGCCACCCATCCCACGGACATAAAACGATGGAAGAACAAGGCGATGAGGAGGATAATGACAAACGAGGGCAGTGCCGCGCCAATGGTGGTGCAGAGCGCTCCACGCATCTTCCGCACTTTATAACCTATAAAGACGCTCATGTTGATGGCGAAAGCGCCGGGGCAGCTCTGGGCAATAGCTACCAAATCGAGAAACTCTTCTTCGTTTATCCAATGGTGTTTGTCCACCACCTCGGCCTGAATAATGGGTATCATGGCATAGCCGCCACCCAAAGTGAAGGCTCCAATCTTAACGAACGTCTTGAAACTATCCCAATAGAACGAATCCATACTGCTATTATAATAAGGTAAGAGGGGCACGGGGACCTTTCCTACACGAATGGAAAGGAAACAATAATGCCACACTTCGTCGGACAAAGGTTCGAGGAAGTGTGGCATTGAAGTATTACTTCTGGTTCAAAATCCAGTTTTTCGCATTGACAAACGCTTCGATCCAAGGTGTCACCTCGTCGTTACGACGGTCACATGGATACCATGCTTGTTGCCAAGGGAACACCGCACGCTCAAGGTGAGGCATCATAGCGAGGTGGCGTCCATCAGCTGAGCAGATACCTGCCACGTTATAATCGGAGCCATTAGGGTTGCCTGGATACTCGGCATAGTTGTATTTAGCTACCACGTTGTAATGGTCTTCGGGTTCAGGCAGATAGAAACGGCCTTCACCGTGAGCCACCCACAAACCGAGTTTGTTACCACTGAGCGAACCAAACATCACGCTGTTGTTTTGAGGGATAGCCAGTCCGAGGAAGGCACTCTCAAACTTCTTTGAGTTGTTATGGCACAAGTGGGCACGATGTTCGTGCTCGGGGTTGATCAGATTGAGCTCTACCATGAGTTGGCAACCATTACAGATACCGAGCGAAAGGGTATCCTTGCGTGCATAGAAGCGATCCAATGCTTCCTTAGCCTTAGGATTGAAGAGGAACGCACCAGCCCATCCCTTGGCTGAGCCGAGCACGTCTGAGTTGGAGAATCCACCGCAGAAGACAATCATGTTGACCTCTTCCAGGGTCTCGCGACCACTGATCAAGTCGGTCATCATCACGTCCTTCACCTCAAAACCAGCAAGATAGAGGCAGTAAGCCATCTCGCGCTCACCATTGGTACCCTTCTCGCGGATGATAGCCGCCTTGGGAGCAGCCTGACGGTCAGCGTCAGTGTCGGTCTTCCAACGGTCAGGATTGAGACCATACTGAGCAAGCTTGCCAGTGAAGTCGTCATTAAACTTCATCTCGAGAGGTTGCTTCTTATAGTTGGTATAGCGTTTCTTAGCCATTCCGCCGAAGCTTTGCTTACGATCAAGAAGGTAAGATGTCTTGTACCAAAGGTCGCGAAGAGCATCTATATCAAACTCGTGTGCATAGCTTCCGTCGGTCACTGAGAGGGTGCGCTTATCGGTTACAGGAGTACCAATGCGTGCAAAGCCAATGCAGTTGTCCTCAAGATACTTCTTCACCTCTTCGTTATGCTCATCTGAAACCTGAATAACAACACCAGGATTCTCGGCAAAGAGCTTCTTCACCACGTCGGTTCCCTTGATGTCGTGTAGGTTGATGTGCAGACCGCCCTTCTTGTTTGCGAAGGTCATCTCAAGCAAAGTGGTAATCAAACCGCCCGCAGAGATATCGTGACCAGCAAGGATCCAACCGCGATTGATCATCTCCTGCACTGCCTCGAAGCATGCGCAGAAGTAGCGTGGATCGGTTACGGTAGGCACGTCGCTGCCCACGTGGTCAAGACTTTGGGCAAAAGCGCTACCGCCAAGCTTCTGTTCGTCAAAGCTGAAGTCGATGTGATACAAGCGAGTATGCTTGTCATTGACCAGCACTGGAGACACCACCTTGCGCACATCGCTAACCTCGCCACCACTGGTAACGATCACGGTGCCTGGCGAAACAATCTTTTCGCCATTAGGATATTGCTGACTCAGAGAGAGCGAATCTTTTCCGGTAGGTACGTTTACACCTATTGCGCAGCAGAAGTCGGATAGTGCTTTCACTGCTTTATACAAGCGAGCGTCTTCACCTTTCTGTGAACGGCAAGGCCACATCCAGTTGGCTGACAAGCTAAGGCTATCCATACCATCAGCGAGAGGAGCCCAAACGATGTTGGTCAACGACTCGGCTACAGAGAGCACGCTACCTGCCTCGGGTGAAGCAAGGCCTGCTTGGGGAGCATGACCCAGTGCGGTGGCGATACCTTTGACGCCACGATAGTCGAGCGCCACTACGCCACAGTCGGACAAAGGAAGCTGCACCTCGCCTTGGCATTGCTGGCGTGCCACCTTTCCGGTCACCGAACGGTCCACCTTATTGGTCAACCAGTCCTTACAAGCCACTGCTTCGAGTTGCAACATACGCTCGAGATAATCGTCAACATGAGCCACATCGTAGGTCACATCGGTATAGGTGCGCTCCACGGTCTCGTCCTTCATAATGGTCTTAGGTGAGTGGCCAAACATCTGCGCCACGTCAAGGTCGAATGGTTTCACACCATCGCCTTGCACAAAAGAGAAGTGGGCATCGCCCGTTGTCTCACCTACGACATACATCGGAGCGCGCTCACGCTCAGCAATCTTCTTGACATGCTCAAGGTGTTTCTCATCGATGAGCAATCCCATACGCTCTTGTGACTCATTGGCGATAATCTCTTTGGCACTCAAAGTTTTGTCGCCAATAGGCAGAGCGGTCATATCTATGGCACCACCGCAGTCTTCAACAAGCTCTGATAGACAGTTGAGGTGACCGGCAGAACCATGATCGTGGATAGACACCACGGGGTTATTGTCTTCCTCTACCAATGCACGCACCAGGTTGTAGGCACGCTTCTGCATCTCGGGGTTAGCTCGCTGCACGGCGTTGAGCTCGATACCATTGCTGTATCGACCTGTATCCACACTGGATACGGAACCACCTCCAAGACCGATGCGGTAGTTATCACCACCCACAACCACTACTTTGTTGCCGGCTTGGGGTTCTTTCTTGAGGCAGTCGCGCTTGGTTCCGTAACCTACGCCACCTGCAAGCATAATCACTTTATCGTATGCGTACTTCTCATTATTCTCTTGATGCTCAAACGTCAGAAGCGATCCTGTGATCAGCGGCTGGCCAAACTTATTACCAAAATCGCTTGCACCATTAGATGCTTTGATCAGTATCTGCTCCGGAGTCTGGTACAACCACTGGCGCACGGGTAGGATATCTTCCCAATCGCGAAGCGTTGGCTGGGTGCCATCATCCTCCGTCAAGCGTGGATAAGCAGTCATATAAACCGCTGTTCCGGCGATAGGCCATGAGCCAACGCCACCGCCCATACGGTCACGAATCTCTCCGCCGGTACCCGTAGCAGCGCCATTGAAAGGCTCAACGGTCGTTGGGAAGTTGTGTGTCTCAGCCTTTAGGGAGATCACACTCTCGATAGGCTTCACTCGGAAGTAGTCGGCAGTGCTCTGATTAGCAGGAGCAAACTGTTCGATCTCGGGTCCTTGAGCAAATGCTACATTATCTTTATATGCTGAAAGAATCTGTCCTGGGTTTTCTTTAGTGGTTTTCTTGATCAGGTTAAATAGGCTCGACTCCATCTCTTTGCCATCGATGATGAACGTACCACCGAAGATTTTGTGTCGGCAATGTTCTGAGTTGATCTGTGCAAAGCCAAAGATCTCAGAGTCGGTTAAGGGGCGTCCGTTTTGCTTTTCTATCTTGTGTAGATATTCGATCTCTTCAGGTGAGAGCGCAAGGCCTTCCTCTTCGTTAAACTGTTCGAGGTTGTCCACATGCTTAATGGGTTCAGGCTGATGGTTGACGGTGAACACTTCCTGGTCAAGACCTTCGTACATGCGCTGCAGCATCGGGTCATAGTCAGCGTCTTTGCTGCTTACAGGGAAATACTCCTCGATACGTTCGATTCCCTTGAGACTCATGTTCTGAGTGATTTCCACGGCGTTCGTACTCCAAGGAGTGATCATCTCACGACGCGGACCTACGTAGAAGCCTTCTAGCTTATCGGCTTTGAGAGCCTCAGCATCGCCGTATAACCAACTAAGTTCTTTGATCTCGTTTTCAGAAAGGTTGTGATCCACTGATGTTGCAATCACACTTTTCGTTCTCGTTCTGAAGAAAACAATCATACTTGTCTAATTAATATAGGTGTATTATTATTGTGCAAAGATACGGTTATTTGTTAGAACATACAAATAAAAACATAGAACAAGTCTATATAATTTACCTCAGTTCGGGATAAGAATGCCTTGAAGCCTCCAGGCTAGAGCATTATATGCCTGCAGCACTTATTATTTCTAATACTCATAACGCCATTCTTATCCTCTGGAAACGCCTAAAGCTAAACAAAAAATAAATTGATTTTTGCTAAAAAATAATTTATTTTCTTTCAGAAATCAATTTATTTTTCTCTGCCATACCTTCCCTTCTATCTCTTCATATTCCTCATTTTGGAATACAACTTAGCGAATCCGTCAAACTTATGACGGCTTCAAAGAATGGTATGTAAATACATATAAAAAAGCAAGATAAAAAGAAAGCTATTATCGTTTTCTTACCAACAAAGACTGTAACGAATGATTTTATTAGTTAAAAAAGTCTAAACCAGCCGAACCTTTGTTGGATTTCATCGTCTTAATGATAACTTTGCAAGTACAAGTAAACCTAAAAACAAATATAAGTTATGACGAAGAAGCATTTTATCTTGGTAGCTTTGGCTGCTGGTTGTATGGTTTTCAGCGGTTGTGCCAGTAAGAAAGACCTGGAGAACTGCCAAAACGAGAATCGCCAATTAACTACCGATTATCAGAACGCAAAAGAGACAATAGCTGCCAACAACGCCCGTATCAAGAGCTTGGAGGATCAGCTTGCACAAGCCAAAGAGAGCGCAGCAGCCCTCCAAGGCAGTTTGGACAAGAGTTTGAACAATGCCAACTCGAACAATGTAAACATCTCTAAGCTGGTGGATCAGATCAATGAGTCGAACCAATACATCCGTCACCTGGTGGAAGTAAAGAGCAAGAGCGACTCGCTGAACATGGTTCTGACCAACAACCTCACTCGTTCCTTGTCTAAAGAAGAGCTCAAGGAGGTGGACGTACAGGTGCTCAAGGGTGTCGTTTACATCTCATTGGCTGACAACATGCTCTATAAGAGCGGCAGCTACGAGATCAATGACCGCGCAGAGGAGACCTTAAGCAAGATTGCTAAGATCATCATGGACTATAGCGACTATGAAGTGCTCGTTGAGGGTAACACCGACAATGTGCCAATCAAGCGTGAGAACATCCGTAACAACTGGGATCTCTCTTGCTTGCGTGCATCTAGCGTGGTACAGTACCTACAGACCAAGTACAACGTAGATCCTAAGCGTCTCACCGCTGGTGGCCGTGGCGAGTACAACCCATTGGCAACCAACGATACCGAAGTGGGCAAGCAGCGCAACCGCCGCACCCAGATCATCATCACTCCTAAGCTCGACCAGTTTATGGACTTGATCGACAAGGCTCCCGAAGAGAGCACCAACAACTAATCCTCTTCCCTTTGAGGCAATCCACGCGTAGCGCCATTGCCTCATAGGTCACTTTCATAGAGAAGTCCTCTATCGCCATCTAATGAAGCGATAGAGGACTTCTCCTTTTTATATATATGCTATATCACCTTATTATATAGCCACGCATGTCAATGATTACAGTCGTATGAGGAATATGCTATCGTATCACTCTTGCAGACGAAAGACGAAATCTTGGTCTTGGTGCACGCAGTCTACCAACCCATAACGCACAAACCGAGCCAGCAAGGTGATCACCGTGTGCCGATTGATATGCGACAATCGTGCCAAGCGATTGAGCGTTTCGTCGGGATGTTCACGCATGGTGGTCATCAGTGTTTGCGCCGCCGTACCATACTCCATGACGTTTTGGGCTTTCTGCAGTTGTCTCCACACCTCTAGATGCACCGGTGAAGCCACGATGTTCTCGTCAGCGATGCGTATGTAAGCACACTTCTTGCCTTCAGCATCAATAGCATAGATGGGGCGTTGCTTCGCTGGCGGGATGGTAGCTATCACCACCGAGCGTCCTTCCACATGGAAAGTCTCGAACGTGATGGCGCTTTCGGGCTCGCAATATTTGTACGCAGCCGCATGCATCATGAAGATCTCCTCTTCCGATTTCACCCCCGATATCACCCCATCATCGCGCACACCGATGAGCAAACGGCCGCCTTCCGTATTGGCAAAAGCCGATACCGAGCGAGCAAGCTTTACCGCATCCTGTACCTTATACTTGAAGTCTTGTTGCTGATGTTCACCTTTGGCAATGAGTTGTTCTAGATAAGCCTTATCCGTCATGGGTCTATAAGATTGAGAGTGCAAAGGTAACAAGATTTTTCCATATAGAGAAGAGAACGTCCTCATCGGCGTTTTGCAACACGAAGAAGCACAGATTTTTCATTTGTAACACGATTGTAATATGTGTTTAAACCACCTGTAATATAGCCATTATACCTTTGCGGCAAAATAAAACCAAACATATATTATATGAGTACGATGTATTTGATCATTGTGGTGTTCCTGCTTTGTTTGGCAGTGTTCGACCTCTTTGTCGGTGTCAGCAACGATGCCGTCAACTTTCTGCAGTCGGCTATCGGTGCCAGGGTGGCAAAGTTTCGCACCATTCTCATCATTGCCTCAGTGGGTGTGGTGATTGGTGCGGTGATGTCATCAGGTATGATGGACGTAGCTCGACATGGTATCATGTCACCAGACCATTACAACTTCCAAGAAGTGATGACGGTATTCCTTGCCGTAATGGTAACCGATGTAATCGTTCTTGACATGTTCAACACGCTCGGTATGCCTACCTCAACCACCGTTTCGTTGGTATTCGAGTTGCTTGGCGGTACGTTTATCCTTGCTACAGTGAAGATGCTAGGCGATCCTAATCTCTCATTTGGCGACTTACTCAACTCAGACAAAGCCCTTCAGGTTATCGGTGCTATCTTCCTTTCGGTGGCAGTGGCTTTCGTATTCGGTGCGTTTGTGATGTGGCTCAGCCGTATCGTCTTCACCTTCAGATACAAGAAGCACAGCCGTTACAGCATCGCTATCTTCGGTGGCATTGCTTTCACCGCCTTGGCCTACTTCATCTTCTTCCAAGGATTGGCCAAGAGCCCTTACCTCACCGATGGTATCAAGGACTATGTGACCGAGAATACATCTACCTTGATGCTCATCTGCTTTGCGGTATCTACCATCTTGATGGAGGTGCTCCACCTGTTGCGTGTCAATATCTTCAAGTTGGTGGTGCTCCTAGGTACGTTTGCTTTGGCAATGGCATTTGCGGGTAACGACCTTGTCAACTTCATCGGTGTGCCCTTGGCTGGTCTTGACAGTTACCAAGACTTTATGGCCAACGCTCACGGTGCTTCAGACACTACCTTCATGATGACCTCCTTGATGGAGAGCGCCAAGAGCTCCCCCGTCTATCTCCTTGCTGCTGGTGTGGTGATGATTATCGCCATGGCCACCTCAAAGAAAGCACAGAACGTGGTAAAGACCTCTGTGGACCTAGCACGCCAAGACGAAGGCGACGAGATGTTTGGTTCATCACGCATCGCCCGTGGCACAGTACGTATGTGCCAGCAGTGTGGCGAATGGCTTGGCAATCATCTCCCTGCCAGCCTTCTGCGCTGGATCGATACACGATTCAATAAGAACGATGTTGCCTTAGAGGACGGAGCTGCCTTTGACGTGGTTCGTGCGGCAGTGAACCTCGTTATCGCTTCCTTGCTGATCACCTTCGGTACTACGCACAAGCTACCACTATCTACCACCTATGTAACCTTCATGGTAGCAATGGGTTCTAGCTTAGCTGACCGCGCTTGGAGCCGCGAGAGTGCCGTGTTCCGTGTTACGGGTGTGCTGAGCGTCATCGGTGGATGGTTTATCACAGCTGGTGTAGCCTTCATCGCTTGTGCCGTGGTGTGTCTAGCAATGTTCTTCGGCGGTATCATCGCTAAGGTCTTGTTCATGGCTTTGGTTGTGTTCTTACTCATCCGCTCTAACCGTCAGTATGCTAAGAAGGCTGCAGCAGAGAGCAAGGAGTCGTCATTCCAGCTCATGATGCGCACCCGCGATCCGAAGCTCGTTTGGGAAATGCTCACCAAGCACGTCAGCCGCACCCAGAGCTTTGTATGTAGCTTTGCCTTGGATCAGTATAACAAGATTGTAGAATCGTTTGAGGGCGAGAGCAACAGCGGCTTGCGTCACTGCTTGCGCGACCTCAAGAACGAACAAGGTGACCTCAAGAAATATCGCCGCCAAGAGATGCTCGGACTCAAGAAGAGCCCACGTGAGATAGCCTTGGAGCGCAACACCTGGTTCCACCTCGGCGCCAACGCCAACCAGCAGTTTATCTACTGTCTGCGCCGTATGCTCGAACCTATCAAGGAACACGTGAGCAACAACTTCAACCCCTTACCTGAAGAGCTCTTCAACGAGTATGTTCCTGTACAGCGCAAGATCAATACGCTCATGAAGGAAAGCGAGAAAGCCATCTCTACAGGCCGCTATGACAACTACCGCGACATCCTTGCTGATGCCGATATCGTCAAGGATGAGCTCTCAGAGATACGCAAGCATCACATCGATCGTATGCAGAACGCCGTGGACAATACCCATTATCAGGTGTATGTGGTGTACCTCAACCTGCTGCAGGAGAGCCAAGAGTTCCTGAGCGCTATGCGTCATCAGCTTCGTGCTGCCAAGAAGTTTGAGGAATAATCGTCCTCATAGCACGCCCGAAGGCAACTATCGCATAGAGCGCAGAACCCCTTCGCATCCAAATCATTTCTGACATATATCACTCTCTTTACGCGGAGAGAAACCATCAACATCGTTGTGGTTTCTCTCCGTTTTTGTGTTTATACGTTGTTTTCAAATATAATTGAAACTAGATTGTATGAGATTATAGCGTATCAAAAACGCCATAGATTAACAAGCGGATATTGAACGAAGGCTGTCACATATTTAGCAAATATTTGTGACAAACTTAACGGAGCAATGAAACGAATACGATTCCAACACGATAACAGCGCTTGCTATTATGTAGCGTTCCTCTTCAATAATGCGAATAAGCCTCGCTAGGAAACGCATGAACAACTGCGAGTTTTCTACTTACATTTTATTACAAACCCACCGCATATCGTTTACTATCCGTAAAAACACCTACAAGTTTTGATAAGTTTTTCATTTAATATACCATTTCATCCAAAATAAAAACTTATATTTGCACCAACAATGATTCTACATAACGCTTTCGAGGAGCAAGAACGCACGAATGTGCTAGATGACGATATCATGCTGAAACATAAATCTCTACAATATCTTTAAACAAAAGCACTTGAAGGGGTAACCGACTCTACCTTTCAAGCATGCTACACCACAGAGTCGTCACACTAACTATTTATGAGAAAACAGCTACTTACATGCGCAGCGGCTCTCGTGAGTCTGTTCATGCCTACCATGACACAGGCCTCATCGAGCCTCACGCCAAGAGGGAACGATGCTGACGGATTCTCTTCAGATGCTACGGCAAGCACCTCTCTGAACAGCAATGCTCAGCTAGCTTCCAGCAGCAGCACCACTACCAGTTTCAAGCTCGTGGGCGTGCAGTATTCTCCCTTACAGAGTCTGGTGTCATTTAGCGCCACTGACCCTACCACCACAACCACTGAATACGAGGACGCTTACGGATATCTGCGTCAGGGAAGCGTGTCAGCCTTCGACGGAAGCACGCTCTACGTGTTCAGTCCACGTACCAATAATTATGGCGAACTGTACAAGGTGAGTTTCTCTACCTACACCTATGACGGCTCTTCTTGGACCCTCAAGGACACCCGAGAACTCACTGCTGATTACAGTTCTTACCCCAACGCCATGGCTTACGACCCTGCCACAGGCAACCTCTATGGTTATCGTAACGGCATGCCATCCACCTTCTACTCTATAGATAAGGAGACGGGTGCGATGACTCAGGTAAGTACCACAAGCAACTTCTTTACCTCTCTGGCTTTCGACATGAACGGAACGGGTTATGCCTTCGACTTTGATAGCCAACTGCAACGTGTCAACGTACAGGATGGTAGCGTCACCGTGCTAGGCGCAACGGGCCAATCGTTCACCGATAAGCAACCTACCTATATCGACGCCACCACCGGAACGATGTATTGGGTACTCAGCACCAGTAAGGTATCGGCGCTCTACACCACCGACCTCACCACGGGTGCAGGTACCAAAGTGGCTGATCTGCCCGATGGCACAAAGCTTTCGGACATCTTCGGTGTAGGTAGCAGCACCTCACAGGACGAGCAGGTACCTGACGCATGCCAGGATCTGACCGTGACCTACGCCACACCAGGAAGCAGCACCGCTACCTTCAAGGCCACCGCTCCTACCCTATCGTTTGACAAAGCCACTCCGCTCAGCGGCAAGGTAAACCTTCTGTTCTACGTAGACGATGCTACAGACGCCGTGGCCACACTGTCTGACGTTGCTCCTGGCGCAGAGGTAACCACCAGCTACACCTTCCCCACCGAGGGCGAACATAAGGTAAAGGTGCTCGCAGCCAACGGCAATGGCAACGGACCTACCAAGACCGTCACCACTTATGTTGGATATGACGCACCCAAAGCACCATCTGACGTTCGCCTCAGCGTAGCTGCAGATGGCTCATACAGCTTGTCATGGACCGCACCTACCGAGGGTGTGCATGGCGGCGCAGTGAACGCTGCTAGCTTCAAGTACACCGTGACCCAGTATCCCGCTGGTGTGAAGGTGGCTGAAACCACAGGAACGTCTTATGAAGGACAATTTACCAGCACACAGTTTGCCGACTATTACTTCGGCGTGAAGGCTGTATCGGGCACCAAAGAGGGCGAGGAAGGACTGTCCAACCACGTCACTCACGGCGACTATGCTGAGATACCTTACTATGACGACTTCAGCAATAGCGACACCTATGGCACATACACCATCGTCAACACCAACAACGACGCTACATGGGAGTTTGGCACTGCCAACACGGGTGACAAAGCAGCTATCTATAATGGCTCTTCTTGCACCAACGCTGCAGACGACTACCTCATCCTGCCTCCTATGCAGATTGTCAAGGACGCCACTTACACCGTTACCTTCAACGTGGCTAGTGCGTTCAACCAAGACACTGGCAACACCATCGACGTGCTCCTGCTCAAGGACAACGGCAATCCACATGGCACACGCGACAAGGTAGGAACCTATGAGAACATCCCCGACTACACTTCGGGTATCTCTGAGCAGAGCTTTACCTTCACGGCTAAGGAGAGTGGCGTATTCAACTTTGCTTTCTACTGCCGCAGTCAGGCTAAGCATAAGGTCAATCTCTTCAACGTGTATATCAACGGAACCAACTTCCCTGATGCGCCAAACGACGTGACCAACTATAAGGTGACTGCCGCAGACAAGGGCGAACACAAGGTTACCGTGGCTTTCAACGCTCCTACCAAGGACTCACAAGGAAATGACCTCAGCTCGCTGAGCCACATCCGTCTGTTCCGCGACGATAGCAAGACTGCCCTCTACGAGTGGAGCAATCCTACTCCGGGCGCAGCTTACAGCTACACCGACGAGACCGTATCTGAAGGCCTACACAGCTACAAGACCGTAGTGACATCTGACAACGGTTCAAGCAACGGCGCTAGCCAGACCGTTCTCGTGGGTCAGGACGTTCCTGGCGCACCTACCAACCTCAAGGTGACACAGGATGGCAACGACTTTGTCCTCACATGGACCGCACCTTCAACATCGGTGAATGGTCTTTATGTTGACTATGACAACCTCACCTACGCTATCTACTATGAATACGGACTGATGGAGACACCTTCGCTCTACACCTCAGATGTGAAGGGTTGCACCGCACGCGTGCCTAAGAGCGTCTTCGATGCTTATGCTAGCGCACACCAGATCTTGATCGACTTCATGGTGTTGGCACAAAGCGAGAACGGCGCAGGTAGCCCTGCTTACGCTACAACGGTTTACGGTAAGAACTACACCGTACCTTTCACCGAGTCGTTTGAGAACGGATACAACGACACCGACCCATGGAGTGTGACCAGCGTGAGCGACAACTACAGTAGCTGCTGGACGATGATAGCTGGCACCAACTCGAAGAAGCCAATGGATGTAGACGCTGTTGACGGCGACAATGGTATGGCGATGTTCTATCAGAACAGCTCTGACGGATACGAGGCTCGCCTCCTCTCACCACAGATCAGTGTGGCTGACGCTGAGACACCTGTCCTCTCATTCTACCTCTATCACTATAAGACCAACACCGCTGTGGACAACAGCGTACAGGTAGAGCTGCAATATGCTGGATCTGACGACTTCGTAGCCCTCTCTGAACCTATCTCTGTATATGGCGAAGCAGGATGGCAGCAGCACAAGCTATCTCTTGCTAACGTGGAGAACGACTGCTTCCGCCTATCATTCCGCGGAAAGGCAGCCAAGCTGTCACCTATCTTCATGGACAAGGTACAGGTTCTTGACGACAAGGGATACAACGCACTGAAGGGCGTTAACGGCGCAGCTAATGGCGTGAGCGTTGCCGATGGCGGCATCGTGATTGAAGGCCAAGGCGCACCTTACAGCGTATTCACCACCGCAGGAGCCCTCGTGGCACAAGGAAAGGCTGAGGGCAAGCAAGCCATCCGCCTTCACGCAGGCTTGTATCTGGTTAAGGTGAATGGCACAACGACCAAGTGCGTTGTAAGATAACCGAACCCATATAGTGCGTTGCTCGTTTTATAAGCAATTTATGTGAACAGTGGTCCTGGCTCGAAAGAGCTGGGACCATTTTGTTTTATGGCTATCAGAGCATATCGACCAATGATCATAACACGTCAGTGACTGCTAGGAGGAACATCACAATCGGCCACTACATCAACTAGGTATTGGTGTCCCCCATTGCCCACTATCCATGCACCAAGCGCAGGCATAGTGGGCGACGGGGTCACAGACCCATTAGTTTCAATGGGAACGTGCGGTGGTCCAGCGCACCCACTATAACATCATAGATTGTTTCACCCTTGCTTGGAACGGAAGAACAGCCCTTTTATCCAACGAAAGGGATGGTTTGACAAGATGAAAGGGGCGAGATGGGATGGAAAAATAAATTAAAAAAGAGGGAAAATCAATTTATTTCTTGTCGAAAAATAAATTGATTTTCCCTTTATTAATGCCCCTTCTACATGGTGAAAGGGTATGTTATGACTTGTTATCTAGTAACGGCAACCTTCTTACCTTGGTGGATATAGATGCCACTCTGGGTTGGATGGAGGAGTCGCTGACCCGAAAGGGTGTAGTAATAAGGATCGGCGGCAGCGGTAGGAGTGGTGGTCACACGAGTGATATCGGTGGTAGAGCTGACATCGTTGACCTTATACTTGGTCCCTTCCTTCTCGTTGCTGATCTCGAAGAAGGTATCCTTGTTGACCCCATTGACGTCAACGGTCTGGTTGCTGCTTGCCGTTGACGATGTACCAATGCTGAAAACGAAGTTGATCGCATCGTCGGCCTTGTTCATGGTGTAGCTATTGTAGAACCATTTCTTGCCGTCAATCGTGGTGGTAGCGGTCACCTTCTTACCTGGCCAAGTGGTTCCGGTGTTGGTGCCACCCCATGAATGGTAGTTGACATAGCTATCCCAACCCACCTGATCGGTGTTGACATAGACGGTGATCTGGTAAGGTTCAAACTGCTTCACCACATAGTGGCGCGAGGTAACGGCCTTGACCACACCTCCAACGAGCATTCCCACCTTGAGCGTGGTCTCGCCATCGGGTATCTGGAGCTTATAGCCGGATGCCACCTTGGTGCTATTGGCGGTAGGTTCGGTGCCGTCGAGGGTGTAAACCAGTTGGGCATTGTCAGTAGTGACAGCCATCAACGTAGCAGTGGGGTTACCCTCCGAGTAGGTTCCGCTAGGCAGATCCACCCATGTGGTGTTGGCTTGGGTAGACAGATAGTAAGCATAGTGGTAGCCGCTAAGCACTTTCACGTACAAGCTGGCATCGGGATCGGCCATGCCCTGACCCATCATGGCAAGGAGTTTGGCGTTGTTGCCTTGTACCAAGACGCCATAGTAGTTGGCGTTGCTGCGGTAAGCCTGATACTCGCTGGTATTAGTCACACCTGCAAGGTGGCGCAGCTGGATCATCGCTTTGATCTCGCGCTTGTACGCTTGCCAGTGAGGTAGGAACACGCAAGGCGTTCCGGGCATAGCGAGGAGATAGGCATTGGCAGCCAAGGTGTCCTTACGGATAGGATCGAGCGGTTCTGATGCGCTGCGATACTGGGTGTCGTGGTTCTCCACGAAGGTCACGGCATACTGCTTATAAGCATTGTCGTGCACAAGGTTGTTGGTGCTATTGAGCTGTGTCCAATCGGCTTTGTTGATGGCATCGCGCACGTTATAACGAAACTGAAAGTCGAAAGCGGCGCTCTGTTTGTCCGTTGCATCAATCCACTTCTCTATCTTCGCATTGCTATCCCAGTATTCGCCCACCGAGTATTTCACCCCAGCAGCTTTGTTATAGTCGGCTACGTGTGAGCCATCAAAGCCCTTGACCATGTCATAACGGAAGCCGGTGTAGCCGAGATCGTTAACCAAGAAGTCCTCATAAGCCTTGACCACCTTCTGCACATTGGCGCTCTTGTGGTCTAGGTCACGCATGCCACCCCAGTCTTCGCCCTCGTCTTTATTGCTACTAAGGCTCACACCTTGCTTCTTGGCTTCGGTAGCCGTAGCGCCATTATCGTCATCGGCGGTGATGTCGGTGCTCTGTAGCTGGTAGGTGACGCCCTTATAGGTCTCAGCAGGGAAGTCGAACCAGCCAGAGGTGTTATGGTGATTGATCACCACATCGGCTATCACTCCCAGGCCTTTCTGCTTGAAGGTAGAGATCATGCTACGTAGCTCGGTCTCCGAACCAAAGCTAGAATTGTGATTGAAGTAATAGTATGGGGTGTAACCCATCACGTTGTAAGTCTCGAGACACTTGCCGCTCTGTGGCACCCAAATCAGATTGAAGTACTCGCTCAGTTCGTCAGCCTGACTCTGTAGGTTCTTCCACTGTGTGTCGGCATACGAATCCCAAGCAAATCCTTGGAGCATCACTCCTTCATAACTTGCGGGCCATCCCTGTGCCATGGCGGTCATCGACGCACTGGCGCATAGCAAGGTGGCCAAAACATTCTTTCTTAAAGCTTTCATATCGATTGTATAGATTAGAGACGGGGCGCTGCTGCGTCACTCGTCATCATGATTTAGAATTCTTTGGTTAGTTTCTTCTTATGCAAAGACAATGCAAGCCGAACGCAATCAAACTTGTTTGCAATTGCTGAGGCGTAGCTTGTCTTATGCAAAGATAAACACATTATCCTCTCCAAAGCTACCTATAAGCAACGAGGAAAGAAAGATTTGTGCGCAAACGTTTGCCTTTACAGCTAACCAACGGGCCTTAACGGTATAAAAAATGCGGGCAATCCATTGCTGGATTGTCCGCACAATAATCTTTAGATCGAAAGGAGCGAGGCTCCGTTTTTTACTTCTTAGTCATGGTGCAGTAAGCATAGCCATCAGCCCAAGCGTAGAGGGCGATGTCATATGTACCTGCTTCAACCTGGAGGTTAGCACCGTTCTGAACAAGTGCAGTGGTGGTTCCACCCCAGTTGATGTCCCATCCGTCGTTAGCGCGGAACTTGAGTTCACCGCTATTCAAGGTCACGTTATGGAGAACCCATGCGCGTGCATCTTGGTCATAGGTCATAGGTGTGCTCTGATCCCAGCCGCCTGCAGATGCTGTACCAATCAGTCCGATGGTGGTGATAGGTGTGAGTGTGTAGCTCTTAGCAAGGAGATCAACGTCTACCTTGTAGTAGCCAGCATCCTCGCTCATCACGATGTTGCCTGCGCCGCCGTCGGTGCTGAAGCCTTCACCATAGTTGGTGCCGTTCCAGTCTTGTTGTGTACAGAACTTGAAGCCACCCTGATCCAGGTACATATAACCGGTATACTTACCGTCGTATGTAGTGGTGGTGAGGTAGTCGATCTGGTTCCAACCATTGCAAGAGCCAGCAAGGTAGAGTGAAGGTTGGAAAGCAAGAGCCTGAACGGTATAGGTTCCGTCAAGCATATTGAACGTGAAGTAGTAATACTTAGCGTCAGCGTCACCCGTAACGGTGAGGTTGCCACCTACATTCTTATAACCGAGCGTTCCTGTGCTCTTACCATCGGGAGTCACTGCGCCACCGTCTGTAGATGCGCTGATAGCATAATCCCAGTTGCCTACGTGGTCGAGGTCAAGCACTTTAAACTCGAGGTTACCGCCACCAGCAGGTGCTGCAACGGTGATGGTGTAGATAGGATTCTCATATGGGTCCTGTCCGCCATTGTCAAGGCTGAGCGATGTGTCGTCAGCATTCCATACGCTAGGTGTCTGAAGGTTACCTACGAGGTAATAGCCTTTAGATGAAAGCTCAGGAGCCTCAGCAAGAAGACTGGCTGTGGTAGCACCTTGGTTCTTGATGCTCTGACCCGAAATGGTGGTGTAAGCTACCACATCGAGAGCTGCGGTGCGTGTCACAGGACGACGACCGTAGAGGTCATAGTAAGCTGAAGAGAGCTCGGCTGTAGCCACATAACCATCCTCGGCTGCTGTGAGTTGCTTGCTTGCGGTCTTGTCAGCATTGTAAAGGGTCACGGTGTACTGGTTCACAGCACCATTAGCCGCAGTGACATGAGGAGCAAACAGCTGTACAGAGTCGGTTGTAACCTCTGCAAACTTGATGGGATTGGCAGGCGAAACAGAGAGAGCTACGGTCTCTGCCGACTCAGAACTGTGTTGAGGGTCAGCCCAATCCTCGTATGTATCAGAACCGCAACTGGCCAATGCCAATGCCATTCCTATATATAATAAACTCTTTTTCATTGATATTATATTTCGTTGAAGGACGAGCGGTGGTCCGTGTGGGGCTTCCGCCCGTCCTTATGGATTAATAATTACTCGGCAGTCATGAAATAGAACTGACCTGTGATATCGTTGAAGATGACATGATAGCTACCTGCCTTGATGGTGCCGTTGGGCGCAATAGCCAAGCCTGCTGAACCATATGGGAAGGCATCGGTACCCCACCATGCGTTACCACCATCGGTAAACTTGAACTCTGCATCCTCGCTTACGGTGATGTCGCAAGTCCAGTTGTGGTTCACAGCGCCGTCGAAGGTCTCCATAGGAGTCATCGTGAGGGCTGAGGTATCCCAATCGTTGAACGAACCAGTGAGCGAGATGCTTGTGTAAACGGTAGGATTCTGACTGCTATACTCCTCAATGCTAGCGCTAGAAGCAGCTGTGTTGACCGTGATAGTGTAGAAACCGCCCTTGTTTACGTACAAGTTGCCATCGCTATCTTCCTCGAAGTTGGCATTGCCAGCTACGTTGGTGAAGCCAGTATAACCGATCTGTGTATCCCAGCTGCCTGGGTTCTTGATGATCTTGAGCTTGCCACCAGCAGGGAGATAAGTGGTGTAAGAGATTGAACCAGCGCCCGTGGTCTTGTCATAATCTACGCCATCAATGGTGTAAAGAGGTATGAGAGATGTGTAAACGTTGGTTGCAGCATTGCCCCAAGAGCCATCACCGATACAGCTACCTACGAGATACCACTCGATAGGATCAGCCGACTTGAGCTCTACATAGTAAGGTGCTACCTGAACCTTCACTGTGTTAGAGAAGATCGTGTCGTTAGCAAGCACTGAACGAACGCGTACGTAGAGATCCTGTGTAGCGGGTACGTTTGTGGGAAGATACTTAGCCATCTTCTGAATAGCTTTGGCTACGTCAGAAGCAGTCAGTTCGGCGTTGACCACTTGGTAGTCTTGATCCATCGTGGTGTAGTCGCCGACAGGCTGTTCGTTAGCGTCGAGCACACCTGCTGCTACATCTTGTGTCCAGCTATTGGTGCAAGAGATCTGCACGGCATAGTTGGCTATGGCAGGGAAACCATAATCGGGCTGTGACCAAGAGAAGTTTAACGTCTTGGATGTAGCAAGATCAATGGTTGAGGTGGAGTAAGACGGCGTGTTGAGAACAAACGTCTTGGGTTGCTGGATGGTAGGATTGTTATCTCTATCATCATCGCATGCTGTGAAGAGACAAGCTCCACAGAGCAACAGCAAAGCTGATTTTATGATTTTTTCCATTGTATTGTTTCAGTTAATAGGAAGAGGGGGCTGCCCTAAGGCAGCGCTCTTCATATAGATTTACATTACTTTAATAACCAGGATTCTGTACGACAACGTTGGTAACCTGTGCAGATGGGATGGCAAAGATGTTGCGGTCAGCACTGAAGTTGCGACCTCCCTTTGAACCACCTTTGTAAGTCCAGTTGTAGTTGACATTGCCACCGTAACGGTTGAAGCGGATCAAGGTAGGACGACGGAGGCCTTCGAAGTAGAACTCACGGCTCCACTCGTCGCAAAGATCATTCAAGCTGTAACCGCTCTTAGTAGCTGCGTGAGCACGCGTGCGGAGTGCGTTGACTGCTACTGTACCTTCTGCGGTTGTGGTACCGCCATTCTGACGTGCTGTTGCCTCAGCGTAGATAAGGTTGGCCTCAGCTACACGGAAGAGGAAGAAGTCGGTATCAGGATAGTTATCGTTATGTCCGATGCTGCCGTCGGTCTTAAAGTTGACCCACTTAGCGCAAGCGAAGCCATCGGTGAATACACCTGTGCAACCGTCGCCGTTGTCTAGATTACGATCCAAACCATCAAAGATGGCGCGGTCATCGTTAGCGGCTGCTGGCATTTGGGTACATGACACGTTAGGAGCGTCGTTGTTAGGGAAGAACTTCTGGATGAGGTCGGGACGGCAACGGTTACCACCCCAGGTCTGACCTGTACCATTGGTTGCATTGTCAGCGTAGTTGCCAGACACGTCGGCATGGAGATTACCATCGAAGGTAGATGCCATCAAGAACAAGGTACCTGCCCATGAGGTTGTGGTAACACCATCCTGGCCGATACGGAACACACCTTCGTAAGCGGCAGAGGTCTCACCGTTGTCACCCATGAACAACATCTGGTAAGCGCTCCACTTGCCTGTGGAAGTGGTGTTGAGCTTATAGCTTGAGTCCATCACCTTCTTAGCGTATTCAGCGGCTTTGCCCCACTGAGCTGTTCCGGTGTAAACCTCAGCGTTGAGATAGAGGCGAGCCAAGAGCATCCAGCATGCAGCCTTGTCAGCGCGGTAGTAACCGCTGTCTGTCGACTTCTTTGCTTTAGCCTCAGAGAGAGATGGTTCGATCTCGAGGAGCTCGGTCTCGAGCCACTGATACATCTCGGCACGGGTCTTGCGCTCAGGCTTTGTCATCTGCAAAGCAAAAGGTACATTGCCAAAGGCGTCCATCAAGAAATAGTATTGGAGGGCACGGAGGAAACGTACCTCGGCTGTCTTGGTAGCATCAGCGTCACCACACTCGTTGACAAACTGGTTGCAATAAGCTATACCGGTGGTCAGACGAGCATAGAAACCGTTGAGCATAGGATGGCTGGCATCGTATGTGTTGTAGCAATACTGCTTGATACCATCGTCACCCCACTGACAGATGGCTTCGTCGGTGGTAAGTTCGTTGGAGTTCCACAACTGACGGATAAATCCAGATGTACCGCCATCGAGTCCGTCGATGTCCACATTGTCATCACCCGTGCTATTACCTGCCATGGCAAGGTTAGCGTAGCACTTGTTGAACAAAGCAGAAACATTCACTTCTGTGTTCATGTTGGGATCGATAGGCGTAACATCCAAGTCACCCGTACATGAGGTCATGCCCAAGGTAAGGGCTGCTGCCGCTACTGAAAGGACATATTTTATATTTTTATTCATGACTTTTATACGCTTAAATGATTAGAAGTTGAGGTTCAAACCTAAGATAACAGAGAATGGACGTGGATAGATGTTGTTGTCAAATCCGCTGAACACCTCTGGATCAAGGCCGTCGTAGTTGGTAATAGTAAACACGTTGGAAGCTGTTCCGTACACGCGTCCGCTGAGACCTTTCCAATATCCGTTAGAGCTACTGCTGCCGAAGAGGTTAGAGAAGCTATAACCCAGGGTGATGTTGTCACACTTGAGGAAAGAAGCGTTGTGTACCCAACGGTCTGAAAGGATAGCCTGTACATCGTCAGTCTGCCAGTTGTCATTCACAGCGGCAACAGTCTTGTTGCTGAGGAAGTTGGTAGAAGCCCACAAAGCATTCTTGCTGACGTTGTGGAAGCCTTGGCTTACGTTGTCAAAGACATAGTTGCCAATGTTAGCACGGAGTGAGAAGCTGAAGTCCCAGTTCTTATATTCCAAGCGAGAAGAGAGGCCCATGGTGATAGGAGGCGCTGGGCTCTTGTAGAGATAACGGTCAGCATTGGTGATCTTACCATCGCCGTTGCGGTCAACAACAACACCTTCGATGGCTTTGCCGTTCTTGTCATATGCCTGCTGATAAACCCAGAATGAGTTCATTGCATAACCTACCTGCTGATATTCGAGATACTTGTCGGTACCGATCTTGTAGCTTGTGTTAGCCACAGGGTCGCCGGTAGAGCTTACACCATTAAGGTCAAGAATCTTATTGAAGTTGTAAGTGAAGTTGTAATCGATGGTCCAATACCAGTCCTTAGCCTGAATAGCTTTCCAGCTGAAGGTTGTCTCAACACCGGTGTTCATCAATGAACCGATGTTTTGCCATGATTGGTTACGGAAGTTGGACAGTGCTTCACAAGGAGCATAGTTGAGCAAGTCAGTGGTCTTACGATAATACCAGTCCACTGTACCTGTGAGGCGCTGGTTGGCAACACCCCAGTCTACACCTATATTATATGTAGTGGTGGTCTCCCACTTCAGTTCAGGAGTGTAACTATCGGGGCGATACAATGTACCATCACCGTCTGCAGGATAGAATGCACCCGTACCGGTGTTCTGAGTATAGGTAGGAATCCAAGCGTAGTCGCTGTTTACATCTTGCTGACCAGTCATACCCCAACCCAAACGGAGCTTCAAATCAGAGAGCCACTTGAGGTCTGAGAAGATCTTTTCCTTATTCATCTTCCAAGCAAATGCCACTGATGGGAAGATTGACCAGTGATCCTTGAAACGTGAAGAACCGTCATCACGCACAGTTGCGGTAACATAGTAGCGGTCCATCAAGCTCCAGTTGGCACGACCGAAGAATGAAACGAGGTAGTTTTCGGTCTTTGCATGATATTCAGAGGGGAGGTGCTTCTTACCTGCGAGGCTTTCGCCATCTTCGGTAGCGGCAGAGTTCTTTCCATAATATCCCCAATAAGCATTGTCAGTGCCTTTCCAGAAGTGCTGGTATTCGTAACCACCCATGATGTCGAAGTGGTTCTTAGCAGCATCATTGAAGTCGTGATAGTACTGTGCATAAGCACTGAGGGTGAGGTTGCGCTTGAGGATTTCTTCCCAACCATAGTTTCCGTAGTAAGTATCGTTGTTGCTTGGGAAGGCTGGAGTCTTCTCTGTGGTCTGACGACCCTTAGCGATGTCGGCACCCAAAGTGGCGTGGAGACGAAGGTCTTCAAAACCATGCACCTTGTAATCGAAGTCGGCACTACCGATAAACTCGCGGCTATTAGCTACGTCGTTCTTCTCGTTGAGCACTGCGAGTGGGTTCTTGGTAGCGAGCTCGTTGTACGTTGAGGTCCAGTCGGGGTCGTTATAGTTGGCACTCTTAGGCCATTCAAAGTATCCACCGAAGTTGCTGAGCGACTTGCTGAGGTTGTCTCCGAAGAAAGCCTTGTGGTATGCAGATGTGTAACCATAGGGGCTCTGTGTTGGATCCATGTTGATGGCAGCGCTAACAGCGTCGGTATCAGCAAAGCGGCTATGCGCATACATACCCTTGGCATTGATGTTGATTACCAAGTGATTGTCGAGCAAAGAAGGATTGAGGTTAACCGATGCGGTGACACGCTTGAAGTCGGATGTCTTGAGGATACCCTGTTGATCGGTGTAACCCAAAGATACACGATAAGGAAGGTGCTCGCCAGCAGATCCAGAGACTGTTACGCCATGGTCTTGGCTGATTGCCGTGCGGTAGATAAGGTCTTGCCAATCAGTGTTAGCAGTACCCAATGCCTTGTAAGCGTCCGACTCTTCACCCCAAGTATTCTTGATTAAAGAGCGGTACTGGTCACCTGTAAGCACATCAATGGTGTTCTTCTTCATGCTCACGGTAGCACTTCCGTTGTAAGAAACGCGAGGAGCGCCACGCTGTCCCTTCTTGGTTGTGATGATGATAACACCATTAGAACCACGGCTACCGTAGATAGCAGTAGCTGAAGCGTCCTTGAGCACGTTGAAGCTCTCAATGTCTTGAGGGTTGATAGATGCAAGAATGTTGGACACACCCTTTACACCATTGTTATCAATAGGCATGCCATCGATAACGATCAATGGGTCGTTACTTGCGTTAAGTGACGATCCACCACGGATACGGATATTAGCGCCTGCGCCAGGAGTACCGTCATTGCTGGTCACATTGACACCGGCAACCTTACCGCCAAGCATATCCTGGGCATTGACAACAACACCCTTGTTCTTTCCATCTGGCTTTAGTGCAGCTACAGAACCTGTCAAATCTGACTTCTTTGCTACACCATAACCAATCACAACCACCTCATTCAAGCTCTGAGCTTGATCTTCATTGAGCGTGATCGCCATGTTGTTTGAGGCTGACACCTCTTGTTTCTTGTAACCAATGTAGGAGATTGTTAAGGTAGCACCTGGCTTCACATCGAGCGTAAAGTTACCATCAAGGTCGGTCACTGTACCTTCTGTGGTACCATTAACCAACACTGAAGCTCCAATAATAGGCTCACCGGAAGCATCTTTGACCGTACCTTTCACAGTACTCTGTGCAAAGGCACCCACCGAAAGGCATAGACCTACGAATAAAGTCCATAGCCTTGTAGGACAATTGCATTTTACCTGCTTCATCATTTGTTTGTTTGTTAGTTATTATTATAATAGATTTAAAATCCAATAAAATGTCTAAGTCTCTTTTAGGTTTCTGCTGCAAAGTTATGTTTAATAACCTAATATAATAATAAAAAATAGAGAAAAACGTTAGATAAATAGTACAATCGTTTGCATTGATTAATGTCAAGGAAAACGGTTGACCTATATCAACAACCCAAAAGGAATACTTACATTTGCACACGAAAGCCTAAATAACATGAACGAACCTAACATCATCACGATGAAAGACATCGCCGAAGCCCTTGGCGTGTCGGTCGCAACGGTATCGCGAGCCTTAAAGAATAGCCCGCGGATCAGTGCGGAGAAGCGCGAACTAATAAATAGGTACGCACGCGAACATCATTTCTCCCCTAATCCGCTGGCCGAATCGCTTCGCCTTAGCCGCAAACAGTTGCCCAAAGTCATCGGTGTGATCATCCCCGAGTTTGAGCATTACTACTTCTCTTCAATCCTTGATGGCATCGAGGAAGAAGCTTCGGCACGCGGATATCGTATCATGGTGGCTACAAGTCATGAGCAATACGAACGTGAAGTGAACATTTGCAAATCGTTCTACGAATACAAATGCTGCGGGATGATTATCTCCCAAGCTAAGAATACCAAGCAATATGACCACTTTAACGCCCTTATCGAGAAAGGGATACCTATCGTTTTCTATGACCGAATCTGCACCAGCGTGAACAGTTCGCTTGTTGTGGTGGACGATTACATGGGGGCTTTCACCGCCGTAACGCATCTGATAGAGACCGGTTGCAGAAAGGTGGCTTACTTCAGCAGCCCACTCAACCTGGAGATCTCTAAGAATCGATACAATGGTTGGCACGACGCGATGCGCAAACACGGGCTCAACCCGACAAGCGACTTGCTCTTCATGTGTGACAACCGCAGTGAGGCTGAGCGCATTGTGCCCGACATTCTCTCCCGAGAAGACGTGCCCGATGCTTTCTTCGCCACCAACGACGATACCGCAATCGGCATCCTCTATGCAGCCAAACGAATGGGATATCGCATCCCAGAGGACATCTCGATATGCGGATTCACCAATGGTCAACGTGCCATCGCTTGTGATCCGATGCTCACCACGGTGGAACAACGTGGTAAGGTGGTAGGTGAGGAAGCCGCCAACATCTTGATAGATAAGGTAGAGGGGCTGATTCCGAAGGACAAAGTGGAGAAACGCATCGTGCGAACACGCCTCATTCTACGTGGCACCACGCGCTGACGACGAATCTACCGAGCCGAGAACAAGGAGTGATACTTAAAAGAATAAATAAAAAAAGAGCATATCAATGAAAACGAAACCCAATTTAAGTTTTTGGAAATTATGGAATCTGAGCTTTGGTTTCTTTGGAGTACAGATTGCCTACGCACTGCAAAGCGCCAACATCTCACGCATCTTTGCAACCTTGGGCGCCGACCCACACAACCTCAGTTACTTCTGGATACTACCCCCACTGATGGGTATCTTGGTCCAACCGATTGTCGGAAGCCTCTCTGATCGCACTTGGTGCCGATTCGGAAGACGCATCCCCTATCTGTTTATCGGTGCCGCCGTGGCTGTGCTGGTGATGTGCTTGCTTCCCAATGCGGGCTCGTTGGGACTGACGGTAGGCTCCGCCATGATCTTCGGTTTGGTAGCTTTGATGTTCCTCGACACCTCTATCAATATGGCGATGCAACCTTTCAAGATGCTAGTAGGTGACATGGTGAACGAGAAACAGAAGACATTGGCTTACAGCATCCAAAGTTTTCTGTGCAATGCCGGCAGCCTTGTGGGATATGTTTTCCCATTCTTCTTTACCTTCTTGGGCATCGCTAACACCGCACCGGAGGGCGTTGTGCCCGACTCGGTGATTTGGTCGTTCTACATCGGAGCCGCTATCTTGATCCTTTGCGTGATCTACACCTCCGTGAAAGTAAAGGAATGGAATCCGAAAGAGTACAATGAATACAACGGAATCAAGGAAGAAAGCCAAGAAGAGAAAGCCAGTTGGGTTACGCTTCTTACCCATGCGCCCTCCACTTTCTGGAAGGTGGGTGCGGTTCAGTTCTTCTGTTGGTTTGCCTTTATGTATATGTGGACTTACACCAACGGCACCGTGGCATCCAATTGTTGGGATGTAGACATGCTCGCCAAGAACGCTACAGCCACCACTGGCTATCAAGAGGCAGGCAACTGGGTGGGTATTCTCTTTGCCGTACAAGCCATCGGATCGGTGCTTTGGGCCATCGTGCTACCCTCATTCAAGAACCGCAAACTGGCTTACTCGCTGAGTTTGATCCTTGGCGGACTAGGATTCGTCCTCACAGCCTTTATCCACAACCAGTACGTGATGTTCATTCCGTTCATCCTTATCGGTTGTACATGGGCGGCAATGTTGGCGTTACCCTTCACCTTTGTGACCAATGCGCTGGAAGGTTATGGCCACATGGGAACCTACCTCGGCTTGTTCAACGGCACCATCTGTATTCCGCAGATTGTGGCAGCAGCTCTCGGCGGTGTGGTTTTGCACCTTGTGGGTAGCGTTCAGAGCAACATGATGATTGTTGCAGGTGTCGCTTTGGTCATCGGAGCGTACGCTGTGAGTTTCATCAAGACCAAGCATGAATATGTAAAAGAGCAAACGTTTGCATAAAAAGAGAATTCAAACAATCTATTCAATATAATCCGTCAAAGGATAATATCGTACCTTTGAACCAAAACAACTTAACTCTATGAGCATACTATTTAGCATAGACTACCACACTGGATATGGAGAAGAGCTTTTTCTTCATATCTCTGAAGGAGGAGAACAGCACGGACCAGCGTCCGCAGATCTCCGTATGCACACCCAAGATGGTTACCACTGGCAACTCGATTATACGCCTTCAGCGCCCAAAGGCACTGTTCTCACCTATTATTATTCCGTGCGCAAGGACGACAAAGACGTACGAACAGAGTGGCGCGTGGTGCAACATCAGCTGGAGCTAAGCACGCTTTACGGCACCATCTACCACGTATATGACCATTGGGCAGACATCCCTGAGGACGCATTCCTCTATACCTCTGCGATAACCGACTGCTTCGTAGGCGTCAAGGTAGCCTTACCCGCAGAGAGCAAGTTTGCTCAGACGGTGCGATTGAAGGTCAAAGCGCCACAGCTACGTCACGGACAGCGTCTTGCTTTGGTTGGCGCTTCACCCTCGTTAGGCGGTTGGAACACGGACAAAGCGCTCTCCATGACCGAGCATAGCATCAATGAATGGATGGTAGACATTGATGCGCTCAACCTCAGAAACAACTTTTTAGAATTCAAGTTCATCCTTGTGGATGACAACAATAACGGTCGTTGCCTTTGGGAATGTGCTGACAATCGCACCATAACCCTACCCTTGCTCAACCTTGGCGACGTGTTGGTATACGAACTGGATACCGCTTACTTCCCCGTAAGCCAGATCAAGGCTGCTGGAACACTCATCCCCGTGTTCTCGCTCCGTTCCAAATCCAGCTTCGGCATAGGCGACTTTGGTGACCTAAAGAAAATGATCGATTGGGTATCGCTCACCGATCAGCGTGTCTTACAGATCCTTCCAATCAACGACACCACCATCACGCACACCTGGACCGACTCCTATCCTTATAGCTGCATATCTATCTTTGCGATTCATCCGCAATACGTTGACCTCAATCAGTTGCCTTCTCTCACGGAGAAAGCCGATCGTCTGCGTTTCGAATCGCTACGACATGAGCTCAACGCCTTACCTCAGATCGACTATGAGCGCGTCAACAATGCCAAGACCGAGTATCTCCAACTGCTATATAAGCAAGAAGGAAAGAGCGTTTTAGCCTCTGCTGCATTCAAGGCATTCTTCTCTGAGGCAGAAGGATGGTTGGTTCCGTACGCTCAGTATTGTTCTTTCAGAGAGAAATATGGCACTGCCGACTTCTCGCAGTGGCCCGACCACAACCAGTGGGATGAGAACGACCGCAAGGCGCTTACCTCACCACGCACCAATATATATAAAGAGGTGGCGTTCTACTATTACGTTCAGTTTATCTTATTCACACAGATGGAAGCCGCCCACGCCCATGCTCGCAAGCATCATGTGGTACTGAAGGGTGACATCCCTATCGGTGTGAACCGCTATGGTTGCGATGTGTGGACCGAGCCCCACTACTTCAACCTCAACGGACAGGCTGGAGCACCACCCGACGACTTCTCGGTCAATGGTCAGAACTGGGGCTTCCCGACCTACAACTGGGATGCCATGCTGCGCGACAACTGCCAATGGTGGGTGCGTCGCTTCCAAAACATGGCGCATTTCTTTGATGCTTACCGCATCGATCACGTGCTTGGATTCTTCCGTATCTGGGAGATTCCGGTGCATGCAGTACACGGATTGTTGGGACAATTCCAACCCGCGCTAGGCTTAACGGTCAGCGAGATTGAGGGATACGGACTGCATTGGCAAGAGGAGCTGTTCACCACACCATTCATTACCGACTGGGTGCTAGACCGGATGTTTGGCGAAAAGGCTGACATCGTGCGTGCCACATACCTCGAAAAGAAAGACGACACCCACTACCGGATGCGTCCCGAGTATGACACACAGAAGAAAGTGGAGAGCTACTTTGCCAAGATCACCGCTGCCAAAGCCAAGAACCTCGCCCCCGAAGCTGCTGCAAAAGCCATCGCCGAGCTCAATAATCTGCGCGACGGACTATATGCCTTGATCAGCGACGTGCTCTTTGTACGCGACCATAAGGATGCCAACAAGTTCCACCCACGCATCTCCGTGCAGTTTGATTACATCTACGAGAGCCTATTCGACAGTGACAAGGCCATCTTCAACCGCCTTTACAACGACTACTTCTATCGTCGCAACAACCAGTTCTGGTACGAGGAAGCCAAACGAAAGCTACCCAAGCTGGTCAATGCCACCCGTATGCTGGTATGTGCAGAAGACCTAGGTATGGTGCCCGACTGTGTTGCATGGTTGATGAACGAGCTGCGCATCCTCAGCTTGGAGCTCCAGAGCATGCCCAAAGACCCACAAGTAAGGTTTGGCTATCCTGAGCGCAACCCTTACCGCAGCGTATGTACCATATCCTCACACGATATGCCCACGCTCCGAATGTGGTGGGATGAAGACGCCGAACGTACACAGGCATTCTACAACACTATGCTCCATCGCGACGGCACCGCTCCTCACCCGTTACCCGGCTGGCTTGCACGCGAAATCATCTGTAACAACCTGACCTCTCCCAGCATGCTTTGCATCCTCAGCATACAGGATTGGCTTGCCATCGATGAACAGCTACGCCTTGCCGATGCTGACGCTGAGCGCATCAATATCCCTGCTAACCCTAAGCACTATTGGCGCTACTGCATGCACATGAGCATCGAAGACCTCTTAAGCAATAACGATTTCACATCTAATATTAAAGAATTAATTAACTATTCAGGACGAAAATGAAAGGAAAACTATTAATCGCATCGTTACTATTCCCGACCTTTGCCCTAGCGCAGACAGTGTCTTCGCCTAATGGGAATGTCACCGTTAAGTTCTCACTCTCATCAGCTGGCGAGCCCACCTATGAGATGTCGTACAAGAACAAAGCAGTCATCAAACCTTCACACCTAGGTTTGGAGCTTGCCAAAGACCGCCACGCCTCTAAGGGCGCACAGGAGACAGACCTCATGAACGGCTTCACCGAGACGGGGTCAAGCACCTCTACCTTTGACGAAACATGGAAACCAGTATGGGGCGAGACCGCAACCATCCGCAACCATTACAACGAGCTCTTGGTCAATCTGCACCAAGCTAGCTCTGATCGCAACATCGCCATTCGCTTCCGCGTGTACGATGACGGTATGGGACTGCGCTATGAATTCCCTCAACAGAAGTCGCTCAACTACTTTGTGGTTAAGGAAGAGCACACACAGTTTGCCATGACGGGTGACCACACGGCTTGGTGGCTCCCTGGCGACTATGATACACAGGAGCAGGAAACGCAAGAAAGCAAGCTATCTGAGATCCGTAGCCGCTTCCATGACGCTGTCAACTGGAGCAACTCCTCTGTGTCTGTCTTCTCAGACACGGGCGTTCAGACCTCATTGCAGCTCAAGACAGATGATGGATTGTACATCAACCTCCACGAAGCAGCCCTTATCGACTACTCATGTATGCACCTAAACCTTGACGACAAGAACATGGTGTTTGAGAGCTGGCTCACACCTGATGCCACAGGAAACAAAGCTTACGTGCAGACACCGTTCAACACACCTTGGCGTACCGTCATGGTGAGCGACGACGCAAGGGATATGCTCTCATCCAACTTGATTCTGAACCTCAACGAACCTTGTAAGATCGAGGACACTAGCTGGATCCATCCCACTAAGTTCTGCGGTGTTTGGTGGGAGATGATCACCGGCAAGAGCTCATGGAGCTATACCGACGAATACCCCAGCGTGAAGCTCGGACAGATCGATTGGAGCAAAGCCAAGCCCAATGGACGCCACGGAGCTAACAATGCCAACGTGAAGAAGTACATCGACTTTGCTGCCGAGAACGGTCTTGACCAAGTGTTGGTAGAAGGTTGGAACGTAGGTTGGGAAGACTGGGCTGGTTGCTGGAAATGGGATGTGTTCGATTTCGTGACCCCATACCCCGACTTTGATCTCAAGGGACTGAACGATTACGCGCACAGCAAAGGCGTGAAACTGATGATGCACAATGAGACCAGCTCTAGCACCATCAACTATGAGCGTCACCTCGAGGATGCGCTTAACCTGATGAACAAGTACGGTTATGATGCTGTCAAGACTGGATATGTAGGCGACATCATCCCTCGCGGCGACCACCATTACAGCCAGAGCCTTGTCAACCACTACCAGTACGTGCTGGAACAGGCTGCTAAGCATCACGTGATGGTCGATGGCCACGAAGCTGTACGCCCCACTGGTATCTGCCGCACATGGCCTAACCTCGTAGGTAACGAGAGTGCGCGTGGTGGCGAGTATGAGGCTTTCGGCGGAAGCGTGCCTTCTCACACCGTGATCTTGCCTTTCACACGTCTTCAAGGCGGCCCGATGGACTACACACCAGGTATCTTTGAGACCCAACTCAGCACTTGGACCGACAACACCAGCTATGTTCACACCACGCTTGTAGGCCAATTGGCACTCTACCTGACGATGTATAGCCCACTACAGATGGTTTCGGACACACCTGAAAACTATGCTAAGTTTAAGGACGCATTCCAGTTTATCAAGGACGTACCTTGTGACTGGGACGACAGCAAGTACCTCGAAGCAGAACCCGCGCGTTACATCACCGTAGCACGTAAGGGCAAAGGCACCGACAACTGGTTTATCGGTGGCAAGTGTGACGAGCACGGACACCAGTCAGTGGTGAAGCTCGACTTCCTTGATAAGGGCCGTACCTACGACTGTACCATCTATGCTGACGCCAAAGACGCTAGCTATGACAAGAACCCGAAGGCTTATGTCATCACTCATAAGAAGGTAAAGAAGGGTGACGTACTGAAGCTCACAATGGCTTCGGGTGGCGGTTTTGCTGTCAGCTTGTTTGCTAAGTAATCACGTTTTGTAATATTCATCCACGCCTCTCCCTCACCGAGGGAGGGGCTTCATTACTTTTTTCTACAATCATGAACAAAAGAACGCTCCTCGGCGCATGCCTCCTAATGATGGTAGCGACGCATGCCTTTGCCACAACTGATAAGTATATGACAATCTCTTTCCCATCCAATGGTCTCCTTCAAGGGAGCGAGAGCCATGCCGTGATGGCCACGCCACAAGCCGCAGGTCAGCTATTCAACGAGATGACCTACACGCATAGCAAGACCATCTTCCGTCTCAACGCGCCCACTAAGCCCACCTTGCGCCTGTATGACGCTGGACGAGGAGGCAAAGCGTACAAGAAGATCAAGATGAAACCCGATGGCGACAACCGCTGGGTGGCTGAAGTGAGTGGCGATCTCAAAGGGAAGTTCTACACCTTCGATATCGGCAAGGGGGAGACTCCGGGTGTTTTCGCCATCGCTGTAGGTTGCAATGGTCAGCGCGGAGCCGTGGTTGACCTCAAAGACACCAACCCCACGGGGTGGGATGCCGACCACCGCTTGACCACCAAGTCGCCAGCTGACCTCGTTATCTATGAGATGCATCACCGCGACTTCTCCATCGACCCGAGCTCAGGGCTGGTCAACAAGGGCAAGTTTCTTGCTTTGACTGAGAAAAAGGCTATCAATCATCTGAAGGAACTGGGCATCAACGCTGTGCATGTGCTTCCTTCGTTCGACTTTGCTTCGATCAATGAAGGGCGCACAGACCTGGCGCAGTATAACTGGGGATATGATCCGCTCAACTATAACGTACCTGAAGGCAGTTACTCCTTTGACGCCGAGCTACCCACACGCCGCATCTTAGAGTTTAAGCAGATGGTGCAAGCCCTTCATAAGGCAGGCATCCGCGTGATCTTGGATGTGGTGTACAATCACACCTTCGACCTCGAGGGTAGCAACTTTGAACGCACTTGGCCCAAAGCCTACTATCGTTACAATGCCGATGGCACACCGAGCAACGGTTCGGGATGTGGCAACGAGACCGCAAGCGACCAACCGCTCATGCGCCAGTTTATCCTTGAAAGCGTCAAGTACTGGGTCAACGAATATCACGTGGATGGCTTCCGGTTCGACTTGATGGGCGTTCATGACATCGAGACGATGAACCAAGTGCGTGCCACACTGACCGCCATTGACCCTTCCATCTTTGTTTATGGCGAGGGATGGAGCGCTGGCACATGCGCCTTGGCTGCCGACAAGCTCGCCACCAAGGATCATATCACGCAGATGCCAGGCATCGCCGCCTTCTCTGACGAGATACGTGATGCGCTCCGTGGTCCTTTCAGTGATGACACAAAGGGTGCGTTCCTTGCCGGGTTATCGGGCAACGAGGAGAGCATCAAGGCTGGTATCGTGGGCATGATAGCTCATCCGCAGGTCGACTATACAAAGGTCAACTACACCAAACGTCCTTGGGCTACACAACCTACACAGATGATCAGCTATGTGAGCTGCCACGACGACATGTGCCTCACGGACCGTCTCCGCGCCTCTATACCCGAGACCACCTACGATGAGGACCAGCTCATACGTCTTGACGAGCTGGCACAGACGGTGGTGTTTGTCTCTCAGGGTGTACCTTTCATGCTCTCCGGTGAGGAGATGCTACGTACCAAGCAGGGCGTGCACAACTCGTTCAACTCGCCCGACAGCATCAATCACCTCGATTGGGACAACCTCAAGCGCTATCCACAGGTGTTCAGCTACTATAAGAACCTCATCCATCTGCGTGAGGCGCATCCTGCCTTCAGGCTAGGCAACGCCGACCTGGTGCGCCAGCATCTAGAGTTTCTCCCCACACAAGACTGCCTCGTGGCTTTCAAACTCAAGAATCACGCCGGCGGAGATCAGTGGAACAACATCTATGTCATCATCAATGCAAGCAACGACCTCAAGACCGTGGATCTGCCTGAGGGCAACTTCACCATTGTCTGCGGTAGCGGTCAGGTCAACGAAGCCGGCCTTGGCGAGATGATGGGTGGCGAAGTGATGGTCGATGCACAGTCGGCTCTGATCCTTCACGACTAAGGCGGGTTCTATAAATTACCTTTGATGGATTTTTGAATTTTAGCCGAGTAGATTTTTCTTTCTTTCTGAAGGAGCATAGGAGCTATGCGACTGAAGAAGAAAGGAAAAGATACCGGATAAAAACAAAAGGACACAAAGAGTATTCCGTCTATATTACAAATTTCATAGAGCGTGGAATTTATAGAACACGCCTTAAACGGCCTATTCACGATATACCTAATATCTATTCACGATACATCAACCATGAAGAAGTATTCATTCATCCTAACATTTCTGTTTTGTTTCCTCGCTATGAGCGCAAAGAACGAAATCACACGCATAGAACCCACCGACTGGTATGTGGGTATGAAAGATGCGTCACTCCAACTGATGGTTTACGGACCCGACATCCGTACCGCTGACGTCACGGTCGATTATCCCGGAGTGGCTATCGACTCACTGGTCAGACTGGATTCGCCCAACTATCTCCTCATCTACCTCAACCTTTCGGGCGCTCAACCCGGAACGATGAAGTTGCAGTTTACGAACAAAGGCAAAAAGTTTGCCATGCCTTACACCCTCAAGGCACGTGCCATGAAGGGTGAGGATCACCACGGCTTCAGCAACGCCGACGTGCTCTATATGCTCATGCCCGACCGTTTTGCTAACGGCAACCCTAAGAACGACATCGTCAAAGGTATGCGCGATGAGCGCTGCAACCGCCAAGAGCCTAGCTTGCGCCACGGCGGTGACCTTGCCGGTCTGTCCGAGCACCTCGACTATTTTACCGAGCTAGGTGTCACGGCGCTATGGTTCACGCCCGTGCTGGAGAACGATCAGCCCGCTGACCAAGGCTTGTACAGCTGCTACCACGGCTATGCCACCACCAACTATTATAAGGTGGATCCCCGATTTGGTACCAACGACGAGTACAAGGCACTGGTAGAGGCTTGCCACAGCAAGGGTATGAAGGTGGTGATGGACATGATCTTCAACCACTGCGGCAGCTATCACCCTTGGAACATCGACATGCCGTCACACGACTGGTTCAACAATCCCCACTACGGACTGCAGACCAGCTACAAGCTCACGCCCGTGCTCGACCCTTACAGGAGCGACATAGACCTGAAGGAGACCACCGACGGATGGTTTGTCTCATCGATGCCCGACCTCAATCAGCGCAACCCGCACGTCATCCGCTACCTCATCCAGAACAGCGAGTGGTGGATTGAAACCGTCGGCATTGACGGCATACGCATGGATACCTATCCTTATGCTGACCGCGACGCCATGGCTCTGTGGATGAAGACGCTGGACAACGAGTATCCCAACTTCAATACCGTGGGCGAGACATGGGTCACCGAACCGGCTTACACGGCTGCTTGGCAGAAGGACTCGAAGCTTTCCACCACCAACAGTTATCTGAAGACCGTGATGGACTTTGCCTTCTTTGACCGCATCAACATGGCTAAGAACGAGGAGACGGACGCTTGGTGGAAGGGACTGAACCGTATCTATAACGTGCTGTGCTATGATTATCTATACAACAAGCCACAGAACGTGTTGGCCTTTGTGGACAATCACGACACGGATCGCTTCCTAGGCAAGGGCAAGGACTCTACCGCACTCAAGCAGGCATTGGCTTTGCTGCTGACGATGAACCGCACACCGCAACTCTACTATGGTACCGAAGTGCTGATGAACGGCACCAAGGAGGTCACCGACGGACATGTGCGTGAGGACTTCCCTGGCGGTTTCGCGGGCGATACACGCAATGCCTTCACCCGAGAGGGACGCACCGACGCTGAGAACCGCATGTTCTACTGGCTCTCACGCTTGCTCCACTGGCGCCAAGGCAACCTCACCATCTCTGAGGGCACCCAGAAGCAGTTTATTCCATGGGAAGGTGTGTATGTCCTAGCACGTCAACATCAAGGCAAGACCGTGATGACTATCCTCAACGGAAAGAAAGCTGACAACACGCTAAAGGTGGCACGCTATGCCGAAGTGATCGGTAAGCACACCACCGCGACGGATATCCTCACCGGCGAGAAGGTTCGTCTGGACCAAGATGTCAAGCTAGGACACAGACAAGCGATGATCTTAGAGTTCTGAAAAGGATAAAGATACACTGAAAGCATATTATTACGGCGATTTTTTGGAGATACCAATAAATCGCCGTAAATTTGTAAAGGCGGTCAATAGGACACGCTATTATCAATACAAAACTACTAACAATGAAGACAATCAAGACGCTTATGACGGCCATGCTATGCGCCGTGACGCTCCATGCTGGGGCACAATGTTATGTCGGTGGCGACATCTCGCTGCTCCCTTCTTATGAAAAGAACGGAGCGAAGTATTACGATCACGATGGAAATGCTATCTCTAGTCCGCTCGACTTCTTCAAGCAAGAGGGTTTGAACGCGATGCGTGTGCGCTTATTCGTAGACCCAGCTAACGCTTCTAGCACCGAAAAGGGCGAGGGTGTGGTACAGGATCTCGACTATGTCACATCTCTAAGCAAGCGCATCAAGGCCGCTGGCTTCAAGCTGTTGCTCGACTTCCACTACTCGGACACATGGGCTGACCCAGCTAAGCAATGGACACCGAAGGCATGGTTAGACCTCAATGACGACGACCTAGGCACACAGCTATACACCTATACCAAGGATGTGCTCAATCATCTCAAGAGTGAAGGCGCTGCACCCGACTTCATCCAGACGGGCAACGAGATCAGTTATGGTATGCTTTGGGGTGCTGAGAACACCACCGCCAACCACTGCTGGCAAGGCGACTCATACAACGCTACATCATGGAACCGCTTCACCACCCTGCTCAAGCAGGCAGGTAAGGCTTGTCGAGAGGTGTGCCCAGACGCTCAGATCGTGCTCCACACCGAGCGCGTGCCAAAGGTTAGCGTGCTGAAAGGCTTCTATGATGAGATGAAAAGCGCCAATGTCGACTATGACATCATCGGTCTGAGCTACTATCCTTCCTATCATGGTTCGCTGAGCACACTCAATATGGCTGTCAACAACATGGAGATAGCCTTCCCTGAGAAGAAGATCATGATCGTAGAAACGGGTTATCCATACGCGTGGGAGATGAACGGCACCACTTACGACTACACCGGCACCTACCCATATAGCGACGAAGGCCAGTGTCAGTTTACCAAAGACCTGATCGAAACGCTTCAGAAGCATAGCAACGTCATAGGTCTCTTCTGGTGGTGGATGGAAGCTAACGAGAACGGACTAGACTGGAACACCCAGCGCGTGACCACCGGATGGAACAACACATCGCTCTTTGACAACCGCGACGGTAAGGCTACCTCTGCCCTCTCAGCGCTGAAGGCATTTGCTAAGGATGCCGACGCTATCCATAGCGCCCACGTCACCACCGCCAAGACGGATCAGTGGTACACCCTCCAAGGACAAGCTATCAGCCATCCAAGTCAGAAGGGTGTGTATATCAACAACGGAAAGAAGGTCGTGGTGAAATAAACGCACGCCTCAACGATATCTATCGGGCACAAGGCATAACCTAGCGGTGCTCCGATAACACCAACCAATAAAGGCAAACCCGCTTGGGTTTGCCTTTATTGGTTAGTTTCAGAGAGGGGCATAGTATAGAGCTTAGCAGTCTGCCACACAATGATTGTATTGCGCTAAAGGCTTTACGAGCACATGATAGCTTAGGTTTGACGATGCTTCCAAGGCTCTTTGGGAGCAAAGAATAATTTATTTTTTGAAAGAAAACAAATTGATTTTCATCCAAAAATAATTTATTCTTCATGACAAAAGCATCCCTTTCACCTTGTCAGATGGTATTGGCCGTGAGGTGAAAGGGATGCTTTTATTGTTTGTTATATATCTTTGTCGGGGTCGAAAGACAGTCTACTTCATGTTGAAATTGATGGGCAACGTCATCGGTATGGCTACCGCCTTGCCATTGACAACGGCTGGTTTCCACTTGGTCATCAATCCTACAACGCGCAAGGCCTCATCGCGCAGGGCGTTGCGTGCCTCTTCCACACTCACGCGGTTGGCATTCTTGAGTTTCTTATTGCTCACCTGAGTAAACTGACTCTTACGGCTCACCTGGATATCTTGCGGTGTGCCGTTCTCATCGATGGTAAACTGGACAAACATCTTGCCACCAATGCCCATCTTGCTGGCCTTAGAAGGATATTGCACGTTCTGTCCTAGAAACTCATAGATGTTTCCTTCATATTCGGGCATGACGCTCTTGGTGAGCTTCCCAGCCTTAGCCAGACTGTCCACTGCGGCTTGAAGGCGTGGTTGCTCCACCGTTCCGAGAATCACCTTACCATCGGGGCCGATGAGATACATCGTCGGAATCCAGTTGATATGATAGGTGCGGTCAATCTCTGTTTCACGTTTCCACTTCTTTAGTTCGCTTACATGGATCCACGTCATGTCGTTCTTGCGCACACAACTGTTCCATGCGGCGGTGTCGGTGTCAAACGATATGCCTACCACCTCCAGTCCGTAGTCCTTGTACTGGTCCACAAGCGCCTTGACGTTGGGTATCTCCTTACGGCAGTCGGGGCACCAGGAAGCCCAGAAATCCAGTATCACATACTTGTTCTGCTTCAGCATTTCGGCAAGCGAAACGGGCTTACCCGCTTGGTTTTTCAGCGTAAACAGGGGTGCCTCCGTTCCAGGCTTGAGCAGGTCTGTGGCATACTTTGCATCCATGTCTTGAGCCATTGCCGTACCCAAAAGGGCCATCCAAGCAAGGGCAATCATTAAGATTCTCTTCATATTAGGATAGTTTGTTGATGGTTAATACTTGGTCACAATAGTCCACCACAGCCATGCGGTGGGTGATAAAGATGATGGTCTTGTCACGACGGGATAGGAGATTCTGCAAGAGCTCGCGTTCCGTATCGGGATCAAGGGCTGATGTGGCTTCGTCAAAGAGCATCACGCTGCGGTCGCGCAACAAGGCACGGGCGATGGCGATGCGCTGTGCTTGTCCTTCGGAGAGTCCCCCACCCTGTTCAGCACAAGGTGTGTCAAGCTTTAAGGGTAGATCTGACACAAAGTCGGCACATGCCCGATGGAGCGCCTCGAGCATCTCCTCGTCGGTGGCATTGAGCTTGCCCAAGCGCAGATTATCGCGGATGGTGCCGCTCATGAGAGTGTTGCCCTGTGGCACATAGACAAAGTTGGTACGCAGCAGGGGCGAGAGCGTCTCGCTGCGATGATCGTTATAGAGACTCAGCGTACCCTTTTGCGGTTGCAGCAGCGCCAAGAGCAGACGTATCAGGGTGGTCTTGCCCGAGCCGGTCTCGCCAAGGATAGCCGTACAAGAGCCTGGGGCGAAATCGTAACTGAGGTGCGAGATCACGTCGCCATCCACCTTGTCATAAGCATAGCTGACGTCTTCCAGGCGCACACCACAAGGCGCGGAGAGCACCACGGGGTCGCCCTGTTCCTCTAGCGGGTTCTCCTCCAGCTCCATCAGTCGCTCTGCCGAGGTGAAAACCATCACGAAGGCGGGGACAAGCTTGGTCAGTGAGCGCGCCGGCGACTGTATCTTGTTGACCAGTTGTAGGAAGGCGGTCATGCCGCCGAAGGTCAGCGAGCCATTCATCATGCGTATAGCAGCCCACGCAAAAGCCACGAGGTAACCAAAGGCGAAGCCAAAGTTGAGGATGAAGTTGGAGAAAAGCGAGAACTTGGTACGCTGTACCACACGCTGTCGCAGTTGGCTTTGGGTATCCTCGAGCCTGTTCACCGCCATCTCATCGCCTTCAAGGGTCTTGATGAGCATACGGTTCTGAATGGTTTCTTGCAACACGCTCTGCACCTTAGAGTCGCTATCGCGCACCTTGCGGCTTAGGTTGCGCATCTTGCGGATATATACCTTACTCACAAGGACAAATATCGGTATCATGAAAGTGATGATCAGCGCCAGTCGCCAGTCCATACTGAGCAGATAAGAGAAGGCTCCTAGGAACATGGCAAGCGTACTGAGGACGCTGGGCAAGGTTTCGGTGAGGAACGTCACCACCTGAGAGACATCGGTTTCAAGCCTATTGAGCACGTCGCCGGAGTGACGCTCTTCCTTGCCGTGCCACTCTGAGCGCAGGATACGGTCCAGCATCTTCTGCTGCATACGGTTTTGCGCCTTCACGCCAAGGATGTTTCGCACCCACACCGCTGAGATATTGATGGCAAAATCGCATAGAATCAGCACGCCCATCAGCACCACCGCCAAGACGATGTTGCCCGGAATGACGTGTGACGCCACATCGATGGCATGCTTGACAGCCCATACCGACGACAGCGACACCGCCACGCTGAGCAGTCCCAACGATGCGTTGAGCACGGCTTGGAGTCGGTTGCCGCGCCAGGCTTGCCACAGCCAACGTAAGATTTCGCCCGTTTTATATTTTGAGTCGGGTGATCTGAACAGTCCTTTTAGGTTCATCATGTTATGGTTTCAGGATGGATCACTCACGCGTATCAGCTCCCCACATCAGTTTGCCACGCAGGGTGGAGAAGTAACGCGTGTTGTGCCGCTTCACAACGCGCACCTTATAGGGGGCTTTACGGATGGTAAGGTGTGTGCCTTCGCCCATTTTCTCTGACCGTCCATCAAGCGCCACGAGGTAGTTGTGGCTTCGGCTCTCCACGTCAAGGGTGATTACGGCGTCATCCTTGACCACGATGGGACGGATATTAAGGCTATGTGGCGCCACGGGAGTGAGGGCGAGGATGCCTGCTTGGGGCACGATGATAGGGCCGCCATTGCTGAGCGAGTAAGCGGTAGAGCCTGTAGGGGTGCTGATCACCAGTCCGTCGGCTTGATAGGTGACGAGGTATTCGCCATTGATGCTGGCACGCACGCTGATCATCGCGGCATTATCGCGCTTGAGCACAGCTATATCGTTCAGCGCAAAGGGGCTGCCTTCGACGGGTTCGCCAGCGGTCTCAAGACATATCGCCACACGTTCGTCAATGCTGTATCGTCCCTCATAGATGTCGTCAATGGCATCGGAGAGCTCGCTGGGGAGCACGCTGGCAAGGAAACCCAATCGGCCCATGTTCACACCGAGTATCGGAATCTGCTTTGCACCATCCCTATTGGCTGCCTGAAGGAACGTGCCATCGCCACCAAGGGAGATAACAAAGTGGGTATCAAAGTTGCCGCCATCAAACACGCCCGTCACGTTGATATCCTCATTGAGGACGCGCGACAAGCTATCATAGAACGAACGTTCCACATAGATCTCTGCCCCGCGGTGGGTTAGGTTATCCAGCATCTCCCAGATACGCACCGATTCGGTGGCTTTATACGGATCGCCAAAGACGGCAAACGTCAGTTTCTTTGCTCCCATGGATACATTTTTTAGTTTCTTTTACGTGGCATTGACGTGCCAAATCGTGAAGAATTTGTATATTTGCAAGTGAATTGATGGTGCAAATATAACCATTTTTATTGAGAATCATACCTTTAAATAATCATCATATGGCATTAGTAATCGAATTTCTGGCCAACGGCTTTGAGGAAGTTGAGGCTTTGGCACCCGTTGATATCTTGCGTCGTGGCGGCGTAGACGTGATAACCGTTAGCACAAACAGCACGCGTGAGGTGACCTCTTCACATGGCGTAACTATCCTTGCAGACACTTGTTGGGACGATTTGACCCGCTTAGGTGAAGCCGATATGTTGCTCTTGCCGGGTGGCATGCCTGGTAGCACCAACCTGCGTGACAACGACAAGGTCATCGCTGCGCTACAACAGCACTACAAGGCTGGCAAGAAGGTGGGCGCTATCTGCGCTGCACCATTGGTTTTGGCACACGCCGGACTGCTTGAAGGTCGTCAAGCCACCATCTATCCGGGCATGGATAGCTATCTGAAGGGTGCTCAATACAAGGAAGCGCTCTACGTAGAGGATGGCAACATCATCACGGGCGAGGGTCCTGCAGCGGTGTTGCCTTATGCTTATCGTATCCTCTCTTACTTTGTGGGAGAGCAGAAAGCCGACGAGGTGGCTGCCGGAATGATCTATGACCGTCTACTGAAGGAAGCCAAATGAGCAACTATGTCATTATCGTAGCTGGGGGAAAGGGACTGCGAATGGGGTCGGAGATTCCGAAGCAGTTTCTTCCCGTCAAAGGCAAACCGGTGCTGATGCGTACCTTGGAGCGCTTTAAGGAATATGACGAGAGCCTAAAGCTGATTCTCGTTCTGCCTCTAGCGCAACAAGACTATTGGCGTCAGCTATGCCAAGAGCACCATTTCAGCGTGGAGCACACGTTGGCGCAAGGGGGCAGCACAAGGTTTGAATCGTCCAAGAACGGACTGCGGCTCATCCCCACCGACGCTCAAGGGCTCGTTGCTATACACGATGGTGTGCGGCCGTTCGTAAGCGTTGACACGATAGGACGGTGCTTCGAAGCCGCCCAGCGTGATGGTGCTGCCATACCGGTGATGCCCGTCACGGACACGCTACGGCTGATAGAACCTAACGGCGAGAGCCATAACGTGCTCAGAAGCTACTACCGCAGTGTGCAGACGCCGCAGGTATTCAGGCTGGAAGTGGCTCGGGAAGCATTCAATCAGCCTTACCAAGAGTGCTTCACGGATGATGCCAGCGTGGTGGAACACATCGGACGCAAGGTGACAATGGTGGAGGGCAATCGCGAAAACATCAAGATCACTACCCCAGCCGACTTGTTGGTGGCTGACGCATTGGCTTAACGCCATTCTATATACACATATATAATAAGGAGGAAGAAGCATGGATATACTGGACCAAGACATCATGTATCTGCCTGGAGTGGGCCCTAAGAAGAAGGAACTGCTCCAGAAGGAGATTGGTGTAGCTACGTATGGCGACTTGTTAGAGTATTATCCATACAAATATGTGGACCGCACGAAGGTCTATCTCATCTCGGAGCTATCGGCAGATATGCCTTTTGTACAAATCAAAGGGCGTATCTTGAGTTTTGAGACCTACGATGGCGGTCGTGGGAAGAAACGTATCGTGGCTCATTTCAGCGATGGGCACGGTGTGTGCGACTTGGTTTGGTTTAACGCGCTGACCTATGTCACACGCAATTACATGATTGACAAGGAGTATATCGTCTTCGGCAAGCCCGCAATATACAACCAGCGGTTTCAGTTTACACACCCTGACATTGACGACGCGAGCCAGTTGCAGCTCAACAACATGGGTATGCAGCCCTTCTACGTCACCACCGAGAAGATGAAACGAGCCGGAATGACCAGTCGGGGCGTTGAGCGTTTGACCAAGACATTGCTCTCCAAGCTCACCACACCGCTCCCCGAGACGCTCCCGCCCTTCATCACCGCACCGCTACATCTATGCTCACGCGATGAGGCGATGCGTATGATCCACTACCCTAAGAGTGTGGCTGACACGCAAAGAGCACGGTTGAGGTTGAAGTTTGAGGAACTCTTCTATGTCCAACTCAACATTCTGCGTTATGCCAGTGACCACCGCCGCAAGTACCGCGGTAACCTTTTCCCACGCATCGGGAAGGAGTTTAACTGGTTCTATTCGCACAATCTGCCCTTCGAACTCACTGGAGCACAGAAGCGTGTGATGCATGAGATACGCCGAGACCTCAATAGTGGCAAGCAGATGAATCGTCTCTTACAGGGCGATGTGGGCTCAGGCAAGACGCTCGTAGCACTGATGACGATGCTCATAGCGGTGGACAATGGCTATCAAGCGTGCATCATGGCACCGACGGAGATCCTAGCCGAGCAGCATCTTCAGACCATTCAGACTTTTCTCAAGGGCATGGATCTGCATGTGGAGTTGCTCACGGGCATCGTCAAAGGCAAGCGACGGAAATCGGTTTTGGAACGGCTTGCCACTGGGGACATACATATCTTGGTGGGAACGCACGCCATCATCGAGGAGAAAGTGCAGTTTAGCCGGTTAGGTCTAGCCGTGATTGACGAGCAGCACCGCTTTGGCGTGGAGCAAAGAGCCAAACTTTGGAGCAAGAGCGAGAACCCTCCGCACATCTTGGTAATGACCGCCACGCCGATACCACGTACGTTGGCAATGACCATCTATGGCGATTTGGATGTGAGCATCATCGACGAGTTGCCCCCAGGACGTAAGCCGATATACACCATTCATAAGTATGACAACCAGACCACAAGCCTCTATAATGGCATAAGGAAGCAGATCGACATGGGCCGTCAAGCCTATATCGTATTCCCATTGATCAAAGAAAGCAAGCAGATAGACCTCAAAAACCTAGAAGACGGATACGAGGCATTGAAGGAAATTTTTCCCAACTACCATCTCAGCAAGGTGCATGGAGACATGAAGGACAAAGAGAAAGAGGCCGAGATGGAGAAGTTTGTCAGTGGCGAAACGCAGATTTTGGTGGCCACAACGGTCATCGAGGTAGGCGTGAATGTGCCCAACGCCTCGGTGATGGTGATCTTGGACGCTCAGCGTTTCGGCCTTTCGCAGCTCCATCAGCTACGTGGACGCGTGGGCAGAGGAGCCGATCAGAGCTATTGTATCCTTGTGACGAAGTACGAACTGAGCAAAGAAACGCGTCGACGCATAGACATCATGTGTGACACCAATGATGGTTTTGAGATTGCCGAAGCCGATCTCAAGCTACGCGGACCTGGCGATCTAGAAGGTACGCAACAAAGCGGCATCGCCTTTGACCTAAAGATTGCCGACATCGCACGGGACGGACAGATTGTCCAAATGGCTAGAGATGAGGCACAAAAGGTTATCGACGATGATCCCAACTGCCAAAAAGCAACCTATCAGATGTTGTGGGATAGGCTGAAAGCATTAAGGAAAGTTAACATAAATTGGGCTGCCATATCATAGAATTAAGCATTTCTTGATCTACGTCAACGCAAGTAACAATAGGCTTTCGAGCTTTAACAAAAGTCAAGCCAAAGTGTTAAACCAACTCTAAAAACTGTTAATCTTCATTCGAAAATGAAATAATTTTCTTATCTTTGCAACGTCTTCAAAATCAAGGCTGAGGCATTTCAGAGTTTTATTCTTCTTTTTGAAGAGACTGGAACAATCGTTTTTGTGTTCCGATTTGGTTTAATATAAATAAGAAATTATGAATTTTAGAGGAATAATAAAGCCTTTTGCAATAGCAGCATTATTAGTTTTGGGTAGTCAAGTATCCCACGCCCAGGATCTCTTAGCCAACCAAGCACCCATTGATCGACGCGCTTCTAAGGTCGACACAATGGTCTTCAACCGACTCAAAGCTCGCGAAAACTTGCAAAATCCTTCCTCTGACCTCTACGATAGTTGGAATACCAACCGTGCACACGTAGTCACCCCGCTCCCCGCAGAATACCGCATTGACCTCCGTGGTTTCCATATGCCAACCCCAAGTCGCGTCGTAACCAGTAACTTCGGACGTAGATGGGGTCGTGCTCACCAAGGTCTTGACATCAAAGTGTATATCGGCGACACCATTCGCGCAGCTTGGTCAGGTAAGGTCAGAGTAGTAAAATATGACGCAGGAGGCTACGGCAACTACGTAGTAATACGTCACAACAATGGTCTCGAAACCATTTATGGCCACATGTCGAAGCAACTTGTCAACACCAATCAGGTGGTTAAGGCTGGTCAGCCCATCGGTCTTGGTGGCAACACGGGCCGCTCTACCGGTTCACACTTGCACTTCGAGACTCGCCTTTGCGGTCATGCGCTCAACCCAGCGTTGTTCTTCGACTTCCCCAACCAGGATATCATAGGTGACAGCTACGTGTTCCGCTCAAGCTCAAACCAAGCCGAGTCTGATCGCGCCACAGCCCTTCGAGGCAAAGCCGCAAGCCCTGGCTACTCTAAGGAGAACATCCAAGGCACTCGCGACGTGCAGAAGAGCAACCCTCACTTTGAGGAGAAAGCACCCGAAACAAGCGAACCTCAGGCACAGCGCACGTACAACAACAACGACATCATCTACCATAAGGTACAACAAGGAGAAACCCTTGAGACCATCGCAGATAGATATGGCATCAGCGTAAGCCAACTTTGTCGCATCAATGGCATAGGCAGATACAGCCGATTAACGGCAGGACAACTGCTCAAATACAAAGCCGGATAATGCAGTAAGCACTATAAAAAAATGTTTTTAACTCATTTACCGTAGCAATGAAACCTTTTCGTTGCTGCGGTATTTTCTTTTTTAGGCACTCATTCTACAACAAAAGCGGACTAGCTCCATAAGGACAAGAGCATACCATGTACTTGCGAGAAGCACACACGATAAGAGAAGAGGATAATAAAGAGAGGCGAAGGAAGTGCGATATTAGCGCTTTAACAGCTTGCGTAGGATAAACCAAGCATGCATCAGCACCGTGGAAGCAAGTCCATAATGGCTGCGCATGACGGCAAAACGTTCTTTGAGCGAGTCGCGGTGATGGATGGTGGTTTGTCCTTCTTGCTGATATAGCGCCACCACCATGGGCACACGAACCAGCGACAAACCTTGTTGAGCAGCTTGTTTCATCACGCGTATACACCAATCCACGTCCGCCGAGTAACGATAACGGGTGTCATAAGGATTCTGTCGAGCTATATCTAGGCGAGCATAGAACGCTTGATGGCAAACCAACATCCCATGGCGAAACGAGCGCCAAGTGAGATTGGTGGGTGGTTGGAGGCGGCGATGGCCAATAAACTGCCCTTCATTGTCCACCAAATCCGTATCACCGTAAAGCACAGCGGGCAATGGTCCGTCTGCACAAAGCATCGCCTTATCAGCCACACAAGCCAAGGTGTCAGCCTTTGGGAGGCAGTCGCCGGCATTGAGAAAGAGGATATAATCGCCCGTGGCACGCTGTAGGCCCTTGTTCATCGCATCGTATAGACCTTTATCAGGTTCGCTCTGAATCTTCACTACATGCTCTGGAGCGACCTGTTCTGACTGCGTTTGGTATTCCTTCGCAATGCTAACGGTAGCATCACGCGACGCTCCGTCCACGATGAGATGCTCCACCTGGGGGTACGACTGGCTGAGAACACTGTCCAATGTGCGCTTCAGCACACCTTCGGCGTTATAGGTTATGGTGACGATAGAGAAGGTTATCATAGCTTATATTTCTTTAGAGCGATGGCTTCGTTATAGGCCTCTACATATTTAAGAGCCACCGACTGTGGCGAATAGTTGTGCTGCACCTTAGCCACGGCAGCCTTACTGAGCAATTCGCGATCCGCTTCTAGAAGTGTCCAACGTATGCCTTTTGCTAGATCAGCGGCATCTCGGACCTTAGCCACATAGCCATTCTTAAGATGATCGATCATCTCTGGGATGCCACCGACATGGAACGCCACACACGGAACGCCGCAGGCAAGGGCTTCCATGATGGTGTTGGGAAGATTATCGGAGAGCGAAGGCAACACAAAGAGGTCCGCCGCACGGTACGCTTCAGCAATCTTCAGCGGGTCGGTGGTATACCCCAAGGTATAGACTGGCATCTGGAAGAGCTCTGCTACCTCCTCTCCATGACTGCCAAGCACCACCACCGCGGCATCCTTCAAGGCTGGATCAGACGCCAAGGCGTTACATGCTTCCACCAGATATTGCACCCCTTTTCGTTCATCGGTGATACGTTGGGACGCAAAGAGAATCAGTTTCTTATCCTCGGGGAGATGCAACCGCTGACGCGCCATGGCCTTATCGTCAGGATGGAAAAACCGTGTATCAATGGGATTAGGGATCGATTCCACCCTTTGCCCCTCGATAAGTTTACTCTTGCGAGCCTCTCCAGCGAGCCATTTGCTACAAGCCACGAAGACGATATCCTGTCCTTTGAGATACGCTTTCTTCTTGTTCCATACATGATAGGAGAGATCGTGCTCCGAACCCGAGCCGGGAAGCAAACGACAATGATGGCATTGTATATGATACTTCTTACATTGCAACGACACATGACAGATCGAAGTGGCAGGCCAAAGGTCATGCATGGTCCACACCACCGGCTTCCCGCTGTTGAGAATCTTGCGAATCCCGCGTAGCGAAAGCATCCCTTGGTTGACCCAATGCAGGTGAATGACATCGGCTTCGCGAAACTCTCGCATCCGAGTAATGTCAAATCCCACCCCACCCGTGTCTATTTGGAACAGGTTCTTACGATTGAATCCTAGGTGAAAGAAGATGCACCAGCGTTCCCAAAGGAATTTCCAGCGAGCCCACCAACCTTTCTTGATCCCCACCACGGTCACGTCGTCGGTCTCTTTGTCCCTTACAAGCATCTTTGCTTTTACTCCACTATGATTGAGCGCGTTCTTCAATCGGTTGGCAGCAACGGCAGCTCCGCCGGTCTTCTCGCTTGTGTTTACTATCAATACTCGCATGGCTTTCTTTTATATATAATGGTGCAGCTTATCCTTCGATGAGGTGCAGCTTATCTTATGCAAAGATAATGCAAACCGAACGCAATCAAACTTGTTTGTAATTGCTGAGGTGCAGCTTATCTTATGCAAAGATAATGAAAATCGGTTGAAGCCACAAAGGAAGCTCAAAGTTATTCTTCAGAAGCTTTACTGAGGCTTAAACGAAATGTCGCAGAAATGGTTCAAAACTGAAAGATTTGCTATTGTGTGCGCAAACAACGCTTGATTTACGTCAAGAATACTAAGATTTCGTTAAATATTTCGAACGTTTTCTTGTGCCAAAAGAGCAAAGACCGTACCTTTGCATTGTCAAAAGGTTAATAGATTGTTTAGGTTAGTAGTAATAGATTTAGGTTTTTAGTTATTTTATTAAGGTAAAAGTTTAACAGATTCGTATAAGGATGACAGTTGAAAACCGTGAGGCTTTCATCTTGTTAGAAAAGGATTTTTAGTTAAACATAGGCTAAACGCTGGAGCTCGTTGAGAGTTTCAGCGTTTCATCTTTATAGAGCCTGGCATATCAACAAGCCTTGACGCAACATTCAGAAGATCCCAGCAAGACATTCTAAAGATTTCCACAATGCTTTGACAGACCCTCTACAAGATATCGACAGAGTACCTATAAGCACAGAAACGGCTCAGTAGAAATATAGTGGGGATAAGCGTATATCAAAAAGAAAAGCATTACCT
>CAVJZR010000010.1:0-63902 GCA_963654235.1 Bacteroidaceae bacterium | reverse complement strand
TGTGCGCTCCAGGATGGGCTTGAACCAACGACCCCCTGATTAACAGTCAGGTGCTCTAACCAACTGAGCTACTGAAGCAATATGTCTGCAACTTGCTAGAGAAGAAATCTCTTAGCTGAATTGCGGTTGCAAAGGTACATCGAATATTTGAAACTACCAAATGTTTTGAGCAAAAAAAACGATATTCCGCGATTTTTTCTTCTTTTAAGCCTTTCGGCGGCGGCTATCACCTTATTTATATATAACTTTGCAGTGGTGTCGCCTCTTACAATCCGTGATGGAGCACGACTTGCATTACGGAGGTGAATAGCCACGGATGCGATGCCGCGAAAAGCAAATAGAATAATCTCTTGATAAGGAATATGCGATTAAAGACCATTCTCTCGGGCTTGCTCTTGCTCGTTGCGCTGCAATCGGCTACGGCGCAAGATAACAAAGAACACAATTTTGACGTGTCCAAGAACCTTGATGTGTTTACCACAATCTACAAGTATCTCGACATGATGTACGTGGACACGCTGGACGCTAACACCGTTGTGGGAACAGGTATCAATGCGATGCTGCGCTCGCTCGACCCTTATACGGTGTATTATCCTGCCAACGAGGTGAAGGATCTCAAGACGATGGTCACCGGTAAGTATGCCGGCATTGGCGCGGTGATCAGCTATAACAGTCAGATCAAGCGCGTATGTATCAACGAACCTTATGAGAACACACCCGCTGCACGTGCCGGTCTGCAGAAGGGGGATGTGATCCTGGCGATAGATGACAGTTCGATGGTGGACAAGAACGTGAGCTATGTCAGCGAACATCTGCGTGGCGATGCCGGCACTTCGTTTGTGCTGAAGGTGATGCGCCCCACCACCGGTAAGACGATGAAGATGACCATCACGCGTCAATCGATCGCTCTTCCTGCGGTGACCTACTATGGCGTGCAGCCTAATGGGGTGGGGTATCTCTACCTTAACAGCTTTACGGACGACTGCTCGAAGGATGTGCGCAACGCCTTCCTTGAGATGAAGCAGAACGGGATGAAGCAGCTGGTGCTCGATTTGCGTAACAATGGCGGTGGCAGTCTGCAGGAAGCGGTGAACATCGTCAATATGTTTGTACCCAAAGGGGTTACGCTTGTGACAAATAAAGGTAAGATGAGCCGTGCCAATAAAGAATATACCACCACTCATGAACCCCTCGATACCGTGATGCCTATCGTGGTGCTTGTCAACGGCGAAACCGCTTCGGCAAGCGAGATAACCAGTGGCAGCCTACAAGACTTAGATCGTGCGGTGATTATGGGTACGCGAACATATGGTAAGGGATTGGTGCAGACCACAATGGATTTGCCCTATAACGGTTCGTTGAAGCTCACCATCAGCAAATATTTCATACCTAGCGGACGTTGTATTCAGGCGTTGAAGTACAATCATGTACGTGGAGGATATACCGAACATGTACCCGATTCGCTCACACATGTGTTCTACACTCGGGCTGGACGTGAGGTGCGTGATGGCGGTGGCATCAAACCAGATGTCGAAATCGTCCCCGACTCGATGCCTAACATCGCTTATTATCTCTCCTCATCAGGCATCGATTCTACCTCGGTGATGCTCAACTGGGAGGTCAACTATCGTAAGACGCACAAGACGATAGGCCCTGCAGCTACCTTTATGATTAGCGACGCTGAATATGAAGACTTCAAACAGGCGGTGATCAAGAGCGGATTCAGCTACGATCGAGGCAGCGAAGAGGTGATGAAGGACCTCGTGAAGATGGCAAAATTTGAGGGCTATTATGACGAAGCCAAAGCGGAGTTTGATGCATTGCAGAACAAGCTCAAGCACAATATATCCAAGGATCTCGATTATAACAAAGATGTCATCAAGACGCTCTTGTCCTCTGACATCGTTTCGATGTACTACTTCCAACGCGGTAAGGCGCACAATCTCTTACAAAGTGATAAGCAATGGAAGGAAGCCGTGCTTCTATTACAAGATCCACAGCGCTATGCTAGCATCCTAAAGCCTAACAAGCAATAGGCCGTACCGCCGAGATCAAACAAAAAAATCCGCTACCCGTGCTTCAATTGAAGCTCTGAGTAGCGGATTGCCGTATACTATAACTATGTTTAATCTACAATCAGATTCTCACCAGTCATATCTGCTGGTTGCTCCAATCCCATGATGTGGAGGATAGAAGGAGCTACGTCGGCTAGACGGCCATCCTTAACGGTAGCCGAGTTGTTGTCAGTAACGTAGATGAAAGGTACTGGGTTGAGTGAGTGAGCGGTGTTAGGTGTGCCGTCTTCGTTGATCGCATTGTCTGCATTACCGTGGTCGGCGATGATAATTGCTTCATAATCGTTGGCCTTAGCAGCCTCAATCACATCGTGTACGCACTGATCCACTGCCCAAACAGCTTTGGCAATAGCATTGTAAACACCCGTGTGGCCTACCATGTCGCCGTTCGCAAAGTTGACAACAATGAAGTCGTACTCCTGTGTGTTGATAGCTCCTACGAGCTTTTCTTTCACTTCAAAGGCACTCATCTCAGGCTTGAGGTCGTATGTCGCTACCTTTGGTGAAGGAACCAAGATGCGGTCCTCGCCTTCATAAGGAGTCTCGCGACCACCATTGAAGAAGAAAGTAACGTGTGCATACTTCTCAGTCTCTGCGGTGTGGAGCTGACGCTTGCCCATACGAGAAAGGTATTCGCCCAGTGTGTCGTCCACGTTCTCCTTGGGGAAGAGGATGTTCACACCCTTGAATGATGCGTCATAAGGAGTCATGCAATAGTATTTCAGATCCTTGATGGTGTGCATTCCTTCATCGGTCAAGTCTTCCTGAGTGAGCACTTGGGTAAGTTCCTTAGCGCGGTCGTTACGGAAGTTGATGAAGATTACAACGTCGCCTTCATCGATTGTGCCGTCAACGGTTGAGTTGTGGATGGCCTTTACAAACTCGTCAGTAACGTCCTCGTCATAGCTTTCTTGCATGGCTTGTACCATATCGGTAGCTTGCTTGCCCTTGCCTTCAACCAAAAGGTCATAAGCTTCCTTCACTCTGTTCCAACGCTTGTCGCGGTCCATTGCATAGAAACGACCAATCACGCTAGCAATTGCTGCGCCATTGGCGTCACAGGTCTGCTGCAGCTCTTCGATGAAACCTTTACCGCTATGTGGGTCAGTGTCACGTCCGTCCATGAAGCAGTGGACGAAAACCTTGCTCAAACCATATTCCTTACCAATCTCAACAAGCTTCTTGAGATGGTCAAAGCTAGAGTGAACGCCACCCGTAGAGGTCAGGCCCATAAGATGAAGCTTCTTGCCAGTTTCCTTAGCGTATGAGTATGCTTCTACGATACCTTTGTTCTGAAGAATAGATCCGTCCTTGATAGAGTTGTTGATCTTAACGAGATCTTGGAACACCACGCGTCCAGCACCGATGTTAAGGTGTCCTACCTCCGAGTTACCCATCTGTCCATCGGGCAAACCAACGTTCTCGCCGCTAGCTTGGAGTTGTGAGTGTGCCGATACGGCGGTAAGGTAATCAAGGTAAGGAGTGGGAGTATTGTAAATCACATCACCCTTTCCGTGTTGTCCGATTCCCCATCCATCGAGAATCATCAATAACGCTTTCTTTGCCATAATTTTTCTAAATGTCTATTAACTTGTTCTTGTTTCTTTTCTATTGGTTATGCGAGCAACTTGCGAACGATGGTCGAAATCACTTTGCCATCGGCCTTGCCAGCCATCTGTTTGGACGCTACGCCCATGACCTTGCCCATCTCTTTCACTGAAGTGGCACCGGTCTGTGCGATGATTGCCTTTACTTGTTCTTCGATTTCTTGCTCGGTAAGAGGCTTTGGAAGGTAGCGCTCAATCACTGCTACCTGTGCTAGCTCACCTTCGGCAAGCTCCTTTCGACCTGCTTGATTGAAGGTTTCGGCGCTTTCTTTGCCTTGTTTGGCAAGTTTCTGCAGAATCTTCAGTGCGGCGGCATCGGTTAGTGTGCCGTCTGAACCTGGAGCAGTTTTGGCTTCGAGGAACACTTTCTTGATGTTGCGCAGCGTGTCAAGGGCCACTTTATCGCGTGCCTTCATCGCTGCTTTGATGTCTTCGCTTATCTGATCGAATAAGTCCATAATGTTATTTTGTTGATAGTTCTATTGCTATATTATAAATCAAAATCGATAGTACCAGTGAATTTGGTCGTATTGTTGGCGTCTTTCTCATCGTCTTTGATTATTCCATTGTTCTTCAGACGATTGATATCGCTCTTCGTGCGCTTGTAAGTTGGGATGTTTTCAATCTCCATGATGACGTCTTCGTTGTCCAAATCATCTGTGCTAAAGATGTAGGTGTGAGGCCTTTTCTTCTGTGGCATATTCTGATCGCCGGCATAATATGTGCGCATACGGTCTTCGTTGCGTGCCTTCTTCTCCTCTTCAGCTTGCTTGTCTTGGATGGACTGAATCTTCTGTGGAGTGAGATGCTCAGACATTCCGTCCACATCGTTCACGCCAAAACCTGTTGCAAGGATGGTCACCTTGATCTTCTTGTCAAGGCTTGGGTCAATGGCAACACCCCATTTCAGTTCGAATCCGTCTTCAAACTGTGACATAAACTCGTTTACCTCGTTCATTTCGTCCATGGTTAGACCGCCATCTTTGCCATCTTCGCAGTTGAAGTTGATGCTCAACAGAATCTTCTTTGCATTGTAGATGTCGTTGTTGTTGAGCAAAGGCGAGTTGAGCGCATCTTGAATAGCAGCCTTTACACGACCTTCACCTTCGCCATATCCAGTACTCATAATGGCTACACCGCCATCCTTTACCACCGTGCGCACATCGTTAAAGTCGAGGTTGATCAGTCCGTGAACGGTGATAATCTCGGCAATACTCTTTGCTGCAACGGTCAGTGTGTCGTCCGCTTTCTTGAATGCATTGATGAAACTGAGGTCCGGATAGATCTTCATCAGACGCTCATTGTTGATTACGAGCAACGCATCAACGTTCCGCGCCATCTCCTCCACGCCATCTAAGGCTTGGTTGATCTTCTTCGTTCCTTCAAAGCGGAAGGGGATCGTGACGATACCAACGGTCAGAATGCCCATGTCTTTGCTGATCTTAGCAATCACAGGACCGGCACCAGTACCTGTGCCACCGCCCATTCCGGCAGTGACAAAAGCCATCTTCGTACCATCGTTGAGCATCCGGCGGATATCTTCGGTGGTGTTCTCGGCTTCTACGCGTGCCTTTGCAGGGTTGTTTCCGGCACCTAGTCCTTCTGTGCCTAGTTGTAGATGCACAGGGACGGGGCTATCATCTAGTGCTTGCTTATCTAGGTTTGCTACCACGAATGTCACGTCATGGATTCCTTCGCGGTACATATTGTTGACAGCGTTGCCGCCACCGCCACCCACACCAATCACTTTGATGATGCTGTTGGTAATATCTTTGGTTTCGAAATCAAGTACACTGTTTGTCTTGTTTCCGTTATTTGAGTTCTTATTGTCCATATATCTATGATGTATCTGTTAGAAATGATGTGGTGAAAGGGAGACTTATTCCTCTGGATCAAGCATTCCCCCAAGGAACTTTTTGCCTTTAGCGAACCATTTGTGTATTCCGCTCTTCCGCTTTTTCTCCTCCTCTTCTTGCTTCTGACGGTCTATCTCTTCTTGTTGACGTCTAGCTTCCTCTTCTTGTTCTTTTCTCTTCTTTTCCTCAAGCGCTTTCTTTTCAGCTTCGCTAATCACCACACCTTGTTCTATCTCGGTAAACTTTCGTGGATTGCTATGTGGATCATTGATAGGTCCGGTCTTGCTCGTTGGACCGTTGAAGAGGCCAGGGTTATTGGTGATTTCTTCTCCGGCGCAGTTGATATTGCCTTTGGCGAGAAGTCCCAGCAAGGTGTTCATCATACCATTGTGGCTCTTGATGTCTTCGTCATTAGAGGTAATGGCTTGGTTGACGAACATGGCTTTACGTACCTTGTTGGCGTTAGCGAAGTGCTTGAAGGCTTTCTCGATGTTCGCAAGGTTTGCGCCGCCACCTGTGAGGATAAATCCGCCATTGAGCTTGTCGCGATAATCGATAGGCACTTGGTTGCAAACGTTCTCCACAATCTCACGTACACGACTCTCCACGATCTCGATGAAGTTGATGCTCGACACCGAACGGTCTTGATCAAGAGGATACGTTAGGGTCTTGTCCAAGTCCGAATTCTCTGTGTAAGCCGAAGCGTATCTTAACTTGAGACGCTCTGCTTCCTTCTCTTCAATGTCTAGACTAGCGATATCCTTTGTGATGTTGTTAGCACCGATAGGGATTACGGCAATGTGGCGGAGAATGTTTTTGCTGAAGACAGAGACCGTTGTTGTGTCCGAACCGAGGTCCACCAGTGCGCATCCGCTGCGTTTCTCCGCTTCGGTCAGTATGGCGTCAGCGCATGCTAGAGGTGCGAGGTATAGTTCGGCGATGGCTATCTCCGCCTTGTCGAGGCAGTTGTTCAGGTTCTTATAGAACGTTTTGCGCCATAGGATGTTGATGATGTTGACCTCAAGGCGTGATGCGTTGATACCCACAGGGTCTGTTTCGAAGCGGTTGTCCACCTTATATTCTTGTGTGGCAGCGTCAATAATCTCCTGTTCGGGGTACACCATGTTCCGATTCGACTCCATTAGCTCGTCAATCATCTCACTGGTTATCTTCGTGTCGTGAGCCAAATCCTTCACCGAACAGTTGCGTACGCTGTGTATTGACTGTCCGCCTACGCCTACAAAGACCCGTTCGATCTTGTGCTTGAGTTGTTTCTCCAGTTTGTTGATGATACTTTTAAGGCATTGTACGGTTTTGTCACTGTTGTATACAGTGCCTTTTCGGATGCATTGTGATGCGTCCTCTTTGACTACAGCAAGTACTTCGATGCTTCCGTCGAGGTTCTTCTTGCCTGCGATACCTCTTATGTATGATGAGCCCAGTTCAATGGCTACAATGAATTCTGCCATATATCTTTCTTTGTTTATGTTTTACTCTGTCAGTTCTTTTTTCTCTTCTTTCACCTCGTTGTTGGGTGTTGGTTCTTTACTCTTTTGGGTTTGCGCTTCGGATATTGGTTGATTGGTTGATTGTTTCTCTTCCTTTGCTTCGTCGCTATCTGCTCTTCTGCAGATTATCTGGTTGTCAAACTCCATGTTGATGTAGTCGTATTTGTTCCAACCAGCTTGTGATAAGCCGTAGCGGTAGAACTTCTCCACACGCTTGAGCTTCTTGTTTGTAAACTCCACGATGCGTCTGTTGCGCACCGTTGTGTTTTGGCAGTTGGGCAGATAACCTAGGAAGATAATCTGCTGTCCTACGCGTGGCACAATCTCGATGCCCCCTTTGGGCAACACGTTGATCTGTTCTATCTGGTTGCGCCAAAACTCCGAAGCCATAATCGCTTTGGCTAGCGGTGTGATGTAACGCTGTGCAAACACCTTGTTGATAGTCCCTGTGGCGATGATCAGGTCGCTGGTGTATTGCGAGTTGGGCATGATGCCTCCTTGATCGTCAAGGAAATAGTCGTCCCCGCGGTCGGTCATGATGCGGATGACGGGCATTCTCTGCGTCACATTGATGTTCACATGACCGTTCTTGGTCTTGTAACATTGTGCTGTGTTGACGAAAGGACTCGTCCTTAGATAGTCTTCGATCTGTCGAGGATTGATCTTTTCCATAGACAAACCTAGCGGATAGATTGACTTACGCTGCAAGATGTTGACGATTTCCTTGCGCGTTATGAACCCCGTATTGTTGGGATCAGAGATGTTTATATCCACCACTGAGCACAAGAGATGGTTGTCTTCAGGCTTATTCCATGATGTTACGGCTACGAGGATATACCCCAAAAGGAGTACATCCAGTAAGCAGATAATCATTTTCTTACCTCTTGTTCTCATTCCTATCGTCTTGTAGCCACCCTAAGGGTAGGCCTATGTTGAGCTGTTTATGCTTGTTCCTTAGCCTCAAGAGCCTTTGCTATCTCGGGCACATAGTCGTTGAGGTTTCCTGCTCCTAACACTACGAGTACGTCAAAGTCGCGCTGACTCACATAGCTGAGCACATCATCCTTCTTGATCATATCCTTCTCCACGCCCTCTTTGAGGTTGTCGAATATCAGATTTGACGTCACACCAGGTATCGGCTGTTCTCTTGCGGGATAGATCTCGGTAAGGATTACCTCGTCAAAGTGGCTCAGCGCATCTGCAAAGTCACGATAGAAGTCGCGCGTACGTGTATATAAATGTGGTTGGAAGATGGCGGTAATCTTTCGTCCTGTGTATAGTTCTTTCAAACTTTTGGCACATTGGAGAATCTCCTTCGGGTGATGTCCATAGTCAGAAAGGAACACATGACGATTGTTTTTGATCTTGAAATCGAATCGTCGGTCCACGCCTCCATAGGTCTTTATGCCGTAGCGAAGCTCTTCTGCGGTACATCCGTTGAGCTGAGCCATCGCCATTGCAGCCACACTATTTTCGATATTGATAGGTATGGGTTGTCCAAGCTCAATGCCTTTGACATTCTCCACGGGTGAGATAAAGTCGAAGACAATAGTGCCATTGTCCATCTTGACGTTCTCTGCGTGGAAGTCGCCCTCGCTTCTGCTATATGTATAGACCTTTACACCGTCCTTAACACGCTGCTTCATCTCAAGGTTTTGGTGGATGATCAGCGCTCCACCGGGTTGTATCAGTTCCGTGTAGTGGTTGAAACTCTCAAGATAAGCCTCCTTCGTTCCGTAGATATCGAGGTGGTCAGGGTCGGTAGCGGTGATGACAGACATCCAAGGGCGAAGCCAATGGAACGACCTATCAAACTCGTCAGCCTCTATCACGACATAGTCGCTATGGTCAGAGAGAATATAGTTGGTGTCATAATTCTTGGATATACCGCCAAGGAAAGCGTTACAATCTAGATGACTCTGATGCATGATGTGGGCGCACATGGTTGACGTAGTGGTCTTACCGTGTGTGCCAGCGAAGCATAGTCCCTTATGTGTACAAGTCAGCGTGCCCAACACCTGTGCACGTTTCTCTATTTCAAAACCGCCCTTGCGGAAGTAGACCAGCTCTTGGTGTGTATCGGGTACAGCTGGTGTGTAGATCACCAGTGTATGCTTAGCGTCTCTACAAGCCTGTGGAATCAGTTCCGTGTTTTCTTCGTAGTGTACTAGCATCCCCTCTTTCTCCAGTTCGCGAGTCAAGTCAGTGGGTGTGCGATCATATCCAGCCACCACTGCTCCCTTGTTAATGAAATAACGGGCGATGGCGCTCATGCCGATGCCACCTGCTCCTACAAAGTACACTGCTTGTATATCTTTAGCTTCCATCTTGCTATTTTATCAGTTTAAATACCTCTTCTGCGATTACGTCAGCTGCGTGGTGCAATCCCATCTTCAGCACGTTCTCGCTCAATGTTGTTAGTTTCTGTTCATCGTTAATGGTTTCGATAGCCATCTTTAGTAGTTTCTCGGGAGCCTCGGCATCCTCCACGTAGAGGGCTGCGTCCTCGTTTACCAGTGCCATCGCGTTCTTGCGCTGATGATCCTCAGCCACGTTCGGACTTGGAACCAGAATTACGGGTTTCCCGATCAACTGGAATTCGCTGATGCTACTTGCTCCAGCTCGGCTCACTACGAGGTCAGCTGCGCGGTAGGCAGCACCCATGTCGCTCACAAAGTCCATCACCCGTAGGTTGGGCAACGCCTTGTCTTTCATCGCCTCAGTGATGGAAGCATAGTAGTACTTGCCCGTCTGCCAAACGATCTGTATCTCCGGATGCGCTTCCACGAGGTCTAGATGTTCCAAGATGCTACGGTTGACCGTTCTTGCACCTAAGCTACCACCCACGATCAGGATGGTTTTCTTGTCAGGGTCTAGCCCAAACTGCTTCCTTGCCTCCTCCTTTGAGAGAGTGGTCTCAAGGATATTTTGCCTTACAGGGTTACCTGTCATGATGATACGGTCAGCAGGGAAGAATCTCTCCATTCCTTTGTATGCCACACATATCTTACTTGCTTTCTTGGCTAAGAGCTTATTGGTAACACCCGCATACGAGTTTTGTTCTTGTATCAGACAGGGTACACCCATCTTGGAACACTCGTAGAGGGTTGCGCCGCTAGCATATCCGCCTACACCCACAGCCACTTGTGGCTTAAAGTCCTTGATGATGCGTCGTGCCATCCTCAAGCTCTTGAGCAGATGTGCTATCACGGTGAAGTTCTTGAACAAGTGCTTACGGTTCAGTCCCATCATGGGTAGACCTTTGATTTCATATCCTGCTGCGGGTACGCGCTGCATCTCCATGCGGCCTTCTGCACCGACAAACAGAATCTTTGCATCAGGTTTTTTCTTCCTAATGGCGTTGGCTATCGACACGGCTGGAAAGATATGTCCTCCTGTTCCGCCGCCGCTGATGATAATCCTTGTTTCCTTGTCCATCTTCTTTATATGTTTTTACTTGCAAAGATACGATTTTTATTCCGTAATGCGTAATGTTTTTGATTTTTTCAGTCCCTATTTCGTGTTGTATGTAGCGCCCTTATATCCGGCTCGCTTTCTTTTGTTTACGAACGTCGGAGGAGCGTCTGGTTGCCGTTCGGCTCACACTTAGGATCACGCCAATGTAGACGCAGTTGAATATCGTTGCTGTACCACCTCGGCTAATCAGCGGTAAGGTCTGTCCCGTGACAGGCGCCAGTCCCACTGCCACCGCCATATTGAACATTGCTTGTATCATGAAGATAAAGCCAAATCCCATCACTAGATAAGCCGGAAAGGCATATTCGCACTGGCTAGCTATCTTTCCAGCCCTGAACATGAGGGCTATATACAAAAAGGCCACGCCTATAGCCCCCCACAAACCACTTTCTTCGATGATGATCGAGTAGATAAAGTCAGAATAGGCCTGTGGTAACGACTCTCGTTCGGTGGAGTTTCCTAGCCCTTTACCGATGATACCGGATGAAGCGATGGCTATCTTGGAGAAACCTTCTTGGCGGTCGTTGTTCAGATCAAACTCCTTTGGCGGAATATACCGTCTGTCGGTAAACTTCATGATACGACCTTTCCATGTGTCAAAGCGATGAAATAAGCCATGCCTCTTTTCCTTTGCGCCCCCTTGCGTCTGCGTTGCCACTTGCTCGGTGCGCACGTCTTCCTCCTCGTTAGCATCATCAGCGTTACCGATGAGCATCACCAAGGCAAACATCACCGCTACGACCAAGGCACCCACGCCGAGCAATCCGCCAATCATCTTGCCTGGTATACGTCCTATAAACATCATGAAGATAGAGATAGAAGCTATCAGAAAGGCTGTGGAGAAATTCTCAAACACGATGGGGAAGAAGAAGAATGCCGTCACGCCTAGCACATACCAGAACGCTCGTCTCTCTACGCCGTTCTCCGTTTGCATAGCGCTCAGTATCTGCGCGATAGCCAGAATCAGCGTTCCCTTGGCTAGCTCCGATGGCTGAAAGTGGATAAATCCCAAATCGATCCACCTACTGGCGCCATTGACTATCTTACCCGCAAAGAGCACATAGTAGAGACATCCACCCACGATAAGGAGGGCAAAGGGTGTGAGAAGCTTCAGAAACCGACAAGGAATGTTCAGCACCACCACCATGCAACATAGTCCGATAAACTGCAACATCATGTGTCCGATGATCGGATACCAGAAGTTGCCACCTTTATAAGATAGCGAACTGGATGCCGAGTACACCTCTATGATGCTGACCAAACATAGGAACAAGAAGATCATCCATATCGTCTTGTCTCCTTTGAAGATGTTGTTGAATGATCTGCTCCTTATCTCTGCGCTGGTTTCTTCGTTGTTCATGCGTTGTGTTCTGTTATAGAGCTCTGACTAAATCCTTAAATTGGCAACCGCGATCTTCCATGTTCTTGAATAGGTCGAAGCTGGCACAACATGGGCTCAGCAGCACCGTGTCGCCAGGCTTAGCCATCTCGTAACATGCGTCCACGCACTCCTTCATGCTATGTGTGTCACGAACGGGAATGCCGAGCTGGTCAAAGTTGGCATGAAGCTTGGCGTTGTCAGCACCTAGATAGACGATGCCTACGCACTTCTTCTTTACCAGGTCCTTGATGGCATCATAGTCGTTGCCTTTGTCCTTACCGCCAATGATGAGGATGGTGGGTGTGTTCATGCTCTCAAGGGCATACCAGCACGCATCCACGTTGGTCGCTTTTGAGTCGTTGATATATTGCACACCAGCCACCTTGCATACCTTCTCTAGACGATGCTCCACTCCGGGGAAGTCGCTGAGGCTCTTGCGAATGTTCTCTTTCTTGATACCCGAGATGTTCGAAGCGATTCCTGCAGCCAGCGAGTTGTATATGTTGTGCTTACCCGTGAGCGACAATGCTTCCTGCTCCATGTTGAAAGGCGTAGGCTCTTCGATGGTATACTGACCCTCTTCTATGTATCCTATCGATCCTTTCTCCTTGAGTTCAGAGAACGGATACTGCACCGCCTTGATGTCATAGTGCTCTAGCTCCTTCTTGATCACAGGGTCATCGTTCCAGTAGATGAAGCTATCCTGCTCCGTCTGGTTCTGAATGATGCGCATCTTTGCCGCTGCATAGTTTTCAAACTTAAAGTCGTAACGGTCCAAATGGTCCGGTGTGATGTTGAGCAAGATGGCGATGTTAGCGTGGAAGTCGTACATATTGTCCAGCTGGAACGAGCTCAGCTCGATGATGTAGTAGGCGTGTGGGTCCTCAGCCACCTGCAAAGCCAAACTGCGTCCGATGTTTCCAGCCAGTCCTACGTCATATCCCGCATTCTTGAAGATGTGGTAGATGAGGCTGGTGGTCGTCGTCTTACCGTTGCTACCCGTGATACACACCATCTTGCTGTGTGTGTATCGTCCAGCAAACTCAATCTCGCTGATGATCGAGGTGCCTTGTTGGATGAGCTTCTGAATCATTGGGGCTTCGTTGGGGATGCCTGGACTCTTGATCACCTCGTCGGCGCTGAGCACCTTCTCTTCGGTGTGATGTCCTTCTTCCCACTCGATGTGATGATCGTCGAGCAGTTTCTTGTATTTGTCTTTGATCATAGAGGTGTCTGAGACAAACACGTCAAATCCCTCTTTCTTTGCTAGTATGGCTGCTCCAGCACCGCTTTCGCCAGCTCCTAGCACTACGATTCTTTTCATTTTGTTCTCCTTATCTTTATTGTTTGCCGCCTTTGCCCTTGCAGGACGTAGCAGGCTTACCTCTTAGAGGCTTTTGCTTTGGGGTGTCTATATGTTGTTATCTGATCTTTAGCGTGATGATAGTAAGCGCCACAAGGATGATGGTGACAATCCAGAAGCGTATCGTGATCTTCGATTCATGTATGGCACCGTGTGGCTTCTTGATGAGATACTTACACTCAGGATCCAGCTGTGAGTCCTGTGTACGGAAGTTGTCGTGTATCGGGGTACGCTTGAAGATGCGTTGCTTCACGCCCTTTCGCTTACCTAACCTATAATACCACACCTGCATGATCACACTGAGACTCTCCACAAAGAATATGCCACACAGGATGGGCAGCAACAGTTCCTTATGAATAATGATGGCGCCCACGGCTATGATACCGCCGATGGTCAAGCTACCCGTGTCGCCCATGAACACCTGAGCAGGGTAGGCGTTGTACCAAAGGAAGCCTATCAGCGCACCGATAAACGCGCAGAAGAACACCACCAGCTCCTCCGAACCTGGTATGTACATGATGTTGAGGTAGGCTGCATATTGTATATGACTGCTCACATACGCCAATATACCCAGTGCCACACCTATGATGGCAGAGTTGCCGGCGCACATTCCGTCCATACCATCGTTGAGGTTGGCGCCGTTTGACACCGCCGTGACCACGAAGATGGTCATGATGACAAACAAGATCCAGCCTGCTGCGGTCTTATACTTCCCACAGAAGCTCATGATCTGTGAGTAGTCCAGGTTGTGATTCTTCACAAATGGGATGGTGGTCTTGAGCGTCTTCTCAGCTTGCGAGTTGTGTTTCACCACCACTTCCTGTCCGTTCTCGTTGGCCACTTCTAGGTTGAGGTTGGCTTTCACGTCTGGCGAAGCCCATAGCGTGATGCCCACAATCAGTCCGATAGACACCTGTCCCACAATCTTGTACTTACCTTTCAGACCCTCTTTGTTATGCTTGAAGATCTTGATAAAGTCGTCCATGCCACCTAGGAAACCCAGCCACACCGTGGTGACGAGCATCAGCAGCAGATAGACGTTACGCAGACGACCGAGCAACAACACTGGGACGAGTATCGCCACGATGATGATGATACCACCCATCGATGGTACACCGATCTTCTTCACACCGAAGGGGTCTATAGACGCATCGCGTTGGGTCTCTGTGATCTGCTTGCTCTTGAGGTATTTGATAAACCGCTCACCAAACCATGACGAGATAACCAGTGCTACGATCAGTGCCAAGATAGCACGGAACGAGATGTATCCCCATAGGTGAGAGCCGCTGATGCCAAACTGGTCTATCCAGCGAAAGATGTAATATAGCATAATCTTGATACGTTACGGTTACTGAATACCGAATATTTCCTTGATTACCTCATGGTCATCAAAGTGGTGCTTCACGCCCATGATTTCTTGATAGTCTTCATGTCCCTTACCGGCAACGAGGATCACGTCACCCTTCTCAGCCATCATGCTGGCGGTGCGGATAGCCTCCTTGCGGTCCACGATGCTCAGCACGTTACGTCTCTGCTGTGCGGTGAGACCAGCCAGCATATCGTCGATGATAGCTTGTGGCTCCTCGCAACGTGGGTTGTCGCTGGTGAGAATCACCTTGTCGCTCTGCTTCACGGCTTCCTGTGCCATGAGCGGACGCTTACCCTTGTCACGATTGCCTCCCGCGCCACATACGGTGATGACGTGTCCCTTACCGTTGAGCACGTCATGGATGGCTTTCAGCACGTTCTCCAGCGCGTCAGGTGTGTGTGCATAATCCACGATGGCGGTGTAACCTTCAGGCGAGTGGATAGGCTCCAGACGACCATTGACGCTCTTCAGCGTGCTCAGCACCACCAGTACGTCCTGTGGATCCTTACCGAGCATCACCGCTGCGCCATATACGGCAAGCAGGTTGCTCACGTTGAAGCGGCCGATGAAGCGCACAGCAACCTCTTTGCCGTTCACTTCGAGGAGCATACCTTCAAAGTGACACTCGAGGATACGAGCATGGAAGTCGGCTACACGTTGGGTAGAGTAGGTCTTGACCTGCGCCTTACAATTCTGCACCATGACCATTCCGTTCTTGTCATCCGCATTGGTGATGGCAAAGGCGTCCTTGCCTAGCGAGTCGAAGAACATCTTCTTGGCGTCACGATAGTTTTCGAAGGTCTTGTGATAGTCTAGGTGGTCACGGGTGAGATTGGTGAAGAGTCCACCTGCAAAGTGCAATCCGCCAATGCGATGCTGATGGATAGCATGACTAGAACATTCCATGAAAGCATATTCGCATCCAGCTTCCACCATACGATGGAGCAACATGTTCAGCTCGATAGGGTCGGGTGTGGTATGGTCAGCAGGGATAGCTTCACCGTCAATGTAGTTGCATACGGTGGACAACAAGCCTACCTTGTGGCCAAACTTACGGAACATATTATATAATAAGGTGGCGATGGTGGTCTTGCCATTGGTTCCGGTCACACCCACAAGCTTCAGTTTGTTAGATGGATCATCGTAGAACAGGGTGGCAACTTTACCCACGCTTTTCTCAGTCGATTCTACTTGTACAAACGTTACGCCCTCAGTCCGATCCTCAGGAATCGTCTCGCAGAGCACTGCGGTGGCTCCTTGAGCAATGGCTTTAGGGATAAACTGGTGACCATCGGTCTGTGTTCCCTTTACGGCAACAAAGAGGTTGCCATCCTTTACCTTTCTTGAATCGATGTTCACACCGGTTACTTCAGTCTCTGTGTTGCCTTCTATGGCAATCACCTTGATGCCTTTAAGCAGTTCGCTTAATTGTTTCATATCTTGACTATGTATTTTTTATGTTCTATATGTTGAGGCTTTGCTTCATAGCGCCGCCATGTTCTTATTCCAGTTTGAGGTTACATACCATACCTTTCTTTACCTTCTCGCCAGCTCCGATGCTTTGTTGCTTCACCACACCTCTGCCATAGATGCGTGTGGCCACACCGCAGTAGTCCATCAGGTACACCGCGTCACGTGCGCCCATGCCGTGCACATCGGGTACGATACCTTTCTTAGGTGTGCTTTGTTCCTTCATGGAGAAAGTCTTGGCGCTGTTCTCCACATATCCCCAGAGCGGTGTATGGGTGCTCCGTGTGCCCTTCCAACCATTGAGGATGTCAAAGCCGAGCGAGTTGAGCACCAAGTCGCAAGCAAAGAGGTTGCCGCGTTTCACCTCGGGGGTCAGCACTGAGTGCTCGTCGCGCGCATCGCTGACGCTGAGCTTGAGGTCTTGTGCCATGATGCCCTCGGCAATGTTATGGAACACCACACCACTCATACCGCCACCCGATGCGGGCAGTCCGTGCTTCTGGATGCACACGATGCAGCTGTAGCGTGGCGCGTCAGCAGGGAAGTAACCTGCAAAGCTTAGCAGATAGTCTACGCCACCTTGCTTATATCCCAAGGCACCCTTGGACATCTGTGCCGTACCGGTCTTGCCCGCTACTTCAAACTTATCGCTGCCAGCCTTCTTGCCGAGACCCTCGCTGACCACCTCGCGCAGGATGCGCTTAATCTGCTTGATGGGCTCAGGCTTGGCTATCTGCTGCTTCACCACAACGGGAGGATACTCCTCCAACACCTCTCCGTCCTTGACAATCTTCTTCACAAAGCGTGGACGCATCAGTTTGCCGTCATTGGCTATGGCGTTATAGAAAGCCAAGGTAGATATCGGCGGCACCTGTGTCTCATATCCGATGCTCATCCATGCCAAGCGCGTAGCAGGCCAGTTGACATACTTCCCGCGCTTGTTCTTCTTCGGTTTGCGAATCTTCGCAGGCGAGTAGCCCACAATCGGAATCTTATAATCCGTGGTCAAACCAAAGTCGTATAGATCCTGAACAAACTTCTCAGGGTTCTTATGATAGTGCAAGTCGATGATGCGGCTCACTCCGATGTTTGAGCTATACTTCAGCGTCCAGGGCAGTGTGAGCGTGCCGTATCCACCGCGTGACCAGTTCCAGTCCTTCATGTCACGTCCGTACATATCCCAAACGCCACCGCCAGTCTGCACGCTATAGAGCGTATCCACCACGCCATCGTTCAGCGCGGCAAGGATAGAAGCCGTCTTGAACACCGATCCTGGTTCAAGCAGGTCGCTCACGGCGTGGTTCTTGATCTCGCGATACTTGCCATCTACGCAACGTTCCATATTCACAATGGCTTTGATGTCGCCCGTCTTAACCTCCATGACGATAGCCACACCCACGTTGCCATTGATCTCCTTGAGCTCATCCAGCACCGAACGCTCAGCTAGGTCTTGCATGTTCACGTCAATGGTGGTCACGATGTCGGCGCCATCGATAGGCGGCGTATCCGTGATGTCAAGATACTTGTCACGCACACGTTGCCGGTGAATGATGCCATTGGTGCCGCGCAGCAGTTTGTCATAAGACAGTTCCAATCCGCATCGGGGCGTGCGTCCCGAATCCTTCTCGGCATACATCTCACCGATGGTACGCTGAGCCAGTGTGCCGAAGGGGCGGCGACGCGCGTTGATCTCGTCATAGTGGAAACCGCTCTTGTACTTGGATCGGCAGAAGAGAGGTAGCGCCTTCACCTCCTTGAAGGTGTTATAGTTGATGCGCTCCTTCCATATCGGCCAGTGCCTACTGCCCTTGCGATAGCCCTCGAGTAGGTAATCTTCAAACTCCTTGGTTGATTTCTCTGGGAAAATCTCGTTCAGCCCCGCGCAGATATATTTCAAGCTGTCGCAGAATACGGAGTCGTTGCCTGCGTCCTTGATGGCTTGATAGTCTAAGAAGATGCGAAACTCGGGTAGCGAGCTGGCCATCAGCTGTCCGTCACAACTGAGGATGTTGCCACGCACGGAGGGTTTGCTGACGTTGATCTTCTTCTGTCCAGCACCCACCTCCATCCAGTAGCTCGCCTGTGCGGTCATGATGTAAAACGCCTTTCCTACGATGGCAACCATGCCCAGGGTGGCTAAGATAGCCACCAACCTGAACCTGCGCATACTCTTTTTATAGTCGAAATCTGCCATGGGCGTTAATTATTGGGTACGTTGATGATATATGGAGGTTGTTCCGCCATCTTGATCACACTATCTTTGCTGTTCTTTAGGATGCCAAGCACATGACTCTCGCGACACTCCTCGGTGAGCTGACTGCTGCTGGAGAGGGCTCGGTACTTGGCGTCGTCCAATCGGGAGTAGAGCTGATCTATCTCGAGCAGCTCCTTCTGCACGCTGTATCGTATAGAGATATACACCACCACGAACACCGCGATGAGGATCATCAGCCACACGTTCTGTCTGAAAAACTGGCTGGAGAGGATGTCACCACCAAGGATTTTCATCAGAGACAGACTGGCTGAGTGGGCGCGCTCGTCCTCGCGAGCTTGCTCGTTGATGGCCTTCTTGATGGAGGCAGAGAGCGCTTCGCCTTGAGCTTTGGTTTGCTTTGCTTCCTTCTGCTTCTTGGGAGCATCCGTTTCCTCAGACGTCTTCACCGCTTCTGTGGCGCTTGCATCGTCAGCCTTGGGCTCGGAAGAGGCTACCTTCGTTGCGGCTTTGCGCTCCCTCTTGGGGCGGTCAGGCTGCTCCACGGTCAGCTCCATAGCTTCTCCCTCCACCGCATGGCTGGTCTCAGCCTCTTCGGTGATAGGCTCCCCTACGGCGATGGGTTGCCCTGTCAGGGGATCGATGATGGTGTTAGTATCTTTGTGGGTCATTTCTTTTCTGCAATTCTTAGTTTGGCGCTTCGGCTGCGTGGGTTACGCTCTTGTTCTTCGGCGCTAGGCACAATCACTTTGTTGTTGACCAAGCGGTAGGGCGAAGCCACTCTGCCAAAGAAATCTTGCTCCACCTTGCCTTCGGGGTTGCCTGTCTTCATGACGTTCTTCACCAAGCGATCCTCCAAGGAGTGGTAGGTGATCACCGATAGGCGGCCGCCGGGCTTGAGCACCTCCGTGGCAGCGAGGAGCATTTCCTTCAGTGCGTCCATCTCATGGTTGACCTCTATGCGCAAGGCTTGGAACAGACGAGCCATCTCTTTCTTCTCACGCTCACGCTTGAAGAGGGGCTCCAGCACGCTGAGCAGATCGTTCGTGGTGGCGATGGGGCGTTGCTTGCGGGCTGCGGCAATAGCTGCGGCGATGCGACGGGACGACCGAAACTCGCCATAGAGGTAGAACACGTCAGCCAACTGCTCCTCTGAGTATTCCTGAAGAAGGTCAGCGGCGGTCTTGCCAGCACGTTTGTTCATGCGCATATCCAGTGGCGCATCGAAGCGGAACGAGAACCCGCGACTCTCATCGTCAAAGTGGTGCGAACTGACACCAAGGTCGGCAAGCAACCCATCGACACCCTCCACATCGTAATAGCGCATCCAGTTTTTCAGATAACGGAAGTTGCTGCGCACAAAGGTGAAGTTGTCTGGCATGATACCATTCTCCGGACAGGCGTTCTTCTCGGCGTCGGCATCTTGGTCAAAACTGTAAAGATGCCCCTCGCCACGGAGACGTGACAGGATCTCACGACTATGGCCGCCACCTCCGAAGGTCACGTCCACGTAGATGCCGCCCTGATGGAGGCTAAGTCCGTCAATGCTTTCGTGTAGCAAGACGGGCACATGATAGATGGGAGCTGTTGTTGTCAATATTCAAAGGATGTTTGGTCAAGGGATACAGGTGGGAAGCTGCTCCCCATCTTTTGTTCCATTGCGGTTGAGAATGCGTCGGGATCCATGAATGGTTGCTGATCTTCGGCGTCGTTGCTCCAGATCTCGATGCTATCGTCCATGCCGATAAACTTCACCTGCTGGGTGATGCTGGCCATCTTGAGATAGCGCTTCGGGATGAGGAATCGGCCGCTGCCGTCCAGCGTGATCAGCTCCACGTCAGCCACAAACTGGCGGAAGAGCAACTGGTCGTTCTTGTTCCAGCGGTTCAGACGACTGCGAAGGCTGTCAAGCATCTGGTTCCACACCGATTCAGGATAGAGCGCCAAGCAAGGCTGGAAGATATCCTTGCGCATCACAAGGTTAGCCTCGCCCGATGCACTGAGCACCTTACGGAAGGTGGCAGGGAGAAAGATACGCCCTTTCTCGTCCACTTTGGCCTCTATATTTCCTAAAAAACGCATACGTTCTTCTTTATAAATCGATTTCGGCTCCAAAGTTACGCAATTTTCCCCACAATCCCCCACTATCCTACACAAATATTTCTTGGCGCGCCATATTTTGTTGATTTGCCTCTATTCGGGGCTTGGGCGCATCGCTGTCTTAGCCCGCCCAAAAATCGTTTCGGTAGGTCTGAAAAGTGGGCTTCGCCTCTCTGACAAAGCAGAAGGTGCTATTTCATCCGATTGCGGCGGCTTCCCTATCTTCTGACGGAGCCGAAACGAGAAGAAAGAATAAATTGATTTTCATGGAGAAATAAATTAAAAGTGCAAGAAAAATAAATTATTCTTTCTGCTCACGAAGCCTTCGCTGATAGGTAAAAGGGCTTCAGAAGATGGCTGAAAGTGGCGGTTTTGCTACATAGTAATTGCATTATGACTAAAAATCGAGTGCCGTTTCCCATTTTTTTAGGGAAAAGAATGAATATTAAAAAACATTTCGTTATTTTTGCATTTTGAAAGCATGTAAAGTCGATGAGTGAGTCATTTGAGAAGACAATAGATATAGAGAAAGTGCTGGCAAGCAAGATGGGCAGCAAGGTAAAGTATGTTCCGCGCTTTGTTGTCAATTGGTTGCGTGGCTTGATACACGAAGACGAGGTCAATCAGTTCCTCTACGAGCATCGTAACGAGGAAGGAACGGAATGGCTGGTGAGCTGCGTGAAGTATCTCGGAATGACCCTCGACATCCAAGGCAAGGAGAATCTGCCCGACAAGAACGACGGCAAGCTTTACACTTTCGTATCCAATCATCCTTTAGGAGGCGAAGACGGTGTGGCGCTTGGTGCTATCATCGGCACCCACTATGATGGTAAGTTTCGCTATTTGGTCAACGACCTCTTGCTCAATCTGCCCGGATTGCGCCCCGTGTCAGTGGGTATCAACAAGACGGGAAGGCAGAGCCGCGAGTTTCCACGACGTGTGGAGGAGGGCTTCCAAAGCGATAACCACATGCTGATGTTCCCCGCTGGGCTCAACTCACGTAAGATGCACGGCACCATACATGACCTGCCGTGGAAGAAAACATTCATCACCAAGAGCGTGCAGTATCACCGCGACGTGGTGCCTATCTACTTCAGCGGGCGCAACAGCGAGCGATTCTACCGCGTGGCAAACCTCTGCAAGATCCTCCACTCAAAGGTCAACTTTGCCATGCTCTTCCTCGTGGATGAGATGTACCGCAACGTCAACAAGACCTTCACCGTCAAGATAGGCAAGCCCATACCTTGGCAGACCTTCGATAAGAGCCGCACACCAGCCCAGTGGGCACAGTATGTGGAGGATATCGTGTATCAACTGTAAAGCAAAACAACATCAATCTCAGATTACGAACATTCTATTCATAGCGTAAAGAAACTATCAACAGGCAATGGAAGAAGAGATCATACAACCCATTAGCAAATCCCTGCTTAAGAGTGAGCTCACCTCAGACAAGCTGCTGAGAGTCACCAACAAGAGCCATAACGAGATCTACGTCATCACGGCGCACAACGCACCCAACGTGATGCAGGAGATAGGACGGCTTCGCGAGATAGCTTTCCGCACTGCTGGAGGTGGTACGGGTAAGCCTGTGGATATAGATGAGTTTGATATATGCCCCAACTGCTATAAGCAACTGATCGTTTGGAACCCCGAAAAGGAAGAGATCATCGGCGGATACCGCTACCTCTATGGCCGCGACTGGCAGATGGACGACAACGGACAACCCATCTTGGCCACCAGCCACATGTTCCATTTCTCCCAGAAGTTTCTAGACGAGTATATGCCGTACACCGTTGAGCTCGGCAGATCATTCGTTTCGCTGGAATATCAGAACGTACGGAAGAACACCAAGAGCATCTTTGCCCTCGATAACCTATGGGACGGACTGGGCGCCTTGACCGTACTCAACCCCGAAGTGAAGTATTTCTTCGGAAAGATGACCATGTATCCCGACTACATCCGTCTAGGACGCGACATGATTCTCTACTTCCTCAAGAAGTACTTTGATGACACCGAGAACCTCATCGTGCCTATCAAGCCCCTCGTTCTCAATACGCCTGAAGCACAACTGGAGGCGCTCTTCACCGGGAAAAACTTCAAAGACGACTACCGTATCCTCAATCGTGAGATACGACAGATGGGATACAACATCCCGCCGTTGGTCAATGCGTACATGAATCTGTCGCCTACGATGAAGCTCTTCGGCACCGCTATCAACTACGGATTTGGCGATGTGGAGGAGACAGGTATCCTTATCGCTGTCGACGAAATCTTTGATGAGAAGCGCGTGCGCCACATCGACAGTTTTGCAAAGAACCATCCCGAGGCGCTTTCGTTTACCAGCGGAGCCAATAAGGTGATTTACAAAGAAGAGAAATAAGTGTTACAAGTATATCAAATTTGCGATTAGCGTCTGTCTCGATGGAAGAAATAGACCCTAATCGCTTTTTTTTAACCTTAAAATAAGGGTAAAACAAATTTTAACACGAAATCTTTTTTCAGCACCAAGGTTTTTGTTTAATTTTGCAACAAATTATTTCAAAAAAAGCAATAATTATGAAAAAAGCATTTCTTGCCCTTATCGTAATGTTGTGCGCAATCGTATCTAATGTGAACGCACAACTCCCTTCAGTGACATTGAAGGATATTCACGGTAACGTAGTGCGCACTGACACCTTATCAAACAATGGAAAACCCTTTATCATCGATTTCTTTGCTACATGGTGCAAGCCTTGTAACCGTGAGCTCAAAGCCATCAGTGAGGTGTATCAGGACTGGCAGGACGAGACCGGTGTGAAGATTTTCGCCATCAGTATAGACCAAGCTCAAAATATCAACAAGGTTAAACCCATGGTTGACGAGTACGGATGGGAGTATGATGTGTTGTTGGATCCCAACAGCGAGTTCAAGCGCGCGCTTGGCATTCAGATGATTCCTTACGTCCTGATCTGCGATGGCACGGGTAAAATCGTGTACAAACACAACGGATATACCGAAGGCGCAGAGAACGAACTGATCGAAAAAGTACGCGAACTCGTAGCAGCCTCCAAGTAAATGAAGCATCCTTATTATCTTATCGCAGCCGCGATGATAGCCTGTGCCACATCAGCACAGGCTCAAGACGATAATGCCAACGACGGACATTATAACCCCACAGTGAGCGGAAGCATCCAGTCGGACATGTTGGTACCTACCGGAAAGCAAGACGATAAGTCGAACGAAGACTTCCGTACCAATACCTTCGTGGATCTGAACGTGATGAGCAAGTATATCGACGCGGGTGCGCGATTCGAGTATCTTGAACATCCGTTGCCCGGATTCGAGAAGGATTACAAGGGATGGGGCGTGCCTTACGTCTACTTAAAAGCCAAACTGAAGAACTTCGAGTTCACTGCCGGTAACTTCTATGAGCAGTTTGGTTCAGGCTTTATCCTCCGTACATATGAAGAAAGGTCCTTGGGTATCGACAACTCGTTGCTCGGTGGACGCATCGTTACCACTCCCGTAAAGGGTGTACGCATCAAGGCGCTTGCCGGACAGCAACGTCGCTATTGGGCGCACAACGACTCTTGGCTCATGGGTGGCGACTTGGAGTTGAGTTTGGATCAGTGGTTCAAGAAGCTCGCCGAGAAGGGAACGAACATCACCTTGGGCGGTAGTTGGGTCAATAAGCACGAAGATCCCGATGCACAAGAGATATACAACGGTCAATATCGACTCAATTTCCCTGCCAACGTGAACGCCTTTGACGGTCGCATCAACGTGCAGACGGGTGGCTTTAGCATCCTTGCTGAGTATGCTACAAAGAGTCAAGACCCATCAGTAAAGAACGAGTGGATTTATCGTAAGGGTAACGTGGCAATGCTTTCTACCTCTTATTCGCAGAAAGGATTCAGCCTTTTGCTCCAAGCGAAACGCTCGGACAACTTCACGTTCCGTTCACGTCGTGATCTCAACGACGCTTCTTCATCGATCAATCACCTACCTGCCTTCACGCAGGATCAGACTTACGCCCTCGCAGCGATGTACCCATACGCTACCCATGCCGGTGGTGAGTGGGCTTATCAAGCACAGTTGGGCTATAAGTTTAAGCGTAAGACATGGCTCGGCGGACGCTATGGTATGAGCCTGAACGTCAACTTCTCTCATGTCCACGCTATCGATCAGACACAGCACGACCTCACGCAGACCATCAATGGCGTTAGCCACACCTTCACCGGAACAGGTACTAAGGGATATGGTTCGGCGTTCTGGAAGTGGGGCAAAGGAACCTATTATCAGGATATCAACGTACAACTGGAGCGCCGTATCACACGCGACTTCAAGTTGAACCTGATGTATATGAACCAGTTCTACAACAAAACGATTGTTGAAGGCGAAGGTGGCATGATCCATTCTAACATCTTCATCGCCGACGGATTGTTCAATCTGTCCAACAAGACACGCTTGCGCGTAGAGGCACAGTACCTCACCACCGCTGACGACAAGGGCGACTGGGTGTTCGGACTGGCTGAGTTGAGCCTCGTGCCCCACTGGATGTTCACCGTCAGCGACGAGTACAACTGCGGCTTAACCAACGCTCACTTCTGGCAAACCTACGTCACCTACAACCTTGGCGCACATCGCCTACAGCTCGGTTGGGGTCGTACACGCGCCGGATACAACTGCTCGGGTGGTGTCTGCCGCTATGTTCCAGAGACCAAAGGTTTCACATTGTCATACAATTACAACTTCTAAAGACGTATGAACAGTTATCTTAAGACCATTTCACGTGTTTTTCCAATGGCCGTTGCAGCCGTAGCCTTGACGTTAACGTCATGCAGCGACATCAGCGAAAGTGAACGTTACGAATATATTAAACCAGCCGACGTGGGACGTAAGGTGCTCATCGAGGACTTCACAGGCCAGCGTTGCATCAACTGTCCTAACGCTACGGACGAGATAGAACACCTCCAAGAGATCTATGGCAAGGATAATCTCATTGCCGTGGGTATCCATTCGGGACCTTTGGGATTCAAGGGAACGGCTAAGGCAGTGGGTCTTGCAACCGAACTCGGTGATACTTACTACTATCACTGGAACATCGATGCCCAGCCCAAAGGTAAAATCAATCGTGGCGCCAACTCTGATTATGCCACATGGCAAGGTCAAGTCAACACTCTGATTCAGACCCAAGCACCACTCATCCTCTACGTTTATAACCAGTATGATGAAGCTTCTCGCCAAGTCACCATCCATGTACAAACCCAAGGAACCACTGGTACTACCACCGGTAAGCTCCAGCTTTGGGTGGTGGAAGATAGCATCGTAGCTATGCAGATGATGCCCGACGGAAGCACATCTAAGGATTACGTACACAATCATGTGCTACGCGCCGCTGTCAATGGCGACTGGGGAACCGACGTCACGGTAAATGAGGCAGAGGTGAAGAGCCAAGATTTCACCTACACCTTGGACGAGAAGTGGGTGCCCGAACACACTTCCATCGTTGCTTTCGTCTATGATGACAATGGTGTGGTGCAAGTAGAGAAGGCTGCGGTAATCCCTGTGTATGATACGGAAGAATAAGATTATAGTGTGAATCTAAAGTAATTAAACAACAATACCAAATAACATCATGAAGAAATTATTCCTTTTGCTGCCCGCATTGGTGCTCTCTTTGGCTGCCAACGCACAGAAAGTAGAATTCCGCTTGGATGGTCAGACGCTCCAAGATGGTGCTACTGCCACATTCCAAGGTGTAGAAGACGACTGGGGAACAGTGTCTATAAATACCAATCCAAATGATAACCCCTACTTGTTGGTGATTCATCAAGAGGACGATGACGACTTCACAGAGGAAGCATCAGCTACAATGGAGATTCTGGAGAATACCATTGGCGCTTATCCATCGCTCTGCTTGGGTGGTACTTGTGTGCCAATCTCTGGCTATCAGATCGAGAAACCATTTACATTTACCGACTATTCAGGTCTGCCAGTGAACGATGTGAAAGTGGAATATGACGTGTTTCCACAGACAGGAAGCTACGGACATATTCTAAGCAAGTGTACTGTGAACGTAGGATCGGCTTCTTCTTACATCTATATCGACCTCGTTTATTCTGATCCTGCAGGCATTAAGGATGTCAACAAGACTGATAACACCGCCGAGGTAGGTCGTTACACTGCAGATGGACAGCAGATTTCAGCTCCTGTGAAGGGTTTGAACATCGTGAAGCTTGCTAATGGCAAGACCATCAAACAAGTGGTAAAATAAGGCTATATTAGTATTCAAGTAATTCTATAGACAAAAATTTATTATGAGAAAACTGTTACTTTCCTTGTCAGCATTGGCTCTTTCAGTAAGCCTTAATGCTCAGACAACCGTGCTCAAAGCACAAGGAGTGAGTGCGCAAAAGAACACACAAGTAAGTCAGCGCGTCGTTTCGCTCTCAGCATTGAGAACCGCAAAGCTCAGCGCTAACCAGCGCCTGTTGGGTAACTACACCACTGACAACCTCGCAGAGTATGGTCTTGGTATCCCAAGTTATGGTGCAAACGACAACTGTAAGGCTGCTTCTTACATCACAAACGATATGTTGAAGCCTTTCGCAGGTAACAAGATCGTGGCTATCCGTTTCGGTCTTTGCGCTGCAGTGGGCGACTCACGCGTGTTCATCACTCCTATTACCAATGATGGTATCGGATCAGACGTTGTGTCTAAGACCACCAGCAGCACGGTAGCTGACTGGAACACAGTGACCCTCGATACTCCTTATGAGATCACTGACGATGCTTCTCGCGACCTCTTCATCGGTTTCGACTTCAAGCAGAAGGCTACTAAGAGCGGTAGTTACTACACCGATGATTGCTATCCATTGTCTCTTGTAGAAGAAGGCGAGTATCAGAACCTTTATATTTACGCCAACATCTCTTCCTCATATGGTGGTAGTGGCGAAGGCTGGTATAGCTTCGGTAACAGCTATGGCAACATTAGTATCCAGGCAATCGTAGAAGGCAACTTCGCTGATTACAGCGTCACACCAAGCGATTTCAGCCAGGTTACTTGTTCATTGGGCGATGTAGTGAGCGTACCAGTGGAGTTCTACAACTTCAGTAAGGAAGCTGTGAGCAGCCTCGACTACGTTGTGACTGTTGACGGCGTAGCTGGTGAAGAACAGCACGTGGACCTCAGCGATGCAGTAGCTGTAGGCGCTTATGGAACATTCTACACTAAGGTAGCTGCTGGCAACGAGTTGGGTCAGAAGAACGTGAAGGTAGAGATCACCAAAGTGAACGGACAAGCTAACGCTGCAGAAGATAAGGTGTGCGAAGGAACCCTCTCTGTTGTAACAGAGGTGTATGCTCGTAACGTCCTCGTTGAGGAGCTCACCACAGAGAAGTGTGGTAACTGCCCACGTGTAGCTGGTTATCTCCACACCTCACTGAAGACTGCAGACCGTAGCCGCGTCTATGCTGTATGCCACCACGCTGGTTACTACTCTGACTGGTTGTCTAATGGCGACATCGATTCATACGGACAAGTTAAACCTGGTACAGGTTGGGATGGTCCATTGTTGTACCTCTTCGACGTGAATGGTTCTTCTTCATTTGCTCCTGCAGTGACCTTCAACCGTTCATATCATAGCGATTACAACACAAGCGCTACCACAGGTTGCTACACTGTACCTTCTAGCGCAACCGAGATTACCAAGCACTGCAAGGAAGAAACTGACCAGACAGCTAACGCTAAGCTCTATATCAACGTTACTCCTAACGAAGAAGGCACAGAGGCAACAGTGGTTGTAGCTGGTGTAAACAATGGTGGTATCGACAAGGAGAACACCTTCTTGACCCTTTACCTCACCGAGGATAGCATCAAGGCACGTTCACAGAGCGGTGCATCAGGCACTTACTATCAGATGCACGTGATTCGTTACTCTAACGCCGTAGGCAACTTCGGTGACGAAGTGGAATGGAATGACGACAATACCTTCACCAAGACGTTCACCGTAGCGCTCAACTCAAGCTGGGTGAAGAGCCGTCTCTACTTCGTAGCTCTGCTCGACCACCGCAACGCTAAGAACGTTTATGACAACAAGGTAGAAAACGTTATCGGTACTCCTTACAAGGATCTTGCTGGCGTCAAGGGTGTGAAGACCGACGCTAACACCGTGGTTGTAGCTCGTTACAACGCAGCAGGTCAGCTGATCAACGCTCCTCAGAAGGGCTTGAACATCGTGAAGATGAGCGATGGTAGGACCTATAAGGAGATGGTAAAGTAAATTCTATCTCTGGTTGGAGCACCGATTAAGCTCCATCTAAGCTAAATAAGAAATCCCTTTGTGTGACGATCATTGTCGCATGAAGGGATTTTTGCGTTCTATGGGGTGCGTTGTGATTGACGCAGCGTGGCTTCATTCACCGTCCTCTTTAGATCTTTTGCGGCTATTGTGCGGTGGGACACCGCACCCACTAAGTAGGGCTTTTCTTGCTATGGGCACTCCCTCGTGTCCCAAACCAAGGCTTTCCGCTATCAACAGAACTCTTCTTATCCATCAATAGAGCCTGTTTTGTTAATCAATAATGGTTCTCTCATCAGTCAATAACTGCCCTTTTATCTACCTAAATAGCCTCTCTTGCATCAAAAAATAAATTGATTTTCCAGGAAAAATAAATTAATCTTCATCAAAAAATAATTTATTTTTCGTTCCCAAACAGCCTCTTCAGCATTGTCATTCGGTATCGACCAGCAGGTCAAACCATAGCCGCGACGAGCTAAAGAGGCTGTTTATATATCCCTCTACGCCCTTTTTCATATTCACATACGTCTCTTCTCACATTCTGGTGGCACCATCGACGCTTGGCTCTCGTTACGACGTAAGCCCGAAAAGAAGCTAAAAACGCTTGCTGGCATCTTCATGAAGGGACCGTCGCCGAAATCGTTTCATCACCTCAAAGAAGCAAGTGTATCTGCCAAATGATTCGATGAAAGTGTGGAAAAATAATTTTTATTAATTTCTAAACCATTGATAATCAGCAGTGAAAGGGTTTTGGTGAAAAATAAAAGTGAGTTTTTAGTGAGGTGATTTTCTTGCAGTTAGCATTCTTTTTACATACTTTTGCGACCAGAAGAACCTAACATCATTAACAAAAACCTAAATTTATGACACATTTACGACATGTAATGTTGCTCATGATGTTGCTTGTTACATCGATGATCTATGCCCAAAAGCAAGACTGCGCGGGTGTGGTGATTGACGTGAACGGCGAACCTATCATTGGAGCAACTATCCTTGAGAAAGGTACACAGAATGGTACAGCCACCGATCTTGATGGCCGCTTCTCTCTGAAAACGGCTCCCGGAGCCACCGTTACCGTATCTTATGTAGGCTATAACAGCCAAGAGCTGAAAGCCACCTCGTCCATGCGCATCGTCCTCAAAGAAGATGCACAGATGCTCAATGACGTCATCGTCATCGGTTATGGTGTGCAGAAGAAGAGCGTGGTGACCGCCTCCATCGCCAAGGTGGATGCTGACGACCTCTCAGGCAAAGCCCCCGTGCGTGTGGATAACGCGCTGAAAGGTCTCGCTGCAGGTGTGAACGTCACCTCCAACTCGGGTCAGCCAGGTGCTGCTGCACGTATCCGCGTGCGTGGTACGGGTACAATCAACAACTCGGACCCACTCTACATCATCGACGGCATCCCTTATGAAGGGTCATCAGGCATCGATATGCTCAACCCTAACGACATCGAGAGCATCGAGGTACTGAAGGATGCGGCTTCAGGAGCAATCTACGGAGCACGTGCTGCCAACGGTGTGATCCTCGTGACAACAAAGAAAGGTAGTGCAGGAAAGGTGAAGGTAAACTACAACTTCTCCTATGGCTGGCAGAACAAGTGGCGCAAACGTGACGTGCTCAGTGCTACCGACTATGCCATCTTGCAGAATGAGCAGTATGTAAACAGTGGTCAGGCACCCTTGTATGCCGATCCTTACAACCTCGTGGATATCAATGGCAACAAGGTCACAACCGGTACCGACTGGCAAGACGAGGTGTTCAATGACAACGCGCCTGTGATGAACCATGACGTTTCTATCGCAGGTGGCAATGACCGCCTCAAGTATTATCTCTCCATGGGCTATTATGACCAGGAAGGTATCGTAGGTGGAAACTATGGACACAGCAACTATGACCGCCTCACCTTGCGTAGCAACACCAACTATAACCTCTTTGACGCTACCAAGGAACGCACTTGGCTTAACAAGCTGGATATCAGTACCAACCTCGCTTATGCTCGTGTACGTAGCACCAGCATCGATGTCAACTCTACATGGGGCTCGGTGCTCGGATCAGCTTTGGCTCTTTCACCTATCCTTCCCACTTATGTGACAGGTCAGGCAGCCATCGATCAGCATAACAAATACTATTATACCGATTACTCAACGTCCTCAGAAGGTGTGATGCGCAACTACGATAACGTGACCGACGCACAGGGACGCGTGGTGATGATACCTGGTACGGCTTTCAACGAGATGAACAATCCACTCGGAATTCTGCTCCGTCCCGCCTCACCCGGATGGTCTCACCACTTTACGGGCAACTTCTCTGCTGACCTAAACATCTGGGATACGCTCAAGTATCACTTCTCTTATATGGCAGATATGTCATTCTGGGGATCAGAGGGCTATACCGCTGCCACCTATTATAATAGTGGTAACAACAACGCATCGTCCACCAGCGCTTCCTTTGACGAAGCTCGCTGCATCACTTGGCAGCTTGAGAACACCCTCTCTTATGACAAGACGTTGGGCAAGCACCACTTCAACATCGTCCTCGGACAGAGTGCTTTGTCTTACGGAGGATATGAGGTGACTGGTTCGCGCAAGTATCTGGTCAACTCAAGCAAGCCTTCAGTGACCTACGCTAACGGCGATTATCGTCTCACTTATGACAATACCGTGCAGCTTTACACCAAGGATGCCGACGGCAACTATACCCCAGCAGGATACAAGGTCACTGGTGCTTCAGTGGATCACACGGTTACCGGCTATCCCTACAACCCTTACCGCATGTCCTCTCTCTTCGCTCGTGCAAGCTACGACTATGATGAGCGTTACATGGCACAGGTCACCATCCGTCGTGACGGTTCCTCTCGCTTCGGTTCTAACAATAAGTATGGTACCTTCCCATCCGTGTCTTTGGGTTGGAACGTGATGAACGAAGCCTTCATGGAGAACACCCGCGACTATCTGAGCAACCTAAAGCTACGTCTCAGTTGGGGTAAGAATGGTAACGACCAGATCGGTGATTTCCGGTACACGGTGAACACAGAGAGTGGCAACAACTACTACTTTGGCAACCCCGTCAGCCTCACCCTCGGTTCGAAAGCAAACGGATTGGCTAACCCCGACCTCAAGTGGGAGGAGAGCGAGCAGACCGACATCGGTCTCGACTTTGGCTTCTTCCAGAGCGCTCTCACCTTTACGGTGGATTACTTTAAGAAGCGCACCAATGGCATGTTGATGACAATGAACATCCCTTCGTACGTGGGCGAGTCGAAACCGCTTGGTAACGTGGGCGATATGGAGAACTCAGGCGTGGAGTTTGAGCTCGGATACAAGTTCCGTATAGCCGATGCTAAGTTCCAAGTAAAGGGCAATGCCTCTTATCTACACAACGAATTGATCCAGTATGGCAACGAGACGGGCTACGCAGACCTCGACTCTTTCCAAGGCGTAGGTACCATCACACGCGCCGAGAATGGCCATCCTTTCCCCTTCTTCTATGGATATAAGACAGCCGGCATCTTCCAAACGATGGACGAGGTACGCGCTTATACCACCGCTGACGGCACTATCATTCAGCCAAACGCCCAACCTGGCGACGTGCGCTTTGTGGATCTTAACGGTGACGGCGTCATCGATGCCAACGATAAGACCGACATCGGTAACGGCACACCTAAGTGGACCTTCGGCCTTAACGTCAATGCTGAATGGCGCGGATTCGACTTTAACATGTTCTGGCAGGGCGTAGCTGACGTTGATGTCTTTGATGCTACCCACCGTACGGATATCGCTTCAAGCAACTATCCTTCTTGGATGCTCAGCCGCTGGACCGGTCCTGGCACGTCAAACAGAGTGCCTCGCCTCTTCAATGGTGATGCTAACAACTGGCAGAGCTCTGACCTGTATATCTTTGACGGCTCTTACCTCCGCCTGAAGAACATCTCTCTCGGCTACACACTGCCCCAGCAACTCACCAAACGTTTCTTCGTAGAGCGTCTCCGCTTCTATGTCATGGCTGAGAACCTCTTCACCTGGACACGTTACCACGGATTTGATCCCGAAATAGCATCGGGCGGCACCTCCCTCGGCGTCGATTACGGTGTGTATCCACAAGCTCGCACATGGACTGTGGGATTCAATCTAACATTCTAACAACTATCAACCTATACGACAATGAAAACAAAGAATATATTGACAACAGCCATCCTCGCCCTCTCTATCGCCGGACTGACAGGATGTAGCAAGGATTTCTTGGAGGTCAACCCACCTACGGCAGATCCCGTTGACGAATATTATACCACCGACGCACATATCCAAGAGGCTCTCGTAGCAGCTTATGATCCGCTTCACTGGCCCGATTGGGGCAACGGAAGCTACTCGCCGCTCAACCTCTGCAGCGACATTATGGCTGACGATATCTACCCCGGTGGCGCCACAGCAAGCGACATGCTCGAGTGGCAACTGATGGAAAACTACAACGCTGACGCCGATCACACGCTCTCTGCGCTATGGACTGACGAGTACAGCGGGGTGAAACGATGCAACGATGTGTTAGCTTATCTGGAGACTGCGATGCAGATTGACGGTGTGGATATCACCGAAGACAATGCCAATAGCTACCGCGGTCAGGCACGAGTGTTGCGTGCTTACTATTACATGAACCTATGGAAGTTTTGGGGTAACATACCTTATTACACCACGAACCTATCCGGCGACTATAAGGCACCGCAACTTTCTGCTGATGAGGTGTACACCAACGTCATCACAGACCTTGAGGAAACGCTCGCACAATATGGTGCTCAGCTTCCTATGAAGGCTTCTGCTGGCAACGAGGGACGCGTCACCAAGGCGTTTGCGTACATGATTTATGCTGAGATGGTGATGTATCAGAACGACCAAACACGTTATGCCAAGGCGCTTGAATATATGAACGACATCATCAATAGCGGCAACTATGCCCTCAATCCCAGCTTTGAGGATGTGTGGAAGGAGTCGGGCGAATGGTGCGCAGAGAGCATCTTCGAGGTCAACTATGACGATGCTAACCACGCACGCGGTTGGTCTACACCTCTCGCGGTGGGTGGAACGGTCCTCCCCCGACTGCTGGGCCCACGCGGATGGACCTCTGGCGTGGCAGGCGTAGACAATGGTTGGAGCTTCGGACCCGTGCGCCAAGAGTGCTACGACATGTATGCTGACAACGATACACGCCGCGATGCCACTTGCTTCAACGCTGACAAGGTGGCTGAGGAGAATGGTATCACCTACACAGCGGCATGGCAACACACTGGATTCTTCCTCAATAAGTATCTCCCTCTGACCGAGAACGTGAAGGATGCGGGCTGGGATGCCGACCTCAACTTTAACAATAACTACCGCGTTTATCGCTTCTCTGAGACCTTGCTCAATGCCGCTGAGCTTCTCCTTCGTACCAACGGAGACCAAGCTACCGCACGCAATTATGTCAACAAGGTACGTGCCCGTGCTGGCTTGAGTGACCTCTCGTCTCTCAGCATAGACGATGTGCTCAACGAACGTCACCTCGAATTCGTGGGCGAAGGTAAGCGCTACTGGGATCTGGTACGCTCTGGCAAAGCCGCTTCTACCCTCGTTCCCGATGCAGAAGGTTATCGCACAGCTACCTGGAGCGAAAGCAAGAAGTATCTGCCCATACCTCAAAGCGAAATCAGCGCAGACGCTAACCTCGTTCAAAACAACTATTAATTAAGATTTCTTATTATGAACAAGATATTCAAATCATTCTGTTTGGCCATCGCCACCGCCTTAGCGCTGGTGGCATGCTCGCCCGACGAGTTTGCTGGAGCTGACCCCAATGGTGCTCCTTCCATTGCCGATGCCGACTATAGCGTGACCGTTGACCAGGAAACTAACATCGTTACGTTCACCCTTAACAACGCTGGCATGTACCCAATCTGGGAGATTGACGGTTCGCCAGCCGTCAAAACCACTGTCAACGGATACCAGAAGTACTACGTCTTCAAAGGTACTTACACCTATAAGCTAAAGGTTGGCAACCGCAACGGTATCAGTGATGGTGAGGTGGAAGGCACTTTCACCGTGGACAACACCCGTTACGACTTCTCCAAGACCATCAAGTATCTCACCAATGGCGGCTCTAAGGAATGGCGAATCTATAGCGCCAAGAAAGGCCACATGGGTTGTGGTGAACCTGGATCGGATGGTACGGGATGGTGGTCAGCCTCTCCTAACGATAAAGAAGGACAAGGCATCTATGACGATCGCATCACTTTCTCAGCCGATAACACCTATAAGTACAGTGCCGGTGAGGACGGCTTGACCTTCTGTAACACCGGTATCACCTCACTGGGCGTAAGCAAGAGCGAAGACTACAGCACAGCAGTGGTAGGTCAGTTTGGTACGAAGGACGAGGCGCAGTACGCTTTAGGCTATGACGACGCTACTGGCGTAGAGACCATTACGCTTCCCGCCAAGACCCTCTTCCCCTATATGGCATCAGAGGAGATGCTCAATGGCGACTACACCTTGCGCATCCTGTCTATCGATGACAAGTATGCTGAGTTGGTGCTCGACCTCTCCAGCATCTGCTGGCACTTCTCTCTGATCAATGGCGATGACCCCGAGCCTTCTACCGACTTTGATCCTGACAACGTAAACTGGTGCGATGTCAACTCAGATCTCAACCTCGCAGCACCTCTTAACAGCTGCGGCACGATGCAGTTCTGGTGGGCTGACGCTGGCTGGGCACAGATAGCCGACCCTGGTTTTAGCTATGCTGATGGCGTATATACCATCACCGCCAATGCCGCAACAGCCGCACAGTGGCAAGGCCAATGCTCTATCCATCCTGAGCAGCAGATCGATTTGCAGGCAGGACAGGCTTACGACTTCAGCGTGAAGGTCAATGTGAGCGAAGCAATGGAAACTGCGACCATCAAGGTATGCGCCGATGACGACCAGGCAGCGCTCATCTACGCTTACCCAGTGTCCCTCAAGCGAGGCGATAACCTCTTGCGCTACGCCAAGCGATTCCCGATGGTCACTCAAGATGGTAAGGAAGTGGATGCCACCGCTACGAAGGTAAAGTTTATCATCGACCTCGGTGGATGTCCTGCAGGCCTTGTTACCAAGGTGAGCGACATCATTATACAGAAGCATAATCCTAAATAGACAATGATGATGTAGGTTAGTTAGTTTATAATAATACTGCGGTTGGGAGATGCTCGCATACCGAAACCGGCTCTCCTGACCGCATTTCACTTTCTACCTATGTATCCGGTGCACTGTCACCGACAATCAACGAATATGTCTTATCGAATGAAAACAATCCGAATCATCCTTTTCTCATTACTCTCTGTTGTCTCTTTCTCGGCTTGCGGACATAGCAATGACAACACCATCACGACGCCCACCGCCAGTGATAAACTCTCGTTGAGCTCCTCTGAGGTGCAAGCCAGTGATGCTGGAGGCGACTACCAGGTGACCGTCAATGCCACACGTGGCGAGTGGACTGCGTATAGCGAGAGCAGTTGGGTCACCGTTTCCAATGCCAATACCGGCTCTACCACTGGTACCATCACCCTTAAGGTGGCTGCCAACACAGGTAGCGAAGCCCGCACCGGCAACGTTGTGGTCAAGAGCGGAAGCGCTCGCAGCAACATCAGCGTGCAGCAATCGGGACGCCCCACTGCTGAGATGACCATGCCTGAGGGCTATGAGCTGGTGTGGAATGATGAGTTTGATGGCACCACGCTCGGCTCCGACTGGACCTATCAGGTGGCCAAACCCGGTTGGGTAAACAACGAACTGCAAGAGTATGTGCGCAATGATAAGGTGGTGTATCTCAAGGATGGCAAACTCAACATCCATTGCTACCAAGACGCTGAAGGCCACGTCTACTCTGGACGCATCTACGCCAAGGAGACCGAAGGGTGGACCTATGGTTACTTTGAAGCCTCTATCAAGCTCCCACAGGGCAAAGGCACATGGCCCGCATGGTGGATGATGCCTGCCAATAACGACTATTCGGCCAATCCCTGGCCTGGTTGTGGCGAGATAGATATCATGGAAGAGGTGGGCGTCGATGCCAATCAGGTGAGTTCCACCATCCATTGTACCAAGTATAACAATACCAACACCGCCATCGAACACTATTCAATGTTCCTCCCAACGGCAGAGACCGACTATCATGTCTATGCCTGTGAGTGGACACCCGAATACATTGCGTTCCTCGTTGACGGCGTGGAGAAGCTCCGTTACACCAACGATCACACGGGCAAAGCCCAATGGCCGTTTGACGTTCCGTTCTATCCCATCCTCAATCTGGCTTGGGGTGGCGACTGGGGCGGCTACAACGGCGTAGACCCCACGGCGCTACCCGTGACGATGAGTGTCGATTATGTGCGCATCTTCCAAAAGAAATAACCTCTTCCGTAGCACCTTCTCTAAGACATTCTATTCATGATGGATGCCTATAAGGGTCGATAAAGAAGCATATAAATAGAATCTTTTAGCAATATTATGGTAACACTCAGCAGTACACATTCACTTCGTAAGATTGGGTTTGCGCTCCTTCTGACGCTCTCCGTCGGCACGATGCACGCCCAAACCCACACTCCTGCCTATCTCGACGCCACCCTTCCGGTGGAGCAACGCATCGATGATGCCCTCTCACGCATGACCCTTGATGAGAAGATACGCATCCTCCATGCGCAGAGCAAGTTCTCCTCAGCCGGCATTCCGCGCCTTGGCTTCCCCGACTTCTGGACCGATGACGGCCCTCATGGTGTGCGTCCCGATGTGCTTTGGGACGAGTGGGAGCAGGCAGGGCAAACCAACGACTCCTGCATCGCGTTCCCCGCGCTCACCTGTCTGGCCGCTTCGTTCGATCCATCGCTTAGTATGCTCTACGGACAGAGCCTCGGCGAGGAAGCACGCTATCGTGGCAAGGACATGATCCTGGGTCCCGGCGTGAACATATACCGCACTCCGCTCAACGGACGCAACTTCGAATATATGGGTGAAGACCCTTATCTGTCATCCCAGATGGTGGTGCCTTATATCCAGGGGCTGCAGAGCAAGGGCGTGTCAGCATGTGTGAAGCACTTTGCTCTCAACAATGATGAGGAGTATCGGTTCCAATCTAATGTCATCGTAGACGAACGTACGCTCTACGAACTGTATCTCCCCGCCTTCGAAGCAGCCGTCAAGCAGGGTCACACCTGGGGCATGATGGGTGGTTACAACCTCTATCGTGATCAGCACAACTGCCACAATCAGTACCTGCTCAACGACATCCTGAAAGGCGAATGGCAGTTTGATGGCGTGGTGGTGAGCGACTGGGGTGGCACACACGATACCGACCAGTCAGTACGTAACGGCTTGGATATGGAGTTTGGCACATGGACCGACGGTCTGCACACAGGCGCATCCAATGCCTACGAGAGCTATTACCTGGCCAGTGCGTATAAGCAAGGCATCAAGGAAGGACGCTACACGGAAGCCGAACTCAATGATAAGGTGCGCCGCATCCTACGCCTTTACTATCGCACCACGATGAATCCCAACCGCGCCCAAGGCTTCCTCTGCTCTGAGAGCCATTATGACGCAGCCCGAAAGATAGCCGATGAAGGTATCGTGCTGCTCAAGAACGACCGTCAGACGCTCCCGATCGATCTCAGCAAGACCCGTCGCATCCTGGTGGTGGGTGAGAACGCAGTGAAGATGATGACCGTGGGTGGTGGCTCGTCATCACTCAAGGTGCAACGCGAAGTGTCACCACTGGATGGCTTGCGTGCCGCCCTTGCACCGCACAACATCACCATCGACTATGAGCGCGGATATGTAGGCGATGTCACTGGCAACTATAACGGAGTCACCACGGGCCAAGATCTCTCTGAAAGTCGTTCGGCTTCACAACTCATTGCCGACGCTGTGGCCAAGGCAAAGGATGCCGACTATGTCATCATCTTTGGTGGACTGAACAAGAGCGACTACCAAGACTGCGAGGGACATGACCGCAAACAGTATGGCTTGCCTTACGATCAGGATGCCTTGATAGAAGCTTTGGCCAAGGCCAATCGCCATGTGGTGTACGTGAACATCTCCGGCAACGCTGTGGCTATGCCTTGGAACGCCCGCGTTGGAGCCATCGTTCAGGGCTGGTTTATCGGTTCTGAGGCAGGCAACGCCCTTGCCGATGTGCTCACGGGTAAGGTCAATCCGTCCGGAAAGCTTCCTTTCACCTGGCCCGTGCGCCTCGAAGATGTAGCAGCACACGCTCTCAATGCCTACCCCGGCGTATGGCGTGCCGATCATAAGGTGATCGATGAGGAATATAAAGAAGGCCTCTATGTGGGTTATCGCTGGGTGGATAAGCAGAAGGTGCGCCCGTTGTTCGCCTTCGGACATGGTCTGAGCTACACCACCTTCCGCCTAAACGACCTGAAAGCTGAAAGCCCTCGCATGGCAGCCACGGACAGCACGCTGACCTTTACCGTTCGTGTCACCAACACTGGCAAGGTTGCTGGCGCAGAGGTGGTGCAGCTCTATCTGCACGATGGCGCCTCTACCATCGACCGCCCCACGAAGGAACTCAAGGCGTTTGCTAAGGTTCAGCTTCAGCCCGGTGAGTCGAAGCTTGTACCGCTGACCATCAATCGTCGCGCCCTATGCTACTGGGACACCACGGCGCATGGTTGGAAGTACACCCCCGGCAGCTTCACCGCCTATGTGGGAACGGCATCTGATCAGTTGCCCTTGCACGCAACGTTCACCGTCGAGTAACGTCCGACAATCACTTACCTATCATTTTATATATTCAGAGAAGCCCCGCTGTCTGCTAAGATGGCGGGGCTTTCATGGTTATAAAGGCTTTCTCGTAAGGTGAGAAAGCCTCTTTGGGAGTGAAAAATAAATTGATTTTCACAGAAAAATAAATTAAAAGTTTCGGAAAAATAAATTGATTCTGATTCCGCCAAAGGCTTCCCGACATGGTCAAAGCACCTGTATCGATAGATAAAAGGGCCGTTAAGGGAACGTATCAGCTAAGAAGGTGAATTTCTAAAAAAGCAAAGCTAATTCTTTGCAAAAGCGATATTAATGTTTAACTTTGCAAGAAATAATGTAAATCCGAAGCAATCCTACATGTTATGCATTGCTACGATGTAAATTATTCTGACATATATATACAGCCCAAAGCATCTTTTGGGGTAAAATAGGATACGAGTAAGAGTATGAATGAGAACAAAGAAATAAACAAAGGCGGTGTGTTTCGCCTTGCCACTGCGGTAGAAGGTGGTAAGCCAGTGTTGCAGATTTCGATCCGTGAACCATATGTAGGTAAACCCGTTTATCGCAAGACGCTTGAACGAACCTTCAAGCAGAGCGAGACGTTTGATAGCCCGTTTGTTCTCAAGAGCCTTGCCTTGAAGGATGATGCGCAAGGCCATCCCGTGCTCACCGTGGCGTGGGAGGATGCTCGTAGCCTCACCGACTATCTCAAGGAGAACCATAGCGACGATGAGAAAAAACGCTTGGTGAGCCAAGTGGCTTCGGCCTTGAGCTATCTGCACGGGCTGAAGCTGGTTCATGGGGCGCTAGGTCCAGCTACCATCTTTGTGACCAAGAAGAGCAATGATGTGCGTGTGCTCTTTTTCAAGCAGCACTATGTGGACAACCTCTCACAACCTCAGGCTGAGCAGCGCTTTATCGCACCCGAGGTCAAGGACGGCTCTACGCTTCCCACGGCGCGTGTGGATATCTTCTCGTTGGGCGTTCTGCTGAAGGAGCTCCGCCTTGATGCCGACTACTATGAGGTGATACGCACCAGCTGCAATTACAGCAGCAGTCAGCGATATGGCAGCGTGGACGAGTTTCTCGATGGTATGGAGCATCGCCGTAAGGTGCGCCGCAGTTCGCCTTCAACCTCGTTCCATGCTTCGTTACCCGGCAAGCGCTTCCTTGTAGGCGTGGTATGCGTGTTGATTCTTGCCGGTATTGGCTATGCCGGATTCTATTTTGTCCAAAACAATCCGTTCCAGAGCGATGACGCCCAAGCCACCGTGACACAGACCGCCCAGGCCGATGCCGACTCAGTGAAGCAAGCCTCGGCAGCCACGGACAGCGTAGCCACACCAAGCTATACGGGCGATTTGGAGTTCTTGGCTACCCTTGTGCCACAGATGCAGAAGGATCTGGACAAGATGTATGAACCTTTCGTAGGCGGAAAGGCTACTGAGGCAGATAAGACCGCACTCAAGCAGAAGCTTGTGAGATACTATAAAGGTCTGCGAGCAACCCTTAAGGGCAAGACCGCTGAGCAGCTCGCAGCTTATGACGAAGCCTTTGCCAGCTACCGCAAGACAAAGGACGCACAGCTCTAGCCCCCGCACACCAACCATACCATATAGCCCACGAAGGTCAGTGAGAGCACTGCACCTTCCCAGCGGCAGATGGTGTACTTGGTGAAAGAGAACAACCACAAGAGCATAATCGATATCACCAGCAGTGAAAGGTCGATATTGGTTATGCCCGTGATATTCATCGGACAGATCAGTCCGCATCCTCCTAAGATAAAGAGAATATTAAACACGTTGCTGCCCAGCACATTGCCGATGGCGATGCCGCTGTCGCCCTTGCGTGCCGATACCACACTGGTGGCCAGCTCGGGCAGAGACGTACCGCAAGCCACGATGGTCAAGCCTATCACAGCATCGGAGATGTTGAAGCTCTTGGCCACGGCGGTAGCTCCTTTGACAAACCAGTCGCTGCCAAAGATAAGGCAGGCCAGTCCCACCACAATCCATAGACAAGCTTTCCACACCTTCATCGGTTGGGCAGACGCATCCTCCTGACCCTCTTCCTCGTGGCTGCGGCTCTCCAGCGCACCCCGAATGGTGAGCACCATAAACACCACAAACAAGGCAAATAACACTGCGGCATCCACGCGGGTGATGAGCCAGTCGTTGATACAAAGGATCATCAGCAGCGCCGAGGCTACCAAAGCAAAGGGTATATCCTTAGCGACGGTGACCCTGCTGATGGTGATCGGGGCTACCAGGGCGGTGATACCCACGATGAACAGCGTGTTGAGGATGTTGCTTCCCACGACGTTACCCACAGCCAGATCGGGCTTATCCTCAATGGCCGAAACCAGACTGACACAAAACTCGGGCATCGATGTGCCCATGGCTACGATGGTGAGACCTATCACCAGTTGCGGGATGCGCATGCGTTGGGCTATACCCACCGCGCCATCAGTGAGGCGGTCGGCTCCCCAAAGCACCAAGGCTATTCCGGCAAGGATGGTCAGAACGTTGATAATCATAACTTGCTAATGGATTAATCGAACTGTATTGATGTTGTTTTTTATTTTTACAAAGCTAATGCAAACGAGCGGAAAGGAAGCTTGCTTCTTATTTCCCGAGTGTAGCTTAGGTTCTACAAAGCTAATGCAAACGAGCGGAAAGGAAGCTTGCTTCTTATTTCCCGAGTGCAGCTTAGGTTCTACAAAGATATAAAAAACCCCGAATGCTCACGCACTCGGGGAATATAAAAATACGAAATAACACCTACTTACTGCTATATGTACTTAATTGCTTATGAGAAACTATTATCTTTTACCTTCTGTCTTTAGTGTCTTTGTGGTTGATTGTATATCGATAGTTATCCTATCTCGATGTTACGAGTGATCTTCTGCTGGTTGGGGCGAAGCTTAGGAAGCGTCACGGTGAGCACGCCATCGGCTACGCGAGCGCCAATCTTCTCGTGATCTACATCCTCAGGCAGCACCAAGGTCTGCTCATAGCGACCATAGGCAAACTCACGACGTAGGTAATGGGCCTTTTCTACGGGCTCGCTCTTATGCTCCATCTTGATGTGCAGGTCGCCATCGTCATTGATATTGACCTCAAAATCTTCACGCGTCATACCCGGAACGGCTAGCTCCACCACATACGCATCGGGTGTCTCAAGAACGTTAATGGCTGGTGCGGTAGCACTGACGCGGTTCATATTGCCTGTATTGAAGAAGTCGCCGAATACCTCTGGCAACCAATTGTTTCTGTAATCTGTCATGATTCTGATCTCCTATTTATTGGTTTAATGTTCTGTAATGTTTACGCTAAGCATAATGCAACAAGCGTTCCAACGCCCATCTGTGGTGACAATGTGGCGAGAAAGGGTGACAGAATGGCGTAGTTGGGGCTTCTTTGTACATCTTTCTATGCTGAATGTTTGCTCAATTGGGCAGAAAGCAGTAACTTTGCACCGCTTTTTTACTAAGCACATCTCGTGTGATGGTGAATTAAGGCATCATTTATTCAATCTTAATTTTAGAGTAACACAATCCAATGAAAGAGATTAACGTAACAGGTCAGAAGCGTACAGACCTTGGAAAGAAAGCTTCTAAGTCACTCCGTAAGGAAGGTTTGGTACCATGTAACCTCTATGGTGAGGCTAAGGGTGAGAACGGTTTGCCAGTAGCAATGTCATTTGCAGCTCCTATGAACGAGCTTCGCAAGCTGGTTTACACTCCTCACATCTATGTAATCAATCTGATTATCGACGGCGAGAGCCACACTGCAGTGCTCAAGGAGCTTCAGTTCCACCCAGTAACAGACGCGTTGTTGCACGTTGACTTCTATGAGGTAAACGATCAGAAGCCTATCACAATCGGTGTTCCTGTTAAGCTCGTAGGTCTGGCACAGGGTGTACGTGATGGTGGTCGTATGAACCTCTCTATCCGTAAGATCAACGTTTGCGCTCCTTACCAGCAGATTCCTGAGCACCTCGATGTAGACGTTACTGCATTGGGTCTTGGCAAGAGCATCAAGGTAGGTGCTTTGAGCTACGAAGGTCTTGAGCTCGTTACACCTAAGGAGGTAGTAGTTTGCTCAGTGAAGGCTACACGTAACTCAATCGCTGCTGCCGCTGCCGCTGCTGCAGACGCTGAGTAATCGTCTGAAGGAAAGTCTACAATTTAGGTCCCAAGCGCCTTTCTTCTTAGAGCGCTGAGCCCATGAGGGGAAGGCACTTGGGTACACGTAAGACACATCTAAGTAATGGATAAATACTTAATTTGTGGTTTGGGCAATCCCGGTGCTGAGTATCAGGACACCCGACACAATACAGGATTCATGGTATTGGACGCTTTTGCCAAAGCGTCCAATATTTGTTTTGAAGACAAGCGTTATGGTTACGTTGCTGAGACGAGCATCAAGGGACGCAAGGTGATTCTCTTAAAGCCTACCACCTTTATGAATCTGTCGGGCAACGCGGTGCGTTACTGGCTCAATAAGGAGAACATCGACGAGAGCCGACTGCTTGTGGTATCGGACGATGTGGCTCTGCCGCTGGGCGCTTTCCGCTTGAAGGCCAACGGATCAAACGGCGGACACAACGGCTTGGGGCATATCCAGCAGCTCATCGGACAAAACTATGCTCGTCTGCGCATGGGTATCGGCAACGATTATCCCCGTGGCGGTCAGGTAGATTGGGTGCTGGGCAAGTATAGCGCCGAGGATATGACGCAGCTCCAACCAGCCATTGACCATGCCGTGGAGATCATCCGCTCCTTTGTCCTTGCCGGTATCGACATCACAATGAATCAGTTTAACAAGTTAGGAAAGAAGTAAATGCCAAACAACATACATGGTGCTACGATCTCAGCGCAAGCTGACGGACCGCGCGAGGCACGCATTGACAAGTGGCTTTGGGCTGCCCGCATCTTCAAGACACGTTCGCTGGCTTCGGATGCGTGCAAGAACAACCGTGTGACGCTCAATGGTGTCAACGTCAAACCGTCACGCAACGTGAAGGTGGGCGAGGTTATCAGTGTGCGTAAGCCGCCCGTGACCTACTCGTTTAGGGTGCTGAAAGCCATCGAACAACGTGTGGGCGCCAAGCTTCTGCCTGAGGTTTATGAGAACGTCACGGACCCGAAGCAGTATGAGCTGCTTGAGATGAGCCGCATCAGTGGCTTTGTGGATCGTCAGCGCGGCACGGGTCGTCCTACGAAGAAGGATCGCCGACAGATGGATGCGTTCATCGATCCGGTGCTGTTTGGCTTCGATGACGACGACGACGAATTCTGATCGCTCCACCTTATTATATATATACGCGAAGAGCCGCTACCACCTTGCCCCATGATGAGGCATGATGATAGCGGCTCTTGGTATGTCTTAGGTTATCGTGCGAGGTACTCGTCCACCTTCTTGGCGGTCTCCACACCACTTGCCATGGCGCGTACCACCAGCGAAGCACCGCTTGCAGCGTCACCCGCCACAAACACGTTGGCTGGGAAGGTGGGCTGTTCAGGACGTAGGAAGCCCATCGCCAGCAGCACCATCTCGGCTTTGATCACCTCCGGTTCGCCAGCTTCGACCATCAGCGGACGCCCTCCTTCGGGGTTTGGCTTCCAGTTGATGGGTTGCACGCGTACCCCCGTGAGCTTGCCATCCTTCCCGAGAAACTCTAGGGTGTTGATGTTCCAACGGCGCTCGCAGCCTTCCTCGTGCGACGAAGTGGTCTTGAGCGTGCGCGGCCAGTTGGGCCAAGGCGAGTTGGGATCGTCGGGTCCGACGGGCGGCTTGGGCATGATCTCTATCTGGGTGACACTCTTACAACCTTGTCGATGCGCCGTTCCGATGCAGTCGGACCCCGTGTCGCCACCGCCAATGACCAGCACGTTCTTGCCTTTGGCGTTGATACGCTGATCCTTGCTTATCTCTTCTCCAGCGAGCAGACGGTTCTGCTGAGCGAGCATCTCAAGGGCGAGGTACACCCCTTCTAGCTCTCTGCCTGGCACATTGAGGTCGCGTGCGGTAGGTGTACCGGTGGCAACGACCACTGCGTCATAGCTATTGGCAAGCTCATCGATGCTCACCTCGTGTATCTCGCGGGTGGGTTCGCCCTTCAGCGCCTGCGGTGCGGGAGCCAGTGCCGTGTTAAACTGCGTCTCGATACCTTCCTCACGCAATAACGCCATGCGTCGATCGATCACCGCTTTGTTCAGTTTGAAGTTTGGGATACCATATCGTAGCAGACCGCCGGCGTCTTCGCGAGCGTCCATCAGCGTCACGGTGTAACCCTTCTGGTTGAGCCTATTGGCGGTGACTAAGCCCGCAGGACCTGCGCCTACCACCGCTACGCGCTTGCCATTGCGCTGGGGCAGATGGGGCGTGATATAGTTTTCGTCCCACGCATGCTCCGTGATGGCAGCCTCGTCCTCGCGGTTTGTGGTGGGCTCATGTTCGGTAAGGTTGAGCACGCAAGCCTTTTCGCATAGGGCGGGACAGATGCGTCCGGTAAACTCGGGGAAGTCGTTGGTGGCGTTGAGCAGTCGGTAAGCCAGCTCCCAGTCACCTTTGTACAGGGCGTCGTTCCACTCGGGCGGTTTGTTACCGAGTGGACAAGCCCAGTGGCAGAATGGTACGCCGCAGTCCATGCAGCGACTTGCCTGTGTGCGGCGGTCTTTGCTGTTGAGTGTTTGTTCCACTTCGCCAAAGTCGTGGATTCTATCGTGTATTGGCCTATAGCCGGCTTCTTGTCGTGGAATGGTCAAGAATGCTTTTGGATTACCCATAATCGTTGTGTCTTGTAAGGTTGTTTGGATGCTGAATGATGGTTGATGAGAGGATGGAATCAATAGTCGCGCTGCATATCGGCAATCTTTTGCTGTAGCTTGCGCACCTGTTCCTCTTGCAGCACGCGCTTGTATTCGATTGGCACCACTTGTATAAACTCACCCACATAGTGGTTCCAGTCATCGAGCATGGTGCGTGCCAGTCTTGATCCCGTGTACCGATAGTGTTGGCGGATGAGCTCGTGTAGCTCCTTGCGGTAGCTGCTTTCCTCTACAAGATTGATTTCCACCATGTCCATATTACAGAAGTAGTCGAAGTTGTGATGCTTGTCCCAGACATACGCCACGCCTCCGCTCATACCAGCGGCAAAGTTTCGGCCTGTCTCTCCGAGCACTACGATGCGTCCGCCGGTCATGTATTCGCAGCAGTGATCGCCCGCGCCTTCAATCACGGCGGTAGCGCCTGAGTTGCGAACGCCAAAGCGCTCACCCACCATACCGTTTATATAGAGTTCGCCTGAAGTAGCTCCGTACAGGCCGGTGTTGCCCGCAATGATGTTGTCTTCGGCTGCAAAGTTGCTCCTTATCGGCGGTAGAATCGTGATGCGGCCGCCTGCCAGTCCCTTGGCAAAGTAGTCGTTGGCTTCTCCTTCGAGCTTAAAGTCGATGCCCTTGGTGAGGAATGCGCCGAAGCTTTGGCCTGCCGAACCCTTAAACTTGACGTTAATCGTATCTTCGGGCAGACCCTCCTCGCCATATTTCTTGGCAATAACGCCCGATAGCATTGCACCCACGGCACGGTCAGTGTTCTTGATTGCGAAGTCGAGATTGACCTCTTCGCATTGTTCCACAGCCTTCTTTGCACCACGGAGCAGTTGCTGATCCAGCACGTTAGAGAGATCATGAATCTGCTCTTTAGAGTGATAGAGGGTGGTGTCGCCCTGCTCTTGGTGTAGCAGACGGGAGAAGTCGAGGGTCGATTGCTTCCCTTGCGTCGGGATGCAAGGCTTCAGCAGTTCGGTGTGACCGATGATATCTTGCAGTCGGGTGTACCCCAACGCAGCCAAGTATTCGCGTACCTCTTCGGCAAGGAAGCGGAAGAAGTTGATCACATAGTGGTAATCGCCACGGAAGTGAGCCCTTAATCGATCGTCTTGGGTGGCTACTCCCATCGGACAAGTGTTGAGATTGCACTTGCGCATCATCACACAACCCAGCGTAATCAGTGCTGCTGTACCGAAGGCAAACTCCTCTGCGCCGAGCAAAGCCATCAGAATAACGTCTCGTCCGGTCTTCAGTTGACCATCGACTTGTAGGCGCACTTGACCGCGAAGACCGTTCTTGACCAGCGTTTGCTGCGTTTCGGCAATGCCAATCTCGGGCGACACACCTGCGTAACGCATCGAAGAAGCTGGGCTTGCACCCGTTCCGCCTTCGGCACCGGATATCACGATGAGGTCGGCTTTGGCTTTAGCAACACCCGCTGCGATTGTTCCTACACCACTTTCGGCCACGAGTTTCACGCTGATAGCGGCTTGTGGGTTGACGTTCTTTAGGTCGAATATCAGTTGGGCGAGGTCCTCAATGGAGTAGATATCATGGTGAGGAGGTGGCGAGATGAGAGAGATGCCCGGAATGGAGTGGCGCGTCTTGGCGATAACCTCGTTGACCTTGAAGCCTGGCAGTTGTCCGCCCTCGCCTGGTTTAGCTCCTTGTGCCACCTTGATCTGTATCTCTTCGGCATTGACAAGATACTCGGTGGTGACGCCGAAGCGCCCGCTGGCCACCTGTTTGGTCTTGCTTGAGAGCGAGATGCCGTCCTGCGTGCTATGAAAACGGGCATTATCTTCGCCACCTTCGCCCGTATTGGATCGTGCGCCGAGCTTATTCATCGCCAAGGCGAGTGCTTCGTGCGCCTCTTTGGATAACGCGCCGAACGACATAGCGCCCGTAACGAAGTGCTTCACAATCTCTTCCACCGGCTCAACATCCTCTATGCTGATGGGATTGCGCTTGATATCGAGGTAGTCGCGGATGAAGATGGGTTGCGTTTTGGCGTCCGCCAGTTGGGTATATTTCTTGAACAAGGCATAGTCGCCTTTGCGTGTGGCAAGCTGAAGGGTCGCGATGGTCTCCGGATTCCATGCGTGGCTGATGCCGTCGCGGCGCCAATGGAACAGACCATTGTTAGGTAGGAATGCTTGCTGAGGCTGTTTGGCATAGGCGGCGTTATGTAGGCGGATAGCGTCGGCGGCTATCTCCTTGAGCCCGATGCCACCTATCGAACTGCTGCTCGAGCCGAAATAGTGCTTCAACAGGCTTTCCGAGAGACCCACTGCCTCAAAAATCTTTGCGCCGCGGTACGATCGTATGGTTGAGATACCCATCTTAGCCATGATCTTGAACAACCCTTTCTTGACCGCTTTGATATAGTTGGCTTCTGCCGTATCATAGTTTTCTTGCACCCGTTTCTGCTTAACCAGCTGGTCCAGGATAGCGTAGGTCATGTAAGGACAAAGCGCTGAGGCGCCGTAACCCAGTAACAAGGCTGCGTGCATTACTTCGCGGATTTCTCCCGACTCCACGATGAGCGCTGTCTGTACACGTTTGCCCGCGTTGATGAGGTAATGGTGCACTGCACTCACGGCTAGTAGGGATGGGATGGCGGCGTGATGCTCGTCCACCATGCGGTCGGAAAGGATGATATAGTTGTACCCTTCGTCGACGCTTTCTTCCGCTTTGCGGCATATTTCGTCCAAGGCGGCGTGCAGTCCGTCCTCTCCTTTGCTGACGTCGAATACGATTGGCACCTTGATTGTGTTGAAACCTTTGTACCGGATGTTACAGAGGATGTCCAGTTGACTATTTGTTAGGATGGGGTGGGGTAGCCGTACCATCTTACAATTGGACTCGTTGGGATTCAGAATGCCCGTTCCCACGCGTCCGATGTACTCGGTCAGACTCATGACGAGGTTCTCACGGATCGAGTCGATGGCGGGATTGGTTACTTGCGCAAACTGTTGTCTGAAGTAATCGAAGAAGATCTGTGGCCGATTGGACAACACCGCCAGTGGCGTATCGTTACCCATGGATGCCGTGGGCTCTTGTCCTTTGGTACACATGGGCACCAACGTGCTGTTGATATCTTCCTCGCCGTATCCAAACTGAATCTCGTTACGCAGCAGATTGTCCACGTCGTTGCGCACTTTTCGGCCCGATCGCAGGTTCTCGAGCTGTATACGATTGGTGTTAAGCCATTGGCGGTAGGGGTGTTCGGTAGCTAGTCGCTCCTTGATCTGCCCGTCATAGTAGACCTTACCTTCTTGCGTGTCGATGAGCAGAATCTTTCCTGGCTGCAGTCGACCCTTTTCTGAGATCTCAGTGGGGTCAAAATCCATCACGCCCACTTCCGAAGCTACCACCATTGTGTCGTTTTTGGTGATGGTGTAGCGTGCTGGTCGGAGGCCATTGCGGTCAAGCATACCACCGGCAAAGCGTCCATCGCTGAACAACAGAGCCGCCGGACCATCCCAAGGCTCCATCAGGATGGAGTGATACTCATAGAAAGCTTTGAGATCTTCACTAATGGGGTTCTTGTCATTGAAGCTTTCCGGCACCATGATAGCCATGGCGTGAGGAAGCGAAAGTCCGCTCATGACAAAGAACTCGAACACGTTGTCGAGGCTCGCCGAGTCGGACATATCGGGCTGAATGATTGGTGAGATGTCCTTGATATCGCCCAAAGCCTCACTAGAAAGCACGCTTTCACGCGCCTTCATCCATCCGCGGTTGCCTCGAATGGTGTTGATCTCACCGTTGTGGCAAAGCAAACGGAATGGCTGAGCTAACGACCAAGTGGGGAAAGTGTTGGTAGAGAAGCGCGAATGCACCAAAGCCAACCCCGAGGTGAAGTAATTATTGGTTAAGTCGGGGTAATATTGGCGTAGCTGAAGGCTCGACAACATACCCTTGTAGATGATGTTCTTGCTTGAGAGAGAGCAGATATAGAAGTCGGTATCGGTGATGCGACGTTCTATGCGCTTACGTATGATGTAGAGGATGCGCTCAAATGTGGGAACCTTATCGTCGGTAACGCCCGTGACAAAGACCTGTTTGATATCCGGTTCGGTAGCCAACGCCGATTCGCCAAGACACTCGGGACTTGTCGGAACGGAACGCAGATGCATCAGTTGCAGGTTCTCGCGTTCTATCTCCTCAATCATAATGGAGAGGATGGCCTGCTGTCTGACGGGGTCTTTGGGTAGAAAGACCAGCCCCGTACCGTATTTCCCTTTCTCGGGAACGGGTATTCCTTGTAGTAGAATGAACTCGTGCGGAATCTGTAATAGGATTCCTGCACCATCGCCCGTCTTGTTGTCGGCTCCCTCGGCACCTCTATGCCGCATATTTTCGAGCACTTTCAGGGCGTTGTCGACCAGTTGATGACTTTTATTGCCATGAATATTCACGACCATTCCCACGCCGCACGCGTCGTGTTCGTAGTCGGATTGATATAATCCTTTTCCCATAACTCTTGTTACTTAATGCACAGTAAAAACAGATAAATACCTATCAGAGTGTCTGCAAAAGTACTAAAATTTAATCAAAAAGTAACATGATGTTCCTATAAATCGTGTCTTTTGGTAATAATTTGATATAGATTAAGCGTCTTTCGGGGCTTTTATGGTTATCAGAATGCAGTCTGCCCACCTTTCTACGTTTACTTACCGGCCGATTGAACGGGGCTTTGGTGACCCTTTGGCGGTATGTCGTGGAAAGGTGGGCAGATGCTGAATGGCCTTTGATAAGAGCCCACTAATCTTTTATATTCTATCGAATAGCTTTTTATTGTTTATCGAATAAGACCTTATATTCTGTCGAATAATCTCTTATATAATAAGGTGTGCTACATCAGTGGAGCAGAGATTGGATTTCCTTATCTAGGTCGCTGATCTGTACATCACGTTTTTGTAGCTTGTTGTTGCGGTCGATCAGGAAGAAGGTAGGAATCGATTGCAGGTTGTAATTGGCGATAAGATCAGAGCTTTGTCCCTCTGGATCCCAAACGCAGACCCATGGCAGATTGGCGGTAGAGGTCTTCCAGAAGTGCTCGTTGGGGTCAAGTGACACCTGATAGATCTCAAATCCCTGTGCATGATACTTGTTATAGAGCTCGCGTAGCTGCATGATGCGCTTGGTAGAAGCGTCAGAAGCAAAGACATGGAAGTCAAGCATCACCACCTTACCCTTGAGATCGGTCAGGCGGCGAGTGTTACCCTTGTTGTCGTTGAGGTTGATTGGGATGACGCCAAGCGACTGTACCTGTGTCGAATCGATCTCGATGGTGCGGTTGTTGTTCTGCACGATGCGTTCGTCGCGCATGCCCTTGAGTGTGATGTTGTGCAGATTCAGACCGCGTTCCGAACCTGGATAGAATGTGTCCCAACTGGTTGCTACGGCTCCAAAGACCTTGTTGTCCTTCGCGTCGCGTCGTGGATCAAAGATCATACGGGGCTGGTTGCCAATCACGACATACTGGAACAGCGCAAAGTAAGCATAGCCCTTCATAGGCTCCTTGAAGATATAGTTGCGCTCCACGTCCAGTTTGTAGTCGGCGATGAGCTTTTCTATCTGCTGATCAGCGTCGGCAGTGCCTTGGCTTAGGAGCTGGTTGCAACTGCTCTGAAGCTGTATCTGCTTGAGCGCGAGCTCTTTGATCTTCTCGTTCTCGTATGATCCCTTCACCTCATAGTTGGTTGCCATGAGTGGGTAAGAGGCTTTGACGTCCACCACCTCAGTTGAGTCGATACCGATGTTGATAATCTGTCCGGCAATGCGGAGGCGATAAAACTCTGGGTTGCTGACCTTATCGTCAGAGAAAGAGAACTCGCCTTTCTCGTCAAGCTTTACCGAGTCGAGAACGGCGAAGCCATCCAAGCCATTGTGTTCGAAATATAATACCGAGTCTTTGGCGTTAGTTATGCTGCCCGAGACCTGAAACTGTTCGCCTTTGCAAGCCACTAAGAGCAGCATCATCAGCATGGCGCAACTGATAGATAGTGCGTGTAAAGATTGTTTTATCATCATGAATGTTGTTTTTCCGATTCAGTTTTGCAAAAGTAATGGAAAAGACTTGAATGACAAAACGAAACATTGATTATTTCGTTTCACGCTCTCCTGACTGATACTCAATAAGCCTTTCCGCATAAAAAATCCTAAATAATACCAATGTTCTTTGTTCAATTATAATAAAATAGGTAAATTTGCATGATTTTAAATTTGTGGGAAGGACGGGTCTGGACTGCTTGCGACCATTGTGTTGCGTGCTATTTTGATTGCCATTCCCTTAGATGTACAGGTCAAAACAATAAGATTTTATTTTTTTAGATGAACGTAATTACAAAGACAGTTCAATTGCCTGATGGCAGAACCATCTCAATTGAAACCGGAAAAGTAGCAAAGCAGGCTGACGGATCAGCCGTGTTGCGTATGGGCAACACCGTGCTTCTCGCTACTGTATGTGCAGCCAAAGAAGCTGTTCCAGGCACCGACTTTATGCCCCTTCAAGTAGATTATCGCGAGCAATACTCTGCAGCAGGCCGCTTCCCCGGCGGTTTCACCAAGCGCGAAGGCAAGGCTGGCGACAACGAGATCCTCACTTCACGTCTCGTTGACCGCGTGCTCCGTCCATTGTTCCCATCCGATTTCCACACCGAAGTGTTTGTTAGCGTGATGCTTCTCTCTGCCGATGGTGTAGATCAGCCCGACGCTTTGGCTGGATTTGCAGCTTCAGCAGCAATGGCTTGCTCTGATATCCCATTCGAATGTCCTATCAGCGAGGTACGCGTAGCACGTGTGAATGGCGAATACGTGGTAGATCCTACCTTCGAACAGATGAAGGAAGCCGATATGGATATCATGGTAGGTGCTACTAAGGACAACATCATGATGGTAGAAGGTGAGATGGATGAGGTTTCAGAACAGGATCTGATCAATGCCCTCAAAGCCGCTCACGAGGCTATCAAACCTATGTGCGAGCTACAGGAAGAGCTCAGCAAGGAGCTTGGAACCGACAAGAAGCGCGAATATGATGATGAAGTGAACGACGAAGACCTGCGTCAGCAGATCAAGGACGAGCTTTATCAGCCAGCATATGATATCACTAAGAAAGCCTTGGCAAAGCATGAACGCCAGGACGCATTTGACCAGCTGATTGCCGACTTCCTAGAGAAGTACGACGCTGCGCACGCTGATCTCTCTGAAGACGAGCTCGCAGAGAAGCACGAAGAGGCTGGACGCTACTACGGCGATGTGATGCGTGACGCTATGCGCCGTTGCGTTCTTGATGAAGGCATCCGTCTTGACGGTCGTAAGACCACCGAGATTCGTCCTATCTGGTGCGAGGTGTCACCATTGCCAATGCCTCACGGAAGCAGCATCTTTACCCGTGGTGAGACCCAGAGTCTCTCTACATGTACCTTGGGAACCAAGCTTGACGAGAAGATGGTGGACGACGTGCTTGACAAGAGCTACCAGCGCTTCTTGCTCCACTACAACTTCCCTCCATTCTGTACCGGCGAAGCAAAGGCTCAGCGCGGCGTAGGCCGTCGCGAGATTGGCCACGGCCACTTGGCATGGCGTGCATTGAAGGGTCAGATTCCTGCTGATTTCCCTTACACCGTACGCTTGGTTAGCCAGATCCTTGAGTCGAACGGCTCATCATCTATGGCCACCGTATGTGCCGGAACATTGGCATTGATGGATGCCGGTGTACCTATGAAGAAACCCGTTTCAGGTATCGCAATGGGTCTGATCAAGAACCCAGGCGAAGAGAAATATGCTATCCTCTCTGACATCCTCGGAGATGAGGACCACTTGGGAGATATGGACTTCAAGACCACAGGTACCAAGGACGGTCTGACAGCAACTCAGATGGATATCAAGTGTGACGGTCTGTCATTCGAGATCCTTGAGAAGGCATTGCTTCAGGCTAAGGAAGGCCGTGAGCACATCCTCGGTAAGCTCACCGAGACCATCGCTGAGCCACGTGAGGAACTCAAGCCTCAGGTACCACGCATCGTAGCATTGGAGATTCCTAAAGAGTTTATCGGTGCTGTGATTGGCCCTGGTGGAAAGATTATCCAGCAGATGCAGGAAGACACTGGCGCTACCATCACCATCGACGAGACCGACGGTGTGGGTAAGGTACAGGTGAGCGCACCTAACAAGGAAAGCATCGATGCAGCCTTGGCTAAGATCAAAGCCATCGTAGCCGTTCCTGAGGTAGGTGAGGTTTATGAAGGTACTGTACGTTCAGTGATGCCTTACGGCTGCTTCGTTGAGATCATGCCAGGTAAGGACGGATTGCTCCACATCTCTGAGATCGACTGGAAACGTCTCGAGACTGTAGAGGAAGCAGGTATCCATGAAGGCGATAAGATCAAGGTGAAGCTCCTTGAGATCGATCCTAAGACAGGTAAATACAAGCTCTCTCACCGTGTACTCCTTCCCAAACCAGAAGGATACGTAGAGCAGCGTCGCCCCCGTGCTCCTCGTGGACAGCGCGGACATGAAGGCCGTGGCCGTCGTAACGACAAGCGCGAGCAGTCTTCAGAAGAATAAGGAATAAGTCTCTCTTGCATTCTTCATTCTCATCCGATAACGTTCGCGTTATTGAAATATGAATAGAAAAGAATGTTTTTTCCAATAATTTGGTCTCTTGCAACGTGATGTTGCGGGAGACTTTTTTTATGCGCCAAGCTTTCCTCTAGTGCTAAGAACAACGTCAAGGCAGACCAAGAGCCAGCAGAGCGAAAGATGATAGCGAGGCTATGGCAAGATGATAGCAACGTTATGACAAACCCTAAGCTATGGTCTTACACACCGTTAGCGCCTTTCCCATCTACCAGAAGCGCCCCTTTGGGAAGGAAAAATAAATTAATTTCAGAAGAGAAATAATTTATTTGTAATCGAAAATTAATTTATTTGTATCTTTGCATTTACCTTGATAAGATTGCCAAACATCCGCTTCCGCCTTATAAGCGACATCCTTTGGCATCATCATCATAGCTAAAAACTAGACTCATGCGCCGACTACTATTTATCATCATCATATCTGCTATATGCCCATTGGTCAGCGCCCAACTGCCTTTGGTGCGCAACTTCACCACCCTTGAGAGCCATAGCGGTACGCAAAACTGGGCGATAGACCAGGGCGACGATGCCCGAATGTACTTTGCCAACAACAATGGTTTGCTCGTCTTTGACGGCGGCCAGTGGCAGACCTTCCCCACCCCCAACCACACCGTGGCTCGTGCGGTCTACTTTGATCGCGCTACCTGTCGCCTCTATATGGGGTGCAGTGACGAATTTGGCTATTATGTGGGCAACCGCTACACCTCCCTCTCCGCTCATCTCTCTCCGAAGCTACGTCCCAAAGGTGAGATATGGAACATCCTATCCATACGCCAAGGCATCGTCTTCCTATCCAAAGATCAGCTCTATCTCTATCAGCGCAATGGTAAGATACGCACCTTTGCGCTGCCCTATCGCGTCTTCCGTGCTGGAAAGGTAGGCAACGACGTGCTCATACCCACCCTACAAGGCGTCTATCGCTTTGATGGTAACTGCCTTCAGCGTCTTTCGGGTTTTGAGGCATTGAAGGACAAATCTTGTTGTGCGGTGCTTCCGCTGGGGCAAGATATGCTCTTTGTCACGGAGACGGACGGCCTCTACCTATATGACGGACATCAGCTCACTGCTTACGAGATGGATATCAGTCAGTTCCTCAAGTCGGCTCGCGTCTACTGCGCTGCCACCAATGGTGACGTGATAGCCTTTGGAACGGTGAAGAACGGACTGGTGGTGAAACGCCTCGGTACGGCATCGGGCGCTATCTATGCCAACAGCATGTCCGGATTGCTCAACAACACCATCCTCTCACTGAAGATAGACATGGACAACAATGTGTGGCTCGGACTGGACAACGGCATCTCTTATGTGGAACTCAATAGTCCGTTTCTCAACCTCTTGGGCATCAACAACAACGTGGGAACGGGTTATGTGGCACAGGTCATGGGCAGCCAACTCTATCTCGGCACCAATCAGGGACTGTATGTTATGCCCACCGAGCAAGCCTTATATGCCAATCTGTCCCTTCCTTCCGTCAAGCCCGCGACGGTGCAAGGGCTAACCGGACAGATATGGAACCTACGACTGATAGACAATACCCTCCTCTGCGCCGCCGATATGGGTACGTTCAGCGTGCATGGCGACCAAGCCGTCAAGGTCAACGGACCTATCGGCACATGGGACTTTGTCTCTCTGCACCATCATCCGGGGTATGTCCTCAGCTGCGACTATAACGGATTCTTCATCCTCAAGAACACCGATGGTGTGCCCACATTCAGTCATCGACTGAAGGAGATGCCGGGGCTATCCACCATGTTCCTTGTGGACGACGATGCATCTATATGGGTGAGCTATTGGCGAGAGGGCGTGCGCCACTTCCGTTTGTCCTCCGATCTCAAGCATGTGACCCAGTCCGAATATTATCGCAAGGGTCATGAGCTCCCTATGGCGGATATCAACAACATCTGTCTCATCCGAGGTAAGGTGTATATCTCCACCGTTGAGGGCTTCAAACGATACAATGCGCGTACCCGCCGCTTAGAGGCAGCAGCATGGTTGGACCGCTTGTTCCCACCCACATCTGAGAGCTACCGCGTCCAAGAGATGCCCAATGGCAACCTGTGGGTGTTCAACAAGGGGTATGTGGCGCTGGCTCACCCTGACGGCAAAGGCTATCGCGTCCAACATATCAGCAACGGCAATCTGACCAGTAGGTTGCAAAACTCCTTCGGTCATGTGAGTATGCTGGATGCGCACCATTCGTTGCTCAACTATGACAATGGTTTCTTTGTGACCAATGACCAGTATGTGGCACGGTCGATAGCCAAGAAGCTCTTCGTGAGGAGCCTTTGGAGCATTGTGGGTCAGCACGATTCGTTGCTCTATATGTACACTGGCGCAACGCATCCGGCGCAGACGATAACCGTGCCCCATTCACTGCGCTCGGTCCGTATCGAGTTTGTCTTGCCCGAATATAGCAACGAGAACGCCGTGGAATATCAGTGTATGCTGGATGGATATGCGCACGAATGGTCGCAGCCGCAGACCTCCACCTATAAGGAATATACCTTGCTGCATAGTGGCACATACACCTTCCGGGTGAAGGCGCACAACCTCAGCACGGGACAGAACACCGAGACATCCATCCAGATACGTGTGTTGCCCGCATGGTATGAGACGTGGTGGGCCATCGCACTATACATCCTGCTGACCGCTGCTGCGATAAGAGGCATCGTGAAGTGGCTGCAATATCGCACCGAACGCAAGATGCGACGCATCCAGCGACGTAAGGAACGCGAGCTCAAGGAGCAACGCGCGCGCCTACAGATAGAGAAAGCTGAGAAGGAAAAGGAGGTGGCTCAGCTGCGCAGTCAGCAGCTAGAAACCGAACTGAAGCATAAAGCCAGTGAACTGGCAAGCTCTACCACCAATCTGATACGTAAGAACGACCTCTTACAGGGCCTTGATGAGCACATGGAAGCCATCTCACGCAGCGTGAAAGCGCAGGAGTCGGCTGCTAAGATCTCTAAGATTGTCAATGATGCAAGGCACGATATCAAGATGTCGCGTACGGAGGATGACAACTGGGAGACGTTTGCCGAAAACTTTAACATCGTCTATGACAACTATATACAGAAGCTGGTAACCCGCTTCCCCTTGCTGAAGAAGAACGATCTGAAGCTCTGCGCCTATCTCAAGATGGGGCTATCATCTAAGGAGATGGCGTCGCTGCTCAACACCTCTACACGTAGCATCGAGACGGCACGTTATCGCTTGCGTAAGAAGCTAGACCTTGATAGCGGCGCGAGCCTTACCCACTTCTTGCAGCAGATAGACCTGCAAGAGGGTGGCGAGGACAAGCGTGTGGATCAGTAGGTGACGTAATGGCGAAGACGAGCAATGGCGTCGGGTGGAAAATCGCTCAACAACCGCAGTTGGTCAATGTTGGTGATGTTCCCATGTAGCCTCCGATAATCCTGTATGGCACGCGCCTGATAGAAGTTGATGTACGGATGCTTCCTCAGCTGGTTGACCGACAGACGATTGATATTGAGCTTTTGAATATTGGAAGGATCCACCACAAAGTAGATGAGCGCTTCTTCCGGAAAGCCATCCACCTCACGCAGTTGGCTCACCGCATAGAAGCCGCCCAACCGCTGCCGATAGTTGACGATGGCTTTTGCCCACCCCGATCCTATGCCTGGCACCTTCTTGAGCATCGTGGTGTCAGCCGTGGACAGACTGATGTGCTCGCCAGGCTTCAGCTTGATGGGGTAACGGATGGTGTCGCGGTCATATTCCTTATAAGGTACATAGGTGTCTGACGCCTTATAGCGCTCATATCGCTCTTTGGCTTCCTCGCTTCTTGAAGCAAAGAGCGTGGAGGCAGGTAGATAGTCGTCACTGATATGGATATAAGGCTCTAGCTCCTGATACTGCTTGCGCGTCATGTTGTAGAGCCTACCGAAGTCGTGCGGCGTGTGATAGATGCCACCCTTGGCACGATACTTATAGATGGCTCTGACCTGCCAAGGATGCAAACCGAGCTTGAGCAGTTGGGTGCTATCAGCCGTGTTAGGGTCAAAGTCGAAGAGCACGGCTTTCCGTCCATCCTCTGTAAGATAAGGTTGAGGCTTGTGGTGAGCGGATTTGGCAGAAGGGTAGACGCGCTGCTGCGTGCCCGTGGTGTCGGTAGTGGTGAGCTCTGTGTCACCGGCATCGTTGCCCGTGAGAAGCAGAACACCGACAAGCGCCAGCGCCAAGCATAGCAAGAAGAGCAAAGCCTTACGGTCAGACTTGCGTATATAGAAGCGATTGTGTTGTTTCATGAGGGTAAACAAAAACATCATCGGCTTTATCCAGGTATGGGTAAAGCCGATGATGCATAAGATAGCTACTTTCCGGTAGCTTTGAGATAGTTGCGTGTGGGGTTGGCATACATCGTCAAGATCTGCTCTCTGAGGAATGCCTCGTCCTTATTGTCGAGGTCAATCTTCTGCAGCTGACCTTCGACGTACTGCTTGAAGGTCTCTTCATCCTTTGGTGTATATTGATCGTGGTGATCCGTATGATCAAGCCAATCCATCGCGATGTAGTTGCCTGGGTATAGGCGGTAGTGGCTATGGATGTCGTGATCAAGACGCTCCACCAGCATATCCGTGATCTGCGCGTTGTTGAGCGTCGTGGTGTCGAGGTCCTTCAGATACTGGTCCAGGCAAGCCGAGGCATGATAGTGGATGCGTCCCTTGAATCCTAACACACCGGTCTGCATGCTCAAGATGTCGTCAGTGGCACTCTTCTTCCAGCCTTCTACATCACGTTTGAGCTGCATCTCACGCGCCTTGAGATAGTCGCAAGGGTCATATTCGTATGAGATGGTCAGCGGAGCGATATGCAGTTCGGTGAGTTTCTCGATGATATTGCCCTTTCCGCCGAGCGTGAGCATCTTGATGATACCCTTCTGCGTGCGGTCGTCAGAGTCCTTGGCACGTCCTTCGCGTTGTGCTATCCAGATGTTGTCGTTCTTCTCCGTGATGGCATAATGCATATACTGGGATAGCTTGATGCTAGATTGCAGACGCTCACGGGGCAGCAGACCGCGCTTGACGATGAACGACTTGTTGATGCGTACCAGATCCTTGATCCAGTCCTTAGCCAACAGGTTGTCACCGATGGCAATCTCGCAGGTGGTCTGAAACTTAGCATCAACGAGCAACACGTCCAGTATGGCAGAGTCGAGCACGATGTCACGGTGGTTGCTGATGAAGGTATAGCAGCGTGAGGTGTCAAGGGCTGAGGCGTCAAAGTCGCATCCAGTGCTAGCTTTCGCAAGCAGATTGTGGATAAACTCATAGCAGAACGCGAGCTGAAACTCGAAGCACGTCTTGCATGCGCGCATCTTCTTCTCTATCATGCTGACCGGAACGTCGGGGTAGAGAAAGTGCAACACCTTCACAAACTCGGGGTTGCTCAAGAGACGATCGTACACCTCAGGAAGCTCATGCGCCTCAAAGGGACGGATGTCGTCAAATATTTCGGGGGTTGTAGCCATAATCAATGGAGTATTAAAAGGCTTCGAACGATTAGAACTGGTTCTCGATGATCTCGGTGAGCACGTCCTTGATGTCCAGTCCGGCAGCCTTCACCTGTTGAGGGATGAAGCTCGTTGGGGTCATGCCTGGTGTGGTGTTGACCTCCAACATGTTGATCACGTCGTTGCCATCCTTGTCCTTGGTGACGATATAATCGATGCGGATGATGCCGTTGGCGTGCAAGATGTCGTAGATACGACTGGTCTCCTCAGACATCTTCTGTGCCAGTTCGTCAGAGATAGGCGCAGGTGTGATCTCCTCAACCTGTCCGTTGTACTTGGCGTCGTAGTCGAAAAACTCGTTGGTGGTTACCACCTCGGTAGCAGGGAACACCACTTTACGACTGTGTGTCTTGTACACGCCCTGTGAAAACTCGCGTCCTTCGAGATAGCTTTCCACCATCACCTCGTTGCTCTCCATGAACGCCACGCGCAGAGCGGGAGCCAGTTGGTCAGCGTTTTTCACCTTTGACACACCGAAGCTGCTACCATCATTGGCAGGCTTAACAAAGCAAGGCATACCCAGCTTGGCTTCGATGGCTTGCTCGTTCACGGTGTCTTCGCGGCGCAGAAGGATGCTATCGGCCACCTTGATGCCAAATCCGCGCAGATAATTGTTGAGCACATACTTGTCAAACGTCATGGCTTCGATGAGCAGACTGCATGTAGAGTAGGGCAGATGAATCAGGTCAAAGTAGCCCTGCATAGGTCCGTTCTCACCTGGCTGACCGTGGATGGTGATGTAAGCATAGTCGAACATGACCAGTTTGCCGTCTTTGAGGAATGAGAAATCGTTCTTGTCAATCTTGGCTACATCGCCATTCTGGAAGTCAACGTGCCAGTCGATGCCTTTCACGTCAACGATATATACGTCATATTTGTCTTTGTCGAAGAATGAATACAAACCTTGTGCTGAACGCATAGAGACATCGTGCTCTGACGAGTCGCCTCCGCAGACGATAGCTATGGTTCTCTTTAAATTTTTCATAAGTCTATTGTTGTTAGTCTTTTTGCTCTATATATAATAATGTGTGGGGTGTTTCTTGCTGTCCGTGTCGTGTCACCGATGAAGCGTTACTGCTCAAAGGTGTCCTGCGTGGTGCCGTTGATGAACACCTCCCACTTACGTATCACGGCAGCGAGATCGTCCGGGATGTCACTGGTGAAGTCCATCTGCTGACCCGTGGAAGGGTGAACGAAACCCAAGGTCTTGGCGTGAAGCGCTTGACGGGGGCAGAGCTTGAAGCAGTTTTGGATAAAGGCGCGGTAGGATCCGCTGCGCTGTCCGCGTAGGATCTCGGTGCCTCCATAACGTGCATCACCAAAGAGCGGATGCCCGATGTGCTTCATGTGGGCGCGGATCTGGTGGGTGCGGCCCGTCTCGAGGATACACTCAATGAGCGTGGTGTAACCGAAGCGCTGGATGACGCGGTAATGGGTCACGGCAGGTTTGCCTATCTCAGAGTCGGGTGGGAGCACGGTCATGCGCAGACGGTCCTTCGGGTCGCGTGCGATGTTGCCCTCAATGCGCCCTTCGTCTTCTACAAAGTTGCCCCAAACCAGTGCGGTGTAGCTGCGGTGGGTGGTCTTGTTGAAGAACTGCTTGCCCAGAGTGGTCTTGGCTTCGGGCGTCTTGGCGATGACGAGCAGTCCGCTGGTGTCCTTATCGATGCGATGCACCAGTCCCACCTCGGGGTTGTTGGCGTCAAATGAGGGCACATCCTTCATGTGCCAAGCGATGGCGTGGATGAGCGTACCATGGAAGTTGCCTGCTCCGGGGTGCACCACCATGCCCGCGGGCTTGTTGATCACCATGAGGTCATCGTCCTCATAGACCACCGTCAGTGGCAGTTCTTCGGGTAGGATGCGGCTGTCATGCTTGGGTTTGTCAAGCATCAAGGTGATCACATCGAGCGGACGCACCTTGTAATTGCTCTTTACGGGTTGGCCGTTGACATAGATTGCTCCAGCGTCGGCGGCTTTCTGTATGCGGTTGCGGCTAGAGTTGGTCATTCTCACCGACAGGTATTTGTCGATGCGCTCGGCTTCTTGGCCCTTGTCCACCTCTGCTCGGAAGTGCTCATAGAGCTGTCCGTCCGCAGCGGGTTGGTCATCGTTACTGTTTTGTATCGGGTCGTCGAGGTCGAATGTCTCGTCCCAGTCTTGATATTCTGTCATTGTTCTATATGAAGGGGTGGGTTCATGATGCGTATAGGATTAGCCTTGGCGTTACTCGCTTTCGATCTTAGCGGGTTCTGAAGGTTTGGTGGCTTCGTTGTTGGTGATGGGCTCTTCGAACGTCTCCAGCACTTCGTCATCTGGGCGCACCTCGCTTTCGGGCACTTCGATGATCTCGTATTGGTTCTGATCGGGCACATCCTCCTCCACTTCTTCGTATTCGTATTCGGGTGCGATGTACTGGCTAGTGTCTCCGGATAGCTTGTTGCCATCGCCCACCTGGATGATAATCTTGGCTTCGGTGGACACACGGTCACCTGCTTCTATCTTCTTTCCGTTGACAAGGATAGCATATACCCAGTCTTTCTCGCCTGGAATGTATTGCGCGTCAACATATTTGAAACCCATGGAAAGGAGCTGGGCGCGTGCCTCGCGGAACGAACTGTTGTCGGCTAGGTCAGGCATCGGGAGCGCGGGCGGCTCTGCGGCGTTGATGGTGACGTACACGTTCTGTGTCGACTTGATGCGCTTGCCATCATTAGGACTCTGTTCGAGCACGCAGTCGGCAGGTTTGGTCTTCACATAGTTGGTGTCTTGCACCACCATGGTGAGCCCAGCTTGGTTGATAATCTCTTCAGCCTTGTCTACATTCAAGCCCACAACGTTGGGTACGATGATTGATTCGCCATGGTGGGTGTAGTAAGCAATGGCGTGCTTAACGCCTATTCCAAGTATGACTACCGTCAAAAGGATAGCGTATATGTTTCCCCAAAGATAGGTGCTGAACAGATTTTTAAAGAAGTTCTTGCCCGTCATTTGTCTTAATGATATCTATAATTAAATTTGCTACAAAGTTAGTAATATCTTATGAATATCGGAAATAAAACCTATATAAAAAGGTGGTGCCCAGCGTGGGCGGTGTTGTGAGTGGTGCTTATGGTGCGTGCCGCCTGCACCGTGGTGCTCGGCAAGGGGCGGCTGTGGTGCTGCCGATGCACCGAACCTTTGTTTCCATGTTACCCCAGGATCTGGGGGTGAAAAGCGGTGGTAACGGTGCGAAAAATAGGAAAAAGCGCTTTTTGTTGAAAAAAACTTCAAAAACATTTGGTGGGTTCATGGAAATGATGTACCTTTGCACTCGCAAAACAAAAACGAGCACCCTTAGCTCAGTTGGTAGAGCAACTGACTCTTAATCAGTGGGTCTAGGGTTCGAATCCCTAAGGGTGTAC
>CAVJZR010000009.1:0-65134 GCA_963654235.1 Bacteroidaceae bacterium | reverse complement strand
CTGAGAAATAATTTATTTTCTTTCAGAAATCAATTTATTTTTCTCTGCCATACCTTCCCTTCTATCTCTTCATATTCCTCATTTTGGAATACAACTTAGTGTATCCGTCAACCTTAAACGAAGGATGCCGGAACGCACTATATGTTTGGCAATGCAGTGATGCCTTTCAAAGGGAGTGCGTTATCCCGAGCTAGGGTAGTAATCTCTTCAAATCCAGAGCTTAGCACGAACATTGTATTGTTCCATTTCTACGAGAAACTACAGTAAGGTAAGGTTCAGTCTCAAAACTCGACGGATATGCGAATTGGTGTGAATGGTATGTGTGGTTATGTGAGAAGTGTAAGTCTAGATCCGACAAAAGGAGATGCGTATGTCTTTGCCGCACCTGCACGTAAATTGATGAACCCAAATATAATGGCTCATAGCGCTATATAGCCCAGTCAAAGAACGGGTCTATGGTTGTTTCTGCTAGTCTATTACAGTTTCATATCGCCTTAGCTACTCTTGTGTTCTAGGTACAACAAAGCCGAAAAGAGTATTAATGCGCTGTCCGGTAAAACATTTTTGATTCAAAAAAAGTTTTACCGGACAGCAATAGTTTCATTATAAATTCTCATAATAGCGGCGTATCTTCTGTGCCATTAGCTGGCGGCGTTGTTCTAGGAACTCAGGGTACGATTCGATATCCAACCCAAAAATGTCTTTGGGAATACAGTTTGCGGCAATGTTCTCCTTAAGAACATCTGCATTAACTATGGAACCACACATCGCTTGCTTAGTTTCGCACTGCTTCAATGCTGCAGTGAAATAGTCTTTTGGTGCACGCATACCTATCGATTCGTTTACTGGTCTGTCAAGATAGGCATAGTTGGCTTCTTGATTGTAGAAGTTTTTGCTGTAGTTATTCTTGATGAGGTATTTCTTGGGGAAGATGTGATGTACGTCTCCACCAAGACTTATCAACTCACGCACAGTTATATTGGAAGACAACAAAGATATATCGTTGAAGTAAACCTGAGCTGCTAGATACACAAGATAGGTCGGGTTAGTTGTTGAGGTGGAGTTCAGATTTTGGGGTAAAGCCACAGTCCAAAAGTTTTCAGACAGGATGGCATCTTCCATTGCCTTTAGCATCGTCGGCACTCCTCGCTCGCTTATTTGGCGCAAATCCCTAGCAAAAGCAGATTCTGGAGATGTACTATATCTCCCAGTAAGAGCAGACAACACATACCATTTTTGAACGATGCGCTTCCGCTCTGCAATAGGCACGTCTGACTTTTGGAGTAATAGGTGTATAGTGTAGGCAAAATCAAGAGCCATGTTTGAAGTTACCATCTTGCTAGATATGAAACCAGCCGATTTAATGGCTATCATAAATTGCGTGAAGTTGTGCTGACTTATAACGTTAAGCACGCCTTCATACATTTGCTTGAACGTGTCATCCACAATCTCCTCTTTGAAATCTCTAGTCTCAAAGTCACGCCCTGTAAGCAACTGCACAAGTTCTGCCAGTTTTGCTCGCTTTAATTTGTGCATAAAAGCGACACGTATGACGTCATCACAAGCTGGGTCATAGACCGTCTCTGTGTCTGTGGAAAGCCACGCCAGTTTTTCTAGATAACCACTAGCTGCAAACTCTGTATCATATTCTTTGATGTAACTGTAATAACTGGGCACTACTGACAAATGGCTGAAATAATCGATTATTTTGCGCAAGGTGTTTCCTTTGTGCACTTCATCTGCAGCCATCTTGGACATCACGAAATCGCCTTGACTAAGGGCTGAGCCTTTGGAGTTAATGCGGATGAAGATGTCTGTCACCACGTCTATATCGAGTCTCTCCGACAGTTCTATTACACCCATCTGTGTGGCTTCAATCCCTTTTAGAGTGTTAAGAACTCTCTGTAAGTCCTCGCCTGTCATGTCGGGATTCTGTCCGATATACTTCGGAATAAATGTCCACGAACAAAAAGACGTACTGAATATCTCTGAGATGTCGGGAATCCAATGTTTGCTCTTTAAGTGCGCCGGCGTTTGCACTGCGAATATTTCCGCTTCGCTATTGCCGTTGGCATAATCGAGGGCTCCAAACGGATTAAACGCAATCTTTACACGACATTCTTTGAACTCGTTGTTGAATACCTTCTGTGCGGCAACGGCGGTCATCAACGCCGTAATACGTTGTTGTCCATCAATGATTACTTTCTTACCCGAGGATATAGTGCCATCCTTTAGCTTTACGTTAGGATTCTTCCAAAGGATGATGTAACCTGTAGGATATCCCTTATAGAGTGAGTCTATTAAATCACGTACCTGACTGTTCTTCCAAACAAACGGACGTTGAATTTCGGGAATAGCAATGTCCTTGGCCTCAATCAAGCCTAAAAGGCCCTTGATGGAGATAGATGTATTTGTAAATTTCTCTCTATTCATGATTTACTTGCATTTGATATTAATTGAGTATAGCACGTTTACGACTGGCGCAGCCCTCTATCACATCTGTGGCTTGCATTATCAACATCTTATACTTGTCTATTCCACAGCAATTTGGTGTTCTGCAATTGATATTACAGGTATTGTGTCACCTTCATGAGAGAGCATAGTGTTAGGGAAGATTTCTTTAGCTTCATCTAACAAAACCTGTTCATTATCATAACGTGCCGAGTAATGCCCTAGCAATAGTTGACCTACATGGGCCTTAAGCGCGATGGTGGCCGCTTGCCGAGCAGTGCTGTGATGGTAAAGTTTCGCATGTTTGATCATATCCTCTGCGTATGTGCTCTCATGGTAAAGGAGGTCAACATTCTCAACTAAGTGTGATAAAGATTCTTGGTAACGTGTGTCAGAACAATAGGCGTAGCTACGTGGTGCATCTGCTGGGGTTACTAAGCGATGGTTGGGGATGATAGTACCATCATCCATCACCCAATCTGCACCAGCCTTGATATTACCGATTTGTGATAGGGGTATCTTGCAAAAGTCGATCATATCACGGCGGATGTGTGGTAGGCCAGCTTTCTCGCGAAATAAGAATCCGCAACAAGGTACACGATGTTGCAAGGGCAGGGTCTCTACGGTAAGGCTTCTGTCTTCGTAAATTATCTCGTGGCGAGTGGTGTCAATCGGATGAAATACCACTTCATATTCTAGGCCACTGCAAAAGAAATTGATCGCATCTTGCAGTATCTTCCCAAGATCTTTATGCCCGTAAATATGGAGTGGGGCAGTGCGCCCCGTCATGCCAAATGTGGAAATCATTCCGATGAGTCCAAAACAATGGTCTCCATGGAGATGGGAGATAAACACTGAGGTAATGCGAGAAAAATGAATCTTGCATCTGCGCAATTGCAATTGCGCCCCTTCGCCGCAGTCAATCATCATCAGTTTCCCGCGTATGTCCACCACTTGGCAGGAAGGAAAGTGCTTTAATGTTGGGAGCGCACTGCCACAACCGAGTATATGTACTTGAAAAGTTTCCACCTATTATTATTTTACATTTGTGTCAGGTTTGGCGCGTTGGAAAGAAAAGATTCCATCTTTGTTCTCTAAGAGCATAGAGTCAGCGCTAAGCATATCAATGTCAAAGGTGTCTTTGTCTAACAATAGATGCCCATTAAGAATACGCCAACTTTTCCATCCGTTTCCTTCTGAAGTGTTAGATTGACGTACAGTTCCACCATCGAGCAATTCGAAATCCTTGTCCAAACTTTTCCAATGACTTTTGAGTGACTCTAGATTTACTGCAGAACGAATAAATCGATCACCATAGCTCTCGTATGCAATAACAGCATAACGATCGCCAATCACAGATCCGCCAAAGATAACTTCAGTAGTGTCATCCTGGTTACGCAACAGCTCCAACGTGTCACCATCATCAGTTGCCAAGAGCATACTATTCATGGCTCCATCTACTAAAGTTCCATAAATGGTTGTATCGCTATCTTGTGTTAAAACTGTACTTGTGTCGGTCTTGATGACATTTTTCTTTTTGCCACCACATCCCGATAAGATGAGAACGGTAGTAGCCACCATCAATAAAAGAAATGATTTTTTCATCGTGTTCTATTTTTGTTTGTTATTTTAAAAGGTTATTCTTCTCTGCTTGTTTTGCCTCATCCCATAGCTGATCCATCTCTTTCAGAGTAAAAGACGAAAGGTCACGTTTCATCTCTTTAGCTTGTCGCTCAATATATTCGAAACGACGGATAAACTTTTGGTTAGCATTCTCAAGTGCGTTCTCCGGATTTAAATGGTAAAGGCGAGAGGCATTAATGAGCGAGAATAATAAATCACCCAACTCCTCGGTCATAGTTGCAGAATCCCCTGAGCGTAACTCCGTCTCGAATTCGGAGATCTCTTCCTTTACTTTATCCCATACGTCTTCAGGCTTTTCCCAATCAAAACCCACTGCTCGTGCCTTGTCTTGTATGCGGTAAGATTTGATCATTGATGGTAATGAACGTGGTACTCCGCTCAACACTGATGTGTTGCCACCACGTTCACGTTGCTTGATTTGTTCCCAAGTCTGCTCAACATCCGAATCTGTTTTTACATCTTTGGTGCTTTGACAAGATGATTCATCCTTGTAGACCACTTGCCCTTTCTCATTGATTGTCATATCAGTTTGACTTACTGTCCAACGGGGCATTGCATCTGAAAGCATGGAGCAATCGTTCCAATTGATAAAGGGATGGCGGAACATTAACTTATCACTCTGCTGATTACAAACATCGGCAATATCAAAGTCATCATCTTCTTCGCCTAGCATCGCATAGAATATAATGTGCTCCAAGACATCGCCTAGTTCTTTTAACACATCGTGCTTGTCTTGCTTGCTGATGGCATCACAAAGTTCGTAAACTTCTTCGATAGTGTTAGGGCGAAGACTATTAAAGTCTTGCTTCTTATCCCATGGACATTCTTTGCGAAGCCGATACTGTACATCAAGCAGACGACCAAGTGCTTCTATCTTTTCTTTTCGAGTATGCATATCTTACTATTTATTGCGACGTTCTAGCAAAACCACATTTTCTACATGAGGCGTGTGTGGAAACATATCAACTGGTTGAACCTCCTTAACACAATAATCTATATCTAACAAAGCAAGGTCGCGTGCTTGTGTGGCAGGGTTACAACTGACATAAACGATGCGTTTTGGAGCTGCATTCAAGATTACATTTACCACGTCTTCATGCATGCCCGCACGTGGAGGGTCGGTGATGATTACATCTGGACGTCCATGCTTGCTAACGAAGTCATTGGTAAGAATGTTCTTCATGTCACCTGCATAGAAAATGGTGTTGTCGATATGATTGATTTCAGAGTTTACCCGCGCGTCATCAATGGCTTCTGGTACATACTCTATTCCAATCACTTGTTTGGCTTGCCGCGCTACAAAGTTGGCGATGGTTCCAGTTCCTGTATATAGGTCATATACCAATTCGTTACCTGTAAGTTGTGCAAATGAGCGAGCTACACTATATAGGTGATATGCCTGTAAGGTATTGGTCTGATAGAAGCTCTTTGGTCCAACCTTGAAGCGTAAACCTTCCATTTCTTCATAGATAAAGGATGTACCACTATATGTATGAACCTCAAGATCACCGATGGTGTCGTTTCCCTTTACATTGTTAACATAGAGCAAAGAAGATATTTCGGGGAACTGCTCATGTACGTGTCGCATCAAGTCAAAAGCCTTCTCGCCATCTTCGCTTTGGAAAGGATTATTATTGTTTGCGCTATCCTGATCTGGATCGGATGGCTTAATGCAAAACTGAATCAGAAGCATCCATTCGCCTGTATTTGAATTGCGAAGCATCAAGTTGCGGAGCACTCCTCGTTGTGTACGAGCATCGTAAAAACTGAGGCCAATCTCCGTGGCGTAGCGATAAATCTCGTTGCGTATCTTGTTTTGCAAGTCATCCATTAATACACATTGCGTGATAGGATAAATTTTGTCAAATGCACCAGTGATGTGAAAGCCTATCGCCGACTGAGTAAGTCCTACATCTTTAGGTAATGCAGCTAATTCCTCAGCCGTGTACCATCGTTTGTCTGCGCAACCAAACTCTAGTTTGTTACGATATTCTTTTGTTTTGACAGATCCTAAGATGGGATGAAATTCCGGAAGCTCAACTTTTCCGATGCGTGAAAGTTGGTCGTACACTTGTTGCTGCTTGGCTTTGAGCTGTTCGGCATAGGGTAAAACCTGCCATTTACATCCGCCACATATGCCGAAATGAGGACAAAGGGGCTCGCACCTCAAAGCGCTCTTCTGTATGAATCTCACCACTGTGGCTTCGCAATAGTGCTTCTTCTTCTTTTTTACTTGTAAATCGACAACATCGCCAGGGATGACAAATGGTACGAATATAACCATTTCTCCATCGTGAGCTACGCATTTGCCTTCAGCTGCCACAGCTTCAATAGTCACATTCTCTAATAAAGGCAGTGCCTTCTTCTTTCTACTCATATTTTGTGTTAATTCTTTCTTACTTTAATATTCTAAGATTTTGTTTTTGGTATGAGACCATATTGCAAAGGTAGCTTATTTTATCTAGATATCCAATGTTGTCAAAGATAATTTTTGAAAGGACAAAAGTCAAACCGCTGATTTGGTCTAAATGAATATCTCGTACATGATATTGTGTTGTAAAATGCATGTACAGTAAGCGTGCTTATTAGGTTTAAGTATTTTATGTGTTATAAATTTATTTGGAACAACGTTGTGTATATGGGATTTTCTTGTTAAATTTGCAGTTAGAAATACAACGTTAAATGGACCACATAAGAAATTTTTGTATTATTGCCCACATCGATCATGGTAAAAGTACTTTGGCAGACCGTATGTTGGAGTATACAAAGACCATACAGGTGACAGAGGGACAGATGCTTGATGATATGGATCTAGAGCGAGAGCGCGGCATTACCATCAAGAGTCATGCTATTCAGATGGAATATAATCTGAATGGTGAACGCTATTTCCTTAATCTGATAGATACTCCGGGACATGTTGACTTTTCATATGAGGTTTCGCGAAGCATAGCTGCATGCGAAGGTGCATTGCTTGTGGTTGATGCTACGCAAGGTGTGCAGGCACAGACCATTAGTAATCTTTATATGGCAATAGATCACGACTTGGAAATTATTCCCGTGATCAATAAGATAGATATGCCTAACGCTATGCCCGACGAGGTGGAGGATGAGATTATTGATCTCTTGGGTTGTGACAGAGAGGATATTATTCGAGCTTCTGGAAAAACTGGCGAGGGGATTGATAAAGTGCTGGAGGCTGTTGTGAATAAGATACCATCACCACAAGGTAAAGAGGATGAACCCTTGCAAGCCTTAATCTTTGACTCAGTTTTCAATTCATTCAGAGGCATTATAACCTTAGTCAAGGTTAATAATGGAAAGATACGTCAAGGTGATAAGGTGAAATTCTTTAACACTGGGATGGAATATACTGCTGACGAGGTAGGTGTGCTAAAAATGGATATGATGCCTCAGAAGCAATTGTCCACTGGTGAAGTGGGGTACATTATAAGTGGTATCAAAACTGCAACGGAGGTAAAGGTCGGAGATACGGTTACTCATGTGAGTCGGCCTTGCCTTAAAGCCATTGCTGGTTTTCAAGAGGTGAAACCGATGGTGTTTGCTGGTGTATACCCCATTGATCCCAATGATTATGAGAATCTGCGGTCTTCGTTGGAAAAATTGCAGCTTAACGATGCAGCATTGACCTTCCAGTCAGAGAGTTCACAAGCTCTTGGTTTTGGATTCCGTTGTGGCTTCTTGGGATTGTTGCACATGGAAATTATACAGGAACGTCTTGATAGAGAGTTTAATATGGACGTTATCACGACTGTTCCCAACGTGAGCTATATGGTTTATGACAAGCAAGGCGGCTCTAAGGAAGTGCATAACCCTTCAGGTCTGCCTGAGATAACAATGATAGACCATATCGAAGAACCATATATAAAGGCAAGCATCATTACGTCTAGCCAATTTATTGGTCCTATAATGCGCCTATGTCTTGACAAGCGCGGTGAGTTAGTGAGTCAAAACTACGTAAGTGGTAACCGTTTGGAACTCATCTTTAATATGCCATTAGGTGAAATCGTAATCGATTTCTATGATAAGCTCAAGAGCATTTCTAAAGGTTATGCATCGTTTGATTATCACTTAGATGGATATAGACCTTCCAAACTGGCAAAGCTTGATATCCTCCTTAACGGAGAATCGGTAGATGCGCTTTCTACTTTGACCAATGAAGCTAACGCTGTGGCTTTTGGTCGCAGAATGTGCGAGAAGCTAAAAGACTTGATACCACGACAACAGTTTGATATTGCCATTCAGGCTGCAATCGGGGCAAAGATAGTTGCACGTGAGACCGTAAAGCAAGTGCGAAAGGATGTCACCGCAAAATGTTATGGCGGAGATATTAGTCGTAAACGAAAACTTCTCGAAAAACAGAAGAAAGGTAAAAAGCGAATGAAGCAGATTGGTAATGTGCAAGTACCGCAAAAGGCTTTCTTAGCTGTGTTGAAATTAGATTAGTTCACCAACTAAATAGATAATAATGGCATATGCGCTAAGATAATAGGCGATATGATTTTAATTTAGGATTATAAAAGAAAGAGAGGTAAGTATGAAAGAACCGATTAGCTCAACAAGAGATATTGCTCGCGAGTTGGCACGTAAATATAGTACGATGACTCATGACGAACTAGATGTCTTAGAGAGTGTTCTTGTCCCGATGCGATTTGCAAAAGGTGAAATGATACTTCGTGAAGGTGAAACCTGTCGAAACATATATTATATAGAAAGAGGACTTGTCAGACAATTCTATTTCAAGCACGACAAGCAGATAACTGAGCACTTAGGTGTGGATCGGTCTATCTTTATGTGTATTGAAAGTTTGTTTAGAGAAGAACCTACTAAATTGCAGGTTGAGGCTTTGGAACCTTGTATAATCTATGCTTTACCTAAGCAGAAGCTAGAGCAAGTGGCCTTACACAACGTCAATATACAGATTCTTTATCGAAAGATATTAGAGGAAAGCCTCATAATCTCCCAAATCCATGCTGACTTGGTCCGCTTTGAAACGGCACAAGAACGATACAGAAAGCTTTGCAAGCTCACACCGCAGGTCGTATTGCGTGCTCCTTTGGTATATGTGGCCAGTTATCTTCAGATGACTCCCGAGACGTTAAGCCGAGTGAGAAGCTCCACCTTATTAGATTAGAGAGGGCAAAGATCAAAGATGTGTATAGCTCAGAAACGAACGTATATTAACATTATATAATTATGAAACCAACATTATTACTCTTAGCCGCTGGAATGGGTAGTCGTTATGGCGGCCTGAAACAATTGGACGGTTTAGGCCCAAATGGTGAAACCATCATGGACTATTCTATTTATGATGCGATTCAAGCCGGTTTCGGTAAGATCGTTTGGGTCATTCGAAAAGATTTTGAAAATGATTTTCGCGAGAAGATTCTTTCTAAATACGAAGGTCATGTGCCATGCGAGTTGTGCTTCCAAAGTTTGGATGACTTACCTGAAGGATTTACTGTACCTGAGGGACGTGTGAAACCATGGGGTACCAATCACGCCGTGTTAATGGCCAAAGGCATCATAAAAGAACCTTTCTGTGTTATCAATTGCGATGATTTCTATAATCGTGATTGCTTTAAGGTTATTGGCAAATTCCTTAGCGAACTCCCTGAAGGTGCAAAGAATACCTATGCAATGGTAGGTTTCCGAGTAGGAAATACTTTGTCAGACAATGGTACAGTCGCTAGAGGTATCTGTTCTAAAGATGAGAAAGGCAATCTCACCACAGTAGTGGAGCGCACGGAGATTGAACGCCGTGATGGTGAAATCAAGTACAAAGATGATGATGGCCAATGGGTTGCTACTCCAGAGAACACTCCAGTGTCTATGAATGTATGGGGCTTTACACCTGATTACTTCGAATACAGCGAATCGTTCTTTAAGGAATTCCTTGCTAATCCTGAAAATCAGAAAAACCTCAAGGCAGAATTCTTCATTCCATTGATGGTTAATAAGTTGATTAACGAAGGCACCGCTACAGTGAAAGTACTTGATACTACCAGCAAATGGTTTGGTGTAACCTATTCGGCAGATCGTCCAAGTGTGGTAGAAAAGATTCAAAACTTAGTTGATACAGGCGTTTATCCCAATAAATTGTTCTAAGATTATTCATTAAGCTGATGAATATCAACTTACTAAACGAGAATCAGTTGGCACAATTACGCCAACTGATTTCTTCTTCTCATAACGTTGTTATCTGTGCGCATAAGTCTCCCGATGGTGATGCAGTGGGCTCTACCTTGGCATGGGCACATTATCTCAAGGGACAAGGGAAACGTGTAACCGTTGCCCTTCCTGATGCAACACCCGATTTTCTTCACTGGTTGCCAGGCTTTTCATCTACTCTGAGGTTCGATACGCAAGCCGAACAAGTGCGTAACGCATTCGAAAGCGCAGATTTAGTATGTTGTTTAGACTTCAACAACCCGTCGCGATTGGAAGATATGCAGCAAACTTTAGTTGATTGTAAAGCTCCTAGATTGCTTATCGATCATCACATGCTACCCGAAATGAGTGTAAGCATGAGCATTTCTCATGAAGAGATGTCGAGTACCTCGGAAATAGTCTTTGATCTGATTTGGCAGTTGAATGGTATAGAAGCGATCTCTAACCCCATCGCCCAGTGTATCTATTGCGGTATGATGACTGACACAGGAGGATTTGCGTACAATTCCTCTCGCCCCGAAGTATTCTTTATTATCAGTCAGTTGTTGACACGAGGAATAGATAAGGACGATATTTATAATAAGGTATTCCATAATTATTCTATCCACGCTATCCGATTGCGTTCGTATGTTCTGCTTAAAAAGCTGAACTATATAGAACGATTGCATGCTTCTTTCTATATCATAACTAAAAAAGAGATGAGGCGCTTCAGGTTTATTAAAGGTGACCTTGAAGGTCTTGTGAATATCCCCCAACAAATCAAGGGTTTAAAGCTGTCTATCTCTATGCGCGAAGATACAGAACGTCCCAACTTTATTCATGTAAGTCTACGATCATGCAATGGCTTCCATTGTCAGCCAATGGCCGCGAAATTCTTCAATGGTGGGGGACATGCTGATGCTTCAGGTGGACGTTTAGACTGCTCAGTAGAAGAGGCAGAACAAATAGCACTGAAAGCCATCCTGGCCTATAAAGACGAGTTGGCTTAATCCATACAATGCTAAGATATCGATGTTGTGCTTCATTGTGAATACAAAGAAGCACATCCTTGACGATTTGTAATGATATCCTAAAGGTTGTATAACACATCTAATTTATTCGAATTCCTTTGTATAATTCTACAAATTCAATTATCTTTGCATTGAAATTTAAATCAGATCGTATAATATGAAGAAATTTGCATTAGCTTTATTGACTTTGATAGGTCTCGTCTTTATTGCCTCTTGTAGCAATGACGAAACCTACGCAGAGCAACGAGAGCGCGAAAATGCTGCTATAGCCAAATTTATTAGCGACAGTGCGGTAAATGTAATCACCGAAGAACAATTCTTCAAACAAGATTCAACGACTGACGTTTCTAAGAACGAGTATGTACTTTTAGAGTCGTCTGGCGTTTATTTGCAGATAATCGACAAGGGTTGTGGAGAGAAAATCAAGAATGGTGAAACCACCACTGTCTTGTGCCGATTTACCGAACGCAATATATTAACGGATAGTTTAACTCTTACCAACAACTCTTTGTATTTCAGCGCCATCGTTGATAAGATGTATGTGTCCAATTCTTATGGGACATACCAAGGCGCCTTTGATACCTCTTCTAGCGTGATGTATCAAGTTTATGGTAAGAGCAACTCCAGTACAGCTGTGCCATCGGGATGGCTGACCCCGTTCCCCTATATCAAAGTGGGTCGAAAGGAGAAGGCTTCGGATCGTCTAGCACATGTAAAGATGATTGTTCCTTCAACCAAGGGCACGTTAAATGCAAGTACAAATGTTTATCCTTGTTTGTATGATATCACATATGAACGAGGTAGATAGAATCTTAATCTTTATTTGAGTAATAAAATGACATTAATTAAATCCATTTCAGGAATCCGCGGTACCATTGGTGGCGGAGTAGGGGATACCTTGAACCCTCTTGATATCGTAAAGTTTACTTCTGCATATGCTACATTTATTCGTCGTAGCGGCAAGTCGGCTTCTAACACCATCGTTGTAGGTCGAGATGCGCGCATCTCTGGCGCAATGGTAAAGAACGTTGTGTGTGGAACGCTGATGGGTATGGGCTTTGACGTTATAAATATAGGTTTAGCCACAACCCCAACGACAGAGCTAGCAGTGCGCATGAGCCAGTCAGCAGGTGGTATAATCATCACTGCCAGCCACAACCCTCGCCATTGGAATGCCCTTAAACTTCTTAATGAGCAAGGCGAGTTCTTGACAGCGGAAGATGGTAACGAGGTTCTAGATATAGCAGAACGAGAAGATTTCCTCTTCGCTGATGTTGACCATTTAGGCAAGTATGCCGAAGATAATAGTTACAATCAGCGACATATCGACGCTGTTGTCGCTTTGAAACTAGCAGATCTCGAGGCTATCAAAAAGCGCAAATTTAAGGTGTTGGTAGATTCAATCAATTCTGTCGGAGGATTGATTCTTCCTCAGTTGTTTGAGCGCTTGGGTGTAGAATATAAGATATTGAATGGAGAAGCCAATGGCGACTTCGCTCATAACCCTGAACCTATCGAGAAAAACCTTCAAGGAATAATGACCGAGATGGCTACGGGCGATTTCGATTTAGGAATCGTTGTAGACCCAGACGTTGACCGTTTAGCTTTCATTCAGGAAGATGGAAAGATGTTTGGAGAAGAATATACATTGGTGTCGGTGGCCGATTATATTCTCGATCATGTCAAAGGCGCTACTGTATCTAATCTTAGTTCAACGCGTGCTTTGCGTGATGTCACTGAGAAACATGGTTGTACCTACTATGCTTCAGCTGTGGGCGAAGTGAATGTGACCACAAAGATGAAAGAGGTAGGGGCTGTGATCGGCGGCGAAGGTAATGGTGGCGTGATCTATCCTGAGAGCCATTATGGTCGTGATGCATTGGTTGGAATCGTTCTCTTCCTTAGTAGCTTGGCACAAAAGGACCTCCGTTGCAGCGAATTACGCAAACAATACCCCAATTATTATATGGCAAAGAATCGTATCGACCTAACTCCCGATACGGATATGGATAAGATTCTGCAGCAAGTGAAGGCACATTATTCCGCACTGGAAGGTGTAAGCGTGCTAGATATCGATGGTGTGAAGCTAGATTTCCCAACCAAATGGGTGCATCTTCGTAAGAGTAACACCGAGCCCATCATGCGCGTTTACAGTGAGGCGTCAACCTTAGAAGAGGCTGATAGTCTTGGTAAAGAATTAATGGACTTTGTATTAAGCTTGTAAGAGAACTACCTACAATTTGATAATGATCATCATTTTATAAAGTAAATATTATGAGAAAAGGGCGCGATAAATCTATCGCGCCCTTTTCTCGTAATAACGAATGGTCAATATAGACGTCGTTTTGACAGTACAAGAAAGCAAGCATGATCAGATTGTCGATACTGAATGACATGATATAAGGAGCGCTTTGATGATGAAAAATAAATTATTTTTGGAAGGAAAATAATTTATTCTTTCCTGAAAATTAATTTATTTTTCGTTGCGAAAGGCACCTTGTTAGTTGTAGAATAGATACGTTTGAAGCCTTAAGAAAGTATGCTTCAAAAGATAATATCTTCTGTCCTTTAATCATGAGTTTGCAAGAAGAAGTAAGGCTTATGGTACAATCATCATGGTTAACATCAATTTTAATTGAATGATTAAGCTCTAAAAATATAAAATTGAGTATATGATTGGATTAAATTTTTGTAACTTTGCGTTTGGTAAAGTTATTAAAGTGTAAACACATATATATAGTTATCGTATCATGCTAATAGATTTTCAAAACGCGAATATATATCAAGATGAAAAGCTAATCTTGAAAGATGTCAATCTGCAGGTTCAAGAAGGCGAGTTTATCTATATCATAGGGCGAGTGGGTTCAGGTAAGAGCTCGCTGCTGAAAACCATATACAACGAACTTGATATTGACGAGGAAGATGCAGATAAAGCCGAGGTCTTAGGACGTGATGTGCGTAGCATTAAGCGTAATCAGATCCCAGCACAACGTCGTCAAATGGGGATAATCTTCCAAGACTTCCAGTTGCTCCATGATCGATCGGTGTATGAGAATTTGCGTTTTGTCCTCAGGGCAACTGAATGGACCAATAAAGACAAAATAGATCGACGGATTGGTGAGGTGCTAGCAGAAGTGGGCATGAGCGATAAAACCGCCAAGATGCCAAGCGAACTATCAGGCGGCGAGCAACAACGTATAGCCATAGCTCGTGCTATCCTCAATCATCCTAAGTTGCTTATAGCAGATGAGCCCACAGGTAACCTAGATCCAGAGACTGCTTCTATTATTGTGGAACTATTGCAGAAAACAAGTAAAGAAGGCACTGCAGTGTTGATGTCAACACACAACATCAATATGATAGAACAGTACCCTGGTAAAGTGTATCGTTGTAAACAAGGTCAGTTTAGTATGATTGCAGATATGAATGGTTCTGATACGTTGCTAGAAGAAGCCGAAGAGATGTCTGCAGATATAACAGAGACAGAAGAATAATCGTAGATAAATATTGCTGATATGAAAGTAATGAAGTTTGGTGGGACCTCAGTAGGTTCACCTGAAAGAATAAAAAATGTAGCTGCGCTTGTGACCAAGTCGGGTGAACCCACATTCGTGGTTCTATCGGCTATGAGCGGCACAACCAATAAATTAGTAGAAATAGCTGACTACCTCTTCAAGAAGAATCCCGAAGGAGCCAACGAATTGATCAATCAATTAGAGCAAACTTATCTTACGCATATTGAAACGCTGTTCTCTTCTCAAGAGAGCAAAGATAATGCAAAACTGTTCTTGGGAGAAGAGTTTGCTTATTTGCGCAGTTTCACAAAGGATTTGTTCACTAGCTTTGAAGCTAAGAATATTGTAGCCCAAGGTGAGATTATCAGCACGAACCTCATGACCAATTATCTGAAAGAACAAGGTGTGAAGGTTGTGTTGCTCTCTGCTTTGGATTTCATGCGCACCGACAAGAATGGTGAACCAGATATGCATTATATCCAGGAAAAACTCGCAGAACTGATGGAGCAAAATCAGAACCAACAGATTTATATAACACAAGGGTTCATCTGCCGCAACGCTTACGGCGAGGTGGACAATCTTCAACGTGGCGGAAGTGATTATACCGCATCTTTGGTTGGCGCGGCACTCAAAGCTGACGAGATTCAGATATGGACTGACATTGATGGTATCCATAATAACGACCCACGTGTAGTGGAAAATACGGAAGCGGTTCGCCAACTCAACTTTGAGGAAGCTTCAGAGCTAGCTTATTTCGGAGCTAAGATCTTACATCCTACCTGTGTGCAACCAGCAAAGTATGCAGGTATACCAGTTCGCTTGAAATATACGATGGAACCAGAAGCTGAGGGAACGATTGTAGATAACAATCTGAAGCATGGCAAGATAAAAGCAGTAGCAGCTAAGGATAACATCACGGCTATTAAGATCAAGTCGAGCCGAATGTTGGGCGCGTCAGGTTTCCTACGTAAGGTGTTCGAAATCTTCGAAAGTTATCAAACCCCCATTGACATGATTACAACAAGTGAGGTGGGCGTGTCAATGACGATTGATAATCAAAGTCACCTTAAGGTTATAGTGGATGAACTCAAGAAGTATGGCACCGTCACCGTTGATAACGATATGTGCATCATCTGTGTGGTAGGTGATCTAGAGTGGAACAACCTTGGTTTTGAAGCTCTTACCACTAATGCGTTCAAAGAGATTCCCGTTCGTATGATCAGTTATGGCGGAAGTAACTATAACATATCGTTCTTGATACGCGAGGTAGACAAGAAGAAAGCATTACAAAGTCTTAGCAAACACCTTTTCTCATAATGAACAACCAATTCCCAATAGATCAATTTCAGAAACACAATACCCCTTTCTACTATTATGATACCGACCTATTGCGTGCTACCCTAGACGCAATCAACAATGAAGTGGCAAAGCATAAAGGGTTTCATGTCCACTATGCAGTGAAGGCGAATGCTAATGCCGATGTCCTTCGAGTTATATCGCAAGCAGGCCTAGGTGTCGACTGTGTAAGTGGTGGTGAAATCCAACGAAGCATTGACTGCGGCTTTTCACCTGCAAAAATAGTCTATGCTGGTGTTGGTAAGCGTGATGATGAAATCGAGTTGGCGCTTCGCAATGAGATTTTTTGCTTTAACGTGGAAAGTATTGCCGAACTGGATGTTATCCATGAGATTGCCTCTAAAATGGGGAAAGTAGCCTCTATCTGTTTCAGAATTAACCCAAATGTAGGAGCTCATACACATGACAAGATAACGACAGGTTTGGCAGAGAACAAATTTGGTATCGCTTTGGCAGATATGATGGACGCTATCCAAAGTGCCCAAACCATGCCAAATGTTCAATTGAAAGGTCTTCACTTTCATATAGGAAGCCAGATTCTAAATATGGACGACTTTAAGGCGCTTTGCAATCGTGTCAATGAAATACAAGACCAATTAGAAAGAGAACATATAAAGATAGAGAATATCAATGTAGGCGGTGGATTAGGTGTGGACTATATAGATCCAGATAAGAACATTATACCTGATTTTAAGTCTTATTTTGATACATACGCTAACCATTTAAAGTTGCGTGAAGGTCAGCAGCTCCACTTTGAGTTGGGACGTGCAGTCGTAGCACAGATGGGAACGCTCATCACACGTGTTCTCTATGTGAAGCAAGGCACTGCTAAGCAGTTTTGTATTGTAGATGCGGGCATGACCGATCTTATTCGTCCAGCTCTGTACCAAGCTTATCACAAGATAGAAAACATCACAAGTGATGCCCCGAAACAGGTATATGATGTTGTGGGACCTATCTGCGAATCTAGCGATGTGTTCGCTAAAGCAATCGATTTGCCTGCTGTGAGACGTGGGGATCTTATCGCTTTAAGATCTGCAGGAGCCTATGGGGAAATTATGGCAAGTCAATACAATTGCCGAACTTTGCCAAGAGGGATCGTTACAGAAGAATTATAAGTTATGTTTATCAATCAAACCATACTTATATTGTGTGTTGTATTATTGCTAATAGCATTAATCTTCCCACTTTTTAATCCGTTTCTTAAGAAGCCTAGGCTGATAGATTCGATTGAAAAGCAGGGTGATGATGTGTCTTCAGAGGACGCAGATACGCTTACTAGCGAAGATAACACACAAGAAGAGAAGCCTATAGATGATGTAGAGCCCGAAAGCTTCCCTCTAGTAAGTATTATCATTGCTCCACATAACAATGCGGAAGAGTTGGAACAAAATCTCAAATTGTTCTTGCATCAAGATTATCCATCTGACTTTCAGGTCATTGTTGTAGCTGATAAAACCGATTCTGAAACCGAGGATGTACTCAATAGATATGCTCAGGAAGAACATCTATATACCACCTTTATACCTCCTTTCTCTCGGTACATGAGTAGAAAGAAACTTGCGGTTACGTTAGGTGTAAAGGCTGCTAAATATGAATGGATACTATTGGTGGATATTACTTGCAAACCCCAATCGTCTTCATGGTTGAAACAACTGTCAAGTCATTGTGGTGCAGAGACCGATTGTGTAGTAGATCATTGCCAATATGAAGAGGATGCGCCATCCTATATGCGCTTTGAAAAGCTCTTGACAGATGCCTATTTGATGAAGGAGTATCAACGCGGAATGGCATATCGCTGTTCTTCCAAGGCTTTAATGTTCCGTAAGTCGCTTTTCCTCAAGATAGATGGTTATCGTAATAATCTGAAATTTCTACGCGGAGAATATGATTTCCTTGTCAATGAGATGTGTGACAAAGACACAATTGCTTATGATAACTCATGCGAGGGAACTTTGATAGAACAAGAACCAACGATGAAAGAGTGGAGAAATAATCATCTATTCTACCTTGAGAACCGCAAACATCTTGCGCATTCCTTTGCTCATCGATGGAGATGGAACCTTGGACAATGGTCGTTACATTTATCATTGTTGATGTTTGTGTTAACAATAGTGGTATCAGCCATTATGCAATATTGGGTGGTAACGATAGCGTCTGCGATTTCATTTATCCTAAGCGCATTGCTCCAGGCTACGTTCTATAGCAAATGTGTGCATCTATTTGACATGTCCATATCTTTTGGAAAGATTCTGTTCTACCAATATGGATTGCTTTGGCATCAGTTGCAATACCATTGGAAGTATATGCGTTCGAACAAAGACGACTTTATAACACATAAATTATGATAAAAGTCCTCCACTATATTGATTGTCTAAGATCTGAAGACCTCATCTCTGATAGCGTGTCAGCACTTGCAATGAACCTGCAATCGATAGCAGACGTAAAAGTGGTGACACACAAAGATGATGTCCAATCGGTGCTAAAGGAGTTTGCGCCTAACGTGGTACATATACATTCAGTGGAATCTTACCAATCATTGATGGTGGAACGATGGGCTCGGAAATTAAATATTGCGGTAGTCGTTAGTCCGCATCAAAAGCTTAATCGGTATATCATACATAAAGAATCTCCTGTTCGGCATTACCTGAAAATGAAACTTTGGCAACAGCGATTGCTAAGAAACGCTGATGGCTTGCTATTGTCTGATACATATGAGGCAGAACAGCTCGAACAATGTCATCTGAACGAACATCTCCATACCATAGCTAATCCCTTGCTAGATAGTAAGGATACTATGGATGGGGCAGCACAGAAAGCGGTCTCGTTCTATAACAAACTGCTTGATACTCGCTATGCTTGTTATATGAAATCGGTCGACTATGAAGCTGTGTATAGTTTGTTGCATGTAGGAATTGAGTTGGCCGCCATCGTTGATGCCAATGATATCACGAAGATTAGAAAACTGGATCCCGAACGACTTCTGCTGTTGCGCGAAATCACTCCCAAGCAGTGGCGACATATTCTGCTTTATGCAGATGACGAGTATATTCGTGGTTATGTCAATTCGGCCATCTCTTATCTTCAATTGCAAGTACCCGCAATAGACACCGCGGCGATTATGCGTTTTGCACCTAATAAGCCTAAGTTACATGGGGAGTTGGTGAATGATAGTTTCATAGATATGAAGCAACGCATGCAAGAACGATGGAAAGAAAAGCTAAATCAAGAGTCCATAGCGTTGCAGCAACTTGTCATCATGCTATATAATGCCCATCATCTAGAAACTAAGCAACAATTATCAGAACATCATCTTGCTTGCTTGTACACCGCAATTAAGTTTACGCAATACGATGAAGAACGCCTATACGTTTTCGTTAAGTCATTGCATTTAGTGAAGTTTACCCAGAAGATACTTAATAAACTTACCCAAAAACTCCTACTTGAAGAAGGCTTTGTCCCCTTGCCATTTTTGCATCTTGGATCTGCTAAGCATTCTTGATTCGTACTATAAATCTCTCGTGTTTGAACTTTGATCATCTAAGACAACCTCCTAGGGTTAAGATGATAGAAGCGAAATAACGTTTAACCCTAATAGAAATTGAAGAAAAACCTTTTTAACAACTTACTGATATGACTAAAAATCACCCTACTTACAATTTAGAACGTGATGCACGTTATCTAGATTTACTCTCAAAGCAATTTCCTACCATTGCTGATGCTAGTACTGAGATCATTAATCTTGAGGCAATCCTGAATTTGCCCAAAGGTACAGAACATTTCCTAGCCGATATACATGGTGAGCATGAAGCCTTCCAACATGTCTTGAAAAACGCTTCTGGAAACATAAAGCGTAAGGTGAAGGAACTTTTCGGTGACACGCTCCGTGATGTCGAGATCCGAAATCTGTGTACATTAATATATTATCCAGAGCAGAAACTGCAATTGGTAAAGCAAAACGAATGTGACATCAATAATTGGTATCACATCACAATCCACCAACTGGTGGTGGTATGTCGTGATGTGTCAAGCAAGTATACACGTTCAAAGGTGCGCAAAGCCCTGCCTGCAGATTTTGCGTACATTATACAAGAGCTATTGCATGAGCATGCTGACGATAAGGATAAGACCGATTATGTCACCGCTATCATCTCAACCATTATATCCATAGGAAGAGCGGACGATTTTATCATTGCTATATGCAATGTCATCCAGCAACTCATCATTGACCAGCTGCACATTCTTGGAGATGTCTATGACCGCGGATCTGGCGCACATCTCGTGATGGATATCCTTTCCCACTATCACAATTGGGATATCACGTGGGGCAATCATGACGTGTTATGGATGGGCGCTGCCGCAGGAAACGATGTATGTATATGTAATGTGTGCCGCATCGCATTAAGGTATGCCAACATGTCAACGCTAGAAGATGGTTACGGAATCAATCTGCTTCACCTCGCAACGTTTGCGATGGATGTATATGGCGACGACCCATGTGTGGAGTTTATACCTAAGAATGTACAAGAAAATGCGTTGAACGAAAAGAACAAACTTCTTATCGCGCGCATGCATAAAGCGATAAGCGTCATTCAGTTTAAGTTAGAGGAGCAGCTCATTGACGCCCATCCTTTATGGAACATGAACAATCGCAAACTGCTCTCTGTAATAGATTTCCAACAGAAGACGGTGGAGGTAGATGGTAAGACTTATCCTTTGACGTCATGTAATTTCCCAACGATAGACCCCAGTAATCCTTCACAATTAACAGAGGAAGAAAAACAACTCATAGAGATGTTGCATCACTCCTTCCTCGTAAGTGAGAAACTGCAACGCCATATCCAGACCATGCTTAGACATGGCTGTATGTATAAGATTATCAACAGCAACTTGCTTTACCATGCTTCAATCCCTCTCAATGCTGATGGCACTCTGAAAACGGTTGAGGTATATCCAGGGTTGGTCTATTCCGGTAAAGATTTGCTATATCATACAGGCATGATGATACGCACCGCTTTTCAAGAAGAAGCCATTCCTGAAGAACGCCAGTATGATATAGATTATTTCTATTATCTTTGGTGCGGTCCTGATAGCCCTCTCTTTGATAAAGCGAAGATGGCCACCTTCGAACGCTATTTTATCAAAGACAAAGACATCCATAAAGAACGAAAGGGTTATTACTATACATTGCGAGATGACGAACATATCGCCGACTTTATAATGGATGAGTTCGGTCTTAAAGGTAACAATCGGCATATCATCAATGGTCATGTGCCTGTACATGTCAGCAAAGGAGAAAATCCAATTAAGGCTGGAGGAAAACTTATGGTTATTGACGGCGGATTCTCTCAGGCTTATCATAAAGAAACGGGAATAGCCGGTTACACATTGGTCTATCATAGTCGTGGCTTCCAACTGGTGCAACATGAACCATTCGCTTCTACCGAAGATGCAATCAAGCGCGGTATAGATATCCGCAGCACGACACAGATTGTAGAGATGAATGTGCATCGTCTACGTGTAGCTGACACAGATAAGGGAGATGAACTCAGGAAGCAGATTGACGCTCTTCAAGAGTTGCTTTATGCTTATCGTCATGGTTTCTTAACCGAACTAGAACGAAAGAACCCTCCAAAGCTCTGATTCCTAGTATAGGTTACGCTGTAACGCAATATAAATAAGAATATGTACCCGTGTTTTTCCGAAATAAAAACACGGGTATTCCTTTTGTGTTTACAATGATTTTAGTAATTTTGTTCGTCCAAAACGCAATGGGCAATGGAACAACATGGGTAAGGATACCTATGTTTCATGGCTAATATCATCTTATAGCATTGATAAGCCCTCGTTTATAAAAAATAAGAAACAATAACAAAGACAATAATATGAGAAGTAGAACAGCAAACTGGTTTGAAACAAAGGTACGCTATGACAAAACGCTAGAAGATGGCAAAGTGGCTAAAGTAACGGAGTTGTATGTCGTGGATGCTTTTAGTTTTGGAGAGGCAGAGGAGTGTATCACCAAGGAAATGAGCACTTATATTAGTGGCGAGTTTGAGGTGAAGGCTATAGCTCCCGCGACTTATGCCGAAATATTCTTTAGCGATATAGACACGGATGATAAATGGTTCAAGTGTAAGTTGTCCATCATAACAATGGACGAAAAAACTGAGAAGGAAAAGCGCACCAATGTGTATCATCTAGTACAAGCCGCATCAGTAAATGGTGCTGTCAAGCATGTAGAAGAGGTGATGGGTTCTGGGCAGAGCGATTATGAAATTGCTGCTATTGCTGATACAAAGGTTATGGATGTGTTTGAACACAACTATGCTTCAAACTCAGAAAAGGCAGATAAACCTGAATGGGAGTAATCTGTTAATACAATATTATATATAGGAGGAAGGCGTATGAATGACGTAGCAAGTAATTTGCATCAAGTGCTCAATAGCTTACCACAGGGCGTAAGATTGGTTGCTGTGAGCAAATATCACACGCAAGCGCAGGTGCTTGAGGCGTATGCTGAAGGTCAAAAGGTTTTTGGTGAAAGCCGTGAGCAGGAGTTGTCCTTAAAGCATGAGGCTTTGCCAAAAGATATTCAGTGGCATTTCATCGGTCATTTGCAAACCAATAAGGTAAAGTATATTGCTCCTTACATCGCGATGATTGAATCTGTCGATTCACTGAAATTACTGAAAGAGATCAACAAGCAAGCGGCTAAAAACAATCGCGTTATAGACGTTTTGATCGAACTGCATCTTGCTCAAGAAGTATCGAAGACCGGTTTGACACCCGATGCGTGTAGCGCTTTGCTTGAAGAAGGATCATGGCGTAATATGAACAATGTGCGCATTTGCGGATTGATGATGATGGCGTCACAGACGGATGATGAATCGCTCATCCGTAAAGAGATGACGACTGCTGCTGAATTCTTTGATAAGGTCAAGGCTAAATATTTCTCCGAAGCTTCCTATTTCGTAGAGAGATCTTGGGGTATGAGCCATGATTATATGATTGCGACGCAATGTCATTCAACATTGGTGAGGGTTGGGAGTGCTATCTTTTCTAGTAATACCATTGAAAAGTAGTTCCCCCATCGTCCATTCATAGATAAAATAGCACCAACAGCCTTATATAATCTTGAAAAGAAGCTAAAAGATTTGCCCAATCAAGCTAAAATCAGTAATTTTGCCTTTATCTTTATAAGGACAAAAGAGTCTGATATTTATTAACGAACTATAGAAAATCTCATGCGATTGGTAAAATATATACTATCTGCAATGCTTGTGCTAGCTTGCGTTGTTAGCGTATCTGCCAAAGGGTATAAACAATGTAAGGTTTATATGTTTGGCATTGCAACATCTTTTAATGACTCAACGGTTTATTTTACAGATGTCCAAGTGCTTGATACGGCTTGCATTCGTAACGATCGTACACATTTCCTAATCAATCGTGCAGATTATTCCTATCAATTGCGTGATTATCTTAAGAAGCAAGGACAAAAGACGCCTACTTGCATCACGGTCTATTCTACGGATGAGAAGCAGATTTACAAGAAGTTTATCAAGATTCGTAACAAGTACGAGAAGAAGTTGAAATCTAACTTCTTTATTAAAGACATACCCACAAACGAGTTTTCTTATCGTATCTTAGGACCAGACGAAGGTACTATGATTGTAGATGCTAAGGAAGCAGAAGCTGCCGCTCAGAAGTCGGAGCGTGATATGAAAAAGCGTCAAAAGAAAGCAATGAAAGGGCAAGGACCACGTCCTGAGGGTAATGAACCTGGAAGACCAGCACCTCCCAACGAATAACAATAATATGCAAGAACAGTTATTCTGCATTGCTGGCTTGAATGTTCGAATCCACTTTAAGGATTCGAACTATAATGGTTTTGACTTGTTACCCTCTTTCTCCCCATTCGCTATCGAAGACCCACAAGGCGAAAGTATGCTTGAGATTGTTGTGGATGATTCTTTGAAACCGATACCTAAAGGTGAAAGAGAACGAATCAGAGCTTTTGATACTGGCAATGGTGAAACGATAGTTGATCGTGTGAAGGGAGGAGGATATCAGTTCTTGATCAAAGATATCAATAATCGTAGCTGTTGTTTGTGTCAAGTTAACGCAGATTATACCCAATGTCATTGCGCTTTAAATGGCGACTACTTTATGCGAACCTTTGGGTTGAATAATGCTGTGATGCTGTCTTACTCGTTTTATGCTGCCTATCATGACGCTATCCTTATTCATGCGTCGCTTGTTCGGAATAACGGATATGGTTATGCTTTTATAGCAAAGAGTGGAACAGGTAAAAGTACTCAAGTGGGAATGTGGCTCAGAACGATTCCTGGATGTGACTTGATGAATGATGATAATCCCGTGATACGTATCATAGATGGCAAGCCGATGATATTCGGAAGTCCCTGGAGCGGTAAAACGCCATGCTATAGAAATGTATCGGCAAATCTTGGCGCTGTTACTCGCATTGATCGTTCTTCGATCAACTATGTTGAGCGTCTTAGTCCTACAATGGCTTTTAGCTCGTTGCTGCCTTCATGTTCGTCTATGAAATGGGACGTAAAATTGTATGAAACGATTTGTGATGTAATTACGAAAGTCATTGAGACGTCACCTCTTTATGTTCTTCATTGCTTGCCAAACGAAGATGCCGCTAAAGTATGCTATCAGACAATATCAAGATAAACGAAGTGCAGTTTGCTAATTCTGAGTTTATACCAGAAATAGTGAAGTTACTTGAGCAAGGACATACAGTAACGTTGAGGCTCAAAGGCTACTCTATGCGCCCTTTTCTTGAGGACAATCGTGATAAGGCACTCCTTACCAAGGCAAAAGAAGTGTACATCGGGCAAGCCGTTTTAGCGGAAGTAAAGCCACGAGAATATGTCCTCCATCGTGTAATTGCAATTGATGGATGCCATGTTACGCTCCTTGGAGATGGTAACTTGCAGCCAGAGCATTGTCTCGTGAGCGATGTCAAGGCTTCAGCGATAGGTTTTTATCGTAAAGGAAGAAATACTCTTGAATACACTTCTGCACGCAAATGGCGCTATTATAGCTCAGTGTGGATGTGGCTCTTACCTATTCGACGTTATTTGTTAGGGCTTTATAGGCGATTATGGATTCCTATTTTTGGTCCTATCTAGCGTTGTTAGAATACTGATTACTCAAAATAGATTTATCAATTAACATTACTATAGATGAAAGCAAAAACTGGATTTTCTTTACGTCAGGTTTGTGGCGAATATATCATTGTAGCAGAGGGAGACGAGAATATCGATTTTAGTAGTATCATCTCAATGAATGAAACTTCCGCATTTTTATGGAAGGCGCTTTGTTCTAAGGATTCATTCTCTGTAGACGATATGGTCGAATCGCTCATGTCCGAATATGACGTTGACCAAACGACCGCTCTTCGTGATTGTTTGCAGTTGGCTGCACGTTGGGGTGAAGCAAAGATTATAGAGGGCGATGATGTGCCTGCTTTACAACAAGAAACAAAAAATAGTGAATTGATCCCAATATCGCCCATCGATGAGGAAACAATAAATAAATCGAAAGGTTTTTTCGAAAGAATCTTCCGTAAATAATTGGCTTGTATCAAATATAATAATAGGAGGTAAACGAAGAATCATTTACCTCCTATTCTTAAAGAAACGTATTAGAACATGTAGGACAAAGTGGTCGAGATACAACCATTTCTATATGTTGGCTTTGTAGTACCAGGGTACCTTGAATCAGCTTTCATCAAGTTAGGAATTCCGAACTCATAATTGCACTTTATTCTCCATTTGTTCGAGATATTTGCGCCAAGTCCTAATGAAAATCCGTAGTCGAATCTCTGATAACCGTTTTTCTCAAACACTTTGTGATCAGAACTTGTAGTCTTGCCAGACATCTTGGTTTCTGATTTTCCCCACAAGCCACAAGCAATGTATGGGCCTACTTCTACAAACAAATTGCTATTGCTCCCAATTGCGAAGTTCTTACCAACGTGTATAGGGATTTCTAATGATGTTATATCATGTCGTGAATCAATTTTTTGATCCTCTTTGCCTTCTTGTGGCAAGAGTACAAGACCATCTTTATATCCTTTTTGAGAAAAAAGTAAAGCACCACTTACATACCATGTGCTTGGCGAATTATTGAAATTATAGATTGCTGTTCCACCAAATGTATAGCCTAATGTCGCACCGCTAGGTTCAGTTCCCCGAGAAAGGTTTACATTAAGACCAACGGTTGGACCAAATTTAAATTCTTGTGCATCTACTGACATACTCAATGTTGTCAATAACGATACTACTAAAATACTAAAATACTTCTCCATTTCGATTTTTGTTTAGAAATTATGTTTATAGAAACTAATATAAACTCTACTTAAGGTTTAGTGTAAAATTTTTATTTCCATGTGCATTGGGGCATGCTCCTGAATGGAAGTCAACAAAAGAGCAAGACGTTGGACCGCTAAATTGATTTGTGTTTAAATATGGCAATAAGAATTTGGTTATTACGCCGCTTTTCTCATTCTTTTGATAAAGTTTATTCCATTGATGACTACCGATGTTGACAGTGACGGTATAATCGCATTCGTGTCTGCGCTTCCATAATTTTTTCTTCTTTTGTGAAGCATATCTAATCATAAGAAGGCCACTATTCCTATCAACACCAATTTGTACGGTACTCTGATATTTCCCTTCTTTGATCATTAATGATGATACATTATACCCTTCATAAGTAGGCTCGATTGCACTGAGGGAAACATTTGCGCTCTGATTGGTATTAGATTCTAGAAAGTCGTAATATTGAGGACTATTGGATGATGGTTTTATAATCTGGTTTCCAATCATGACTAACCCATTAATATTGCCGACTAATTCTAGATCATCGTCAGAAAATGGCAAATAGGGAGATAAGTCGTATGTGTCGCTATTATTAAACACAAACTCATTTGCATATTTGTTCTTAAAGCGCGAAACTGATTCTTCGAATTTCTTTTCGTCTTCGATGTCAAAGATGGAATCAAGTTCATTCTCTGCTTTTGATAGTTCTGTATATGCACCATCAAACCCTACACTCTTGAACCATTCTTTCCTATGAGTTTCGTCCATGTTCTCAAGTTGTTTCTTGATAGTTTCATAGGATGCTTCGTCACGGAATTTCAATACTTTGTTAGTCAATTCGCTTGATGAAGCTGAACCACGAGTCGCAGAAACGTTATTTAATTCTACGACCTCAACGCTTTTCTCACTTTCAGTATTAGCATAATCAGTTCCTTCTGAAGAACAAGACATAAGCAGTAATACTGTTGATAAAATTAAAAATGTTTTTTTCATTATATTGTATTTTTAAAACATGCTGCAAAGTTAAGCATATTTCTTGTTGCTTCCAATGGGAAAGATAGTGAAACGGCAAAAATGGCACTTGAAGCGGCTAAAACCGCATTTGAACTGACAATGACCATTTACGAAAAGCGTGAACTGGTTTAAATGCCAATCCACGCTTTCTTCAAAAATACTCCCTTTATTCTTCCAACCACCTCTTAAATTGCGAAGTTTTTTCTCTGCTTATAATGATAGTTTCGTCCTCGCAATTTTTTAGTTTGACTTTCAGCTTTGAATTAAAAAATATATTGATTCTTTTTAGACTTTCTCTATTTGCTATATATTGACGATTTAGTCTAAAGAATGTATTAGGATCTAACATATTCTCAAGATCTCCCAAACCATAAGGTAAGTTGAAGCTTTGTCCATTAAAAAGATAAGCCCTAACCTCTGTGTCCTTAATAATATAACTAATTTCGTTTGTGTCTATTAGAACTAATTCATCTCCTTTGGGAATAAGCAAGTGATGATGTACATTTAATCCATCTTCATGGACTAACTCTTTCAATCCTATTACTTGCTTATCTTTCATCGAGAGACGTCTCGCCTTGTCAATGGCAGTATGTAGCTCATTAGGGTCTATTGGCTTTAAAAGATAATCTATACCATTATTCTTGAATGCTTGTATAGCATATTCATCAAATGCTGTTGTGAATATAACAAAAGAATTGGGGAAAGTTTCCTTAAAAGCTTCAAACACTATGTGTCCACCAAGACGTATATCCGAAATTATTAAGTCATAGTCATTGCTCGTTCTAAGAGCAGCTTTAACATCATTAACTGTTCTTAAGGGACCAAATACAGAAATTGAGTCGTCAATCTCTAATATTAATTTGCGTAAGCGCTCTGCTCCTATTGGTTCATCTTCGATAATCAGCACTTTGTACATAGTTTTTTTCTTTTATTATCGGTAAATAAACTTGGAAATAACCATTTTCTTTCTTTATAATTACCCGTTTATTGAACATAAGGGAATATTGTTCGAGGATATTTTGTAAGCCAATTCCTTCAGAAACGGTAAGTCCCGAATCCGATGAGCTTTTAATTATGTTATTGCTTACCACGACGTAATCTGATTTACACTCTATATAAATAGTTTGTTTGTGCGTAGAATCAGGAATATTGTGTTTTACAGCGTTTTCGATTAACACTTGCAGTGCCATGGGTACTAAATAGCCATTAGTGGTGTTTTTGATTTCATAGTCTATAGATTGAGGAAATCTTGACTGCAATAAAGAACAATAGTCGTTGACATGTGAGAAAGCTTCCTCAATGGAAACAAGATCTTTACCGATACACCTTGTTATATACCGATATATCCTTGATAGTTTGATTGCAAAACTTTCAGCTTGCCGTGAATCTTGGTCAATAAGGCCAACAAGAATATTAAGGCTATTGAAAACAAAATGTGGATTTAGCTGATACCTAAGCAATTTAATGGTGTTTGACTTTTGCTCTTTCTCATAGATTGAAACGGCATATCCATAGAAATGCATGACTACTATTAGTGAACATATAGACGACATTAGACATGAATCGTAAATTTCATCCAAAAGATATTGAAGTGAATAAGATGCGAAAAGATAATTGTAGACGATATCTATGAGTAACGAAACTAGAAAGTTTAATAAGAATAATACGATGCCCACAACAGAAAGAGGAAACCTTTTCCTCCTCCGTTGTGATAGTCTATAGCATAGAAATGAATAAGAAACGCCAATACTAATAGCGGAAAATAAAGCACAAAACCCGATGTCAACTATCAGCACTTTGTAATCTTTGAACAAATACACTATGCCATCAATGCCATCATACAAACAGACCAATTCTTCAAGTATAAAAGAAACGGCTGTAATTGAAAGCCATGTTAAAAATAGCTTTGCGTTTGAAATGCCATTTTTTCTTCTTACATTATTCATTCCATGCATATGAATCTAAGATGCTTTATAATGGATGGTTCTCTGCGAACACCGCCATTCGCTGATCAAGCAAATCAAACTGATTGTCTCTAATAAATGATGTACATACCCGTAAGCCTTCTTGTTCGCTACCAGTTGTTATTAAGCATATAGCTGAAACACCATAATACATCAATTCGTGTGCTAGCATACCGCTTGTCATGCCAGGGTAACCAATGGTAAAGTAGAAACCATCAGCGATAGGTTCGTCTAAATCTTTATCGTATACAATGATAAAGTTGTGACGACAAAAGATTTCTTTCATCTTATGTGCCCGTTCGCCATAGATGGCAATGTCTTTACGAAAATCATATTTTCCTTCCGCAGCAGCTTTGAGCATAGCTGCCATCGCAAATTGGGCACTATGACTTGTGCCAGAAGATAATGCGTAAAGCATGCGTGTCGAGAACACTTGTCCAAAGGAAAGTCCTTCGTACCTATTTTCCAAGTCAGCATAGTGGCGATGGAACAAGGTGTCACTGATGCACGTTACACCTATGCGCTCACCAGCATAACTGAAAGCCTTTGATCCGCTTATTAGAAGAATGTAATTGTCGGTGTAGTTGGCTACTGTTGCTTGATAAGGTGGTTGGAAAGGAACGCTCAAGTTTTTGCGGAAATCCATTGCAAAATAAGCTAAGTCCTCCATCACAATTGCATCATAACGTGTAGCAAGTGTGCCTATCGTACGTAGCTCATCTTCGTTTAGACATATCCATGAAGGATTGTTGGGATTGGAATAGATGATGGCACAAATCTTTCCTGTGCTTAAGTACGATTCGAGTTTAGCGCCGAGTTTGTCACCTCGATACGAATAAACGTCAAAGGTCTCGTACTTTACGCCAAGCACTTGTAACTGCATCTTCTGTACAGGAAATCCAGGATCAATGAAGAGAATGGTATCTTTATCTTTGCTAGCTTGCGAACATGTGAGAAATGAAGCAAATGTGCCTTGCATACTTCCACAAACAGGAATACAACCTTCAGGCTTTATGTCTACACCAATAAAGGCTTTGACAAACAGTGATGCAGCATCCTTTAATAGAGGTTGACCTTGGATGTCGGGATAACTATGCGCAATGCCATCTTGAAGCGCTTTGATTTGGGCGTCTACACCAATCTGAGAAGCGGGTAGACCTGGGATGCCCATCTCCATCTTGATAAATTCCTCGCCACTTTCTTTTTCAGCATATGCTGCAATCGACTTCACTTCACGTATAGTAGCTTTGGCAAAATCTTGTATGCCAAAGTTGCGTATTGCGTCATCAATTAAATGCTTATCTATTGGCGTTGGGATCATAGTTGAGCCTCCTTTCCTATGCCGAGCGCTTTGATGTTATCAGCTACTACTTTCTCGCCTTTCCTTCCGAAAACATTGGTTAAGGCATGCTCTAACTCATGATAGTCGATTCCTAGTGCTTTTTGTGCAGCGCCCAATAAGATAATATTTGCAGAGCGAGGTATCCCCGCGTCTTTTGCCAAAGTCTCTATGTCAAGCATGATAACATTTTTAAGTTTGGCATAATCCGCCTTGAGCGTATCCATATCGGGATAGTTGGGAATATTGATAAATGGAGTACTAGAGGTGATGATCCATCCGTTCTTATTTAGATAAGGTAGGTAACGCAATGCCTCCATAGGCTCCATGGAAATGATTACGTCTGCCTGTCCGAGGGCTATCAGGTCGCTGTTGATGGGAGAATCGCTTAAACGTAAATTGCTTTGCACGTCTCCTCCGCGTTGTGACATTCCGTGTACTTCGGCTTGTTTGATATATAAGTTGTTGTTCATGGCAGCTTCGCCAATGACCGTGGCTATTGAGAGGATTCCTTGTCCACCAACACCACAAAGGATAATATCTGTTTTCATAGAATAAAGTCTGTTATTAATAACTACTTTGTAAGACTAGGTAGAGCTTTTACTCTTTTGATTTGTTTTGTTCGGCAAGACGTTTCTGCTTGAGGTGACGCTGTAATGTTTGCATACATTCGCGACGTGGAATGATAACACTGACACCATGATAGTTGATTTCTTGTTGGATAACAGAAGTGATTTCGTCCATATTCTTTGGTAATGGAACTACCACTTTAAGATGTTCGTCAGAAAGACCTAAAGCGCGGCAAATGGCTTCAAACTTATTAGTACCAGCCGAATCTTGTCCGCCTGTCATGGCGGTCGTGAGGTTATCGCTGATGATAACAGTTATATCGCTGTTCTCATTGATGGCATCAAGCAAACCAGTCATACCACTATGTGTGAAAGTGGAATCGCCAATGATAGCTACGGCTGGCCATTGCCCTGCATCTGCGGCACCCTTTGCCATACCAATTGACGCACCCATATCTACACAAGCATGGATAGCTTTGTAGGGAGGGAGAAAACCTAGCGTGTAACATCCGATGTCTCCGAAGACACGCGCGTTGGGATAGTCGAACAACACCTTGTTAAGCGCAGTGTACACATCGCGGTGTCCACAACCTTTACAGAGTGCGGGGGGACGTGATGTGACATCTTCGCATGGAGCAAAGGCTTCATTGCTAGGTAGTTTAAGTGCTTTCTTTACAATGTCTGGTGACAGTTCACCCGTGCGTGGCAGCTCTCCAGTGAGGCGTCCTTGGATATTGGCATTGCCAGGCATGATGCCTCTAACTTGTTCTTCAATGAAGGGCTGTCCCTCTTCGATAATAAGAACGTTCTCACAGGCAGACGTGAGTTGGCAAATTAGTTTCTTAGGAAGAGGGTATTGAGAGATCTTTAGCGTTGGGTAAGGACAACCATCAGGGAAACATTCGTTTAGATAGTTGTATGCGATGCCACTTGTAATGATTCCAAGAGTATGATCATTAGCTTCTTTGTAAACGTTAAATTGGCTTGATTCAGCATTTGCTTCAAGTACAGCTTGTTGATTACATACTGTAGCATAACGCTTCTTAGCAAAAGCAGGAAGCAAAACCCAATCACAAGCTTGCGCTTTGTAGTTGAGCGGTTGTTCGGGTTTAGGCTCGTCAGCGACATTAACCACGGCACGCGAATGTGCCATACGTGTTGTTACGCGCATCAGCACAGGCAACTTTTGAGCTTCACTATAACTGAAAGCAAAGTCCATCATGTCATAGGCTTCTTGTTGCGAACTAGGCTCAAGGATTGGTATCAGGGCAAATTTGCCATAATACCGTGAGTCTTGTTCGTCTTGTGATGAATGCATAGAAGGGTCGTCAGCTACCAATACCACAATACCGCCATTAACACCTGTAATTGCAGAATTGACAAAAGGATCTGCACATACATTGAGTCCTACATGTTTCATGCATACCAATGCTCGTTTGCCCATGTAAGACATTCCGAGAGCTTGTTCCATAGCAGTTTTCTCATTGGTAGCCCAATGTCTATGGATGTTGCGTTCCTTTGCTAATGGAGCTTGTTGGATGTACTCCAAAATCTCGGTTGATGGTGTACCAGGATAAGCATAAGCGCCACTTAATCCAGCATCTAAGGCACCTTGGGCAATAGCCTCGTCGCCTAAAAGTAGTTTTTTCATAAGTCTTTGTTTATATTAGATATGTTAAAGGTCTTTCCTTTAATGATCGTTCTAAGTTGGATCTAGCCGTGACTAGAAATCGGTTGGTTAAAAAGGGTAGGGGTGTCATGGGGGTGTGAGAGTAAGATTATAGATTGTCAAAGAACCACTGGGCTATCTGTCTAAGGAGATGATTGCGTGTGTTACCTCCATAGATGCTGTGGTTGCGATTGGTATAATAAATCTCTTTGAAATCTTTGTCCGCTTGTACCAATGCTTCTGCATACTCGAATGTGTTCTGTGGATGTACATTATCATCCGCCATACCATGACATAAGAGCAACGCGCCGTGTAGACGATTTGCCCTATTAATCGGGTTGATAGCATAACCGACGCTGTTCTCTGCAGGTGTTCGCATGTAACGCTCAGTATAAACGGTGTCGTAGTATTTCCAATTGGTAGGTGGTGCTACGGCAACGCCTGCTTTAAAAGCGTCACGACCTTCGCTCATGCTCATCAATGTGCAGAAACCGCCAAAGCTCCATCCCCATATTCCGATACGTGCGCTATCGACATAAGATTGCTTCCCAAGCCAAAGCGCTGCTTCTACCTGATCCTTTGCCTCTAGCTCACCTAACTTTAAATAGGTACACTTTTCAAAGTCGGCTCCACGACCGCCCGTTCCTCGTCCATCCACACAAGCCACGATGTATCCGTGTTGGCCTAGATAGTAATCGTATAAGGCCCCGTTGCCCATTGAACCGATACTCCAGGAGTCTGTCACTTGTTGACTGCCAGGGCCGCTATACTGAAAGAGAATCACGGGATATTTCTTATTTGGGTCAAAATTGGTTGGTTTAACCATCCATCCATTCAGTTTGACGCCCTCGCTTGTGGTAAAGGAGAAAAATTCCTTTTCTGTGAGTTTGAAAGGTTCAAGCTTCTTCAGTAGTTCCTCATTGTTGAGCATTTCCCTCACCTTCTTCCCTTGCTGATCACAAATAGTGTAGAGATAAGGATGGTTAGCGTCGCTCCAGTTATGTAAGAAGTATTTATAATCGCCAGAGAAAGTGGCTGAACTCCAACCTGATTTTGGCGTAAGATTTGTAACCAAACCATTGTTCTTGGCAACATACACTTCACGTTGGGTGGGCGATATCATGTCGGCTTGAAAATAAGTGTTGCCGCTTTTCTCATCATATCCGTACACTGCGGTCACATCATAGTTGCCTTTATCAATCTGCCGTAGAAGGTTGCCATTCTTATCATAGAGATACAAGTGCATATAGCCGTCACGATCAGATGGAACAAGGATGTGTTCTTTTAGGAAAGTGATGCTTGCCATTGCGTCGCTTTGTATGTATTTGCTTCCCACCTCCTCAATGAGCTTGTCAGTAGATGCTTTGTAAGGATTTGCGGCCCAAATGGTAAGATGGTCTTGTAAGCGGTTCATCGTATAGATTACGATTCTATTGGGATCCATCGTAGGTAGAATTCGTGGAATATAACCATCAACGTATTGTGATAATTGGTATTGTTGTGTTTGCTTTGTATCTAGGTTGTAGGTCCATGCGCTTACCTTAGCATTCTCTTGTCCAGCCTTGGGGTATTTATAGCTATAGGCTCCTGGATAATCAGAAAACTCGTCTTTCGTTGGATGAGAGCCTTCAAAGAGCTGGAGCGAATAGGTCTTGACGTTGCTTTCATCGTATTTAACCCAACTAATTGTTTTGCTATCTGCGCTCCATGCTAAGGCGTTGTTAAAGCCAAACTCTTCTTCATTGACCCAATCGGGTATACCATTGATGATTTTGTTGAATACGCCATCGGTGGTTACTTGAGTTTCCGTATTGCCATCAGTGATAAAGATATTGTTATCTCTCACAAAAGCCACCTTGTTACCATCGGGAGAAAAGGTGGCAATCTGTTGCGCGCCATTAGCAGATAAAGCCTTCAACTCGTGAGTCTTGATATTATAGATATAACATTCGGCAGTGTAAGAGCGGCGATAGATACGCTCGGTTTTAGTTTCGATGATAATCTTTTCGCTATTATCTGAAATTTGATAACTATCAAATCCCTCAATCTTACAACCTTTGGTGTTGTTTAAGTCAAATAAAGTACCCGTTTGTTTACCTGTCTTGAACGAGAATGTTTCTATTCTTTTTTGGTCCTGCGAAATTTGAGCGTATTCTGAAGTACCTTTTAGAGGATTAACACCATAAATACGTTTAGCGGCATATTCCCCATCGGTAAGTTTCTTTAGAGATATAGGCTCTGCCCCAAATGATAATGTCGAAACTATCAGCAATGAGCACATAATAATAAAGTTTTTCATACAATATATAATTACGATTTATTATATGTGCAAAGATATAGAAAGTTTTTTAACTTTCCAAGCGTCGTTCCATTTTTTCTCAGAGGCTAAGATGCGCGTTTATTTCAACTGATACTGAGAGAAATCAGTATCTTTCATTAGTTCAGTGTAAGGCTTTTTGGGATGATGTTTCATGTATTTGTCAATGGCCATAACGTATTTTGTGTTATATACGTGTGTGCCAGTGATTTGATTAACAATCCATTGAACCTTACCTACGTATAGGTCTTTTTCTATTTGTGGTCTTGCTTCGAAACGTTGTAAAGGAAACATACTGAGCAAGTAGAATGACAAACAGTCAGGAAGAATGTTCTCGCGATTCATCTGTTTGCGTTGCGCTTCAGTGTAATATCTCTGATAAGTAGGGAAATTAGCTCCAAGATATTTGTCAAGCGATATGCCTATGGTTCCATCACCAATGATGACGCTTTGATCTAGTGCCGAAATTTGGGCATAGATATGTGGAATCTCTATTTCTGGAATATTACGTTTGAGCTTGATAAACGCAATGTTAAAACTTTGATTGAGGTCATCTATGTTGACATATTCGGCTTCAACGGCGGCAATGAGTGTTTGTAGGGTCGTATCTTGATAGAATTTAAGGAGCTTGCTATTGATCTCAGGATCAGTAGCACTACCTATCTTGATTACATCTTCTATTAAGGTTCTCGTCTCAATAGGATAATCGGTGTTCATTTGTTGCAGAGCCGAGAAGTCGCCAGTGGTAAGGTAACGATATTCTAGCTGGTCATATCGTTCTATCTTAATCTGAGAGGACTTTGTGTTTTCTTCCTCTGTATTAAGTTTTAGCTGACAAGCGGTAAGCATTGTCAGGCTAATTATCAATATGTATATGTATGTTTTCACTACTATTATCCAAATTAATCTTATTGCAAAAGTACTAATTAATATTTATTTGACCAAGTTATTTGCTAAAAAAGTTTAAATTGAAGACTCTTTGTGAACCCTATTTAATAAACAGAGGATATACTTTGCGATGTATATCCTCTGTTAGGTTATGGATTATGATCGTTGAAACGTATTATTCTACAGGGCTAATTTCGTTGATAAGACGGTCAGCGTGTCCCCATTTGTCCATCATGTATAATACGTAACGGATGTCTACACCGATACAACGTGCAAGCTTCTTATCAAAGTTGATGTCTGAAGATAGACTATCCCAGTTTCCATCGAAGGCTAAGCCAATCAATCGGCCATTTCCGTCAAACATTGGAGAGCCGCTATTACCACCGGTAATATCGTTGTTGGTAAGGAAGCACAGTTGCATCTTGCCTGTCGTCTTATCTTGGTATTTGCCATAATTGCTAGCACTTAGCAACTCTTTCATTATAGGCTCTGCCTTGTAGTCTTCCACTTCGTTGCCTTTCTCCATCTTCTTGACAATGCTTGCTGCGTCTGTGTAGTAACCACTTTGGAAACCACCGATGAGGTAACCGCCTACTTGTCCGTATGACAGACGCATAGTGAAGTTGGCGTCACTATAGTGGGGAAGATCCATTTCCATTTGAATCTTAGCTTCGCAGAGTTTCTTCTCTTGATTGTCTATTGCCTCACCATAAGGTTTGATGTCGTTAGCAGCAGTGAGATATGTGTCAAAGAAGAGCTCGGCACAAAGTTTCAATCCAGGATCTTTTATCTTTGTCTTTTGCGTATAGTAGTTAGCAATGTCGTTGGCATTGATATGCGCACCTTTCTTGAGAAGGGCCGTCTTGCTATAGACATAGTCTACATATTTGTTGAAGTCGCCTTTGTATTTCTTATCCACTTCGATGTAAGATGCAGGCCAATACTTTGACGGAACATTCTCTTTGAAGTTCTTTAGCATTGCAGCGGTCATCTCTTTGTCAAGAGCTAAGTTCCATTCATCAGAGTTGTCCTCAAACTCAAAGTAGGCATTTCCCTTTTCGTCATGCTTAGGTTCTTTCTTGCCCATGAGGATATTGAGTGCGCGAGTGAATAGCTCTGTTGATTTCCAGAAAGACTCATTCCAATAGCTGATGGTACGTTTCGATTCCGCACGATTTGCGTACATTGACTCCAAAGAATTGAAATCTACGTTGACCGTTGTGTCAGTAGCGTCGTGTGTGCTTAACCATTGCTTGATTTTAGCCTCGAATTCAGCCTTTTGACGAATCAGTCCAATAGAGTCGATACACTTATTCATACCCATTGAGTTCTTCCAATAGTTGGCGCAACCCACATACTTGTCCTCATACTGGATACGAGTTTTTTCGCTTTGATCCATATATTTCTTGAGCAAAGCTAGCTTTATGTCGCGTGCTTGTACGCGTACGCTATTGTCTATGTCACGACGCTCTTTGATGCCATAACTTGAGAGGTAACGGCTGGTGGAGCCTGGGTAGCCAATAGTCATGGAGAAATCGCCATCCTTATATCCCTGTAAGCTTACAGGAGCCCAAGCTGTTGGGTGATAGGGTACATTGTCTTCAGAATAATCGGCTGGTCCATTGGTCTTTGGGTCTGCATAGATGCGGAATACAGAGAAGTCGCATGTCTGTCTAGGCCACATCCAGTTGTCTGTTTCGCCACCAAACTTACCCATTGACTTGGGTAACGTAAACACTAAACGTACATCTCTAAACTCTTGATATGTAGTGGCATAATACTTGTTGCCTTCATAGAAAGCGTCAATCTCTACATGGAAAGTCCTATCAATCTTTTGTACCGAATCAGTCAGCACCTGATTGAGGGAGTCGATTACCTCATCTGCTGACTTGTCACTGTTAGCCAATAACGTTGCATTGACGCGTGACGTGATATCTTGCTGATCTTTCATGAATGACACAAACATGTTTTCATTGGGCAATTCTTCGCTATAATCTTTAGCGTAGAAACCATTGAGCATATAGTCGTGTTCAGTTGTAGAGTGACTATTAATCGCAGAGAAACCGCAATGGTGGTTGGTAAAGACCAATCCATTAGGTGATACCACGACCCCTGAACAATAGCCAGAGAAGTTGACTACGCTGTTGCTGATGGCATTGGGAGCATTGAATAGTTGATCACAAGGCAAGTTGAAGCCTTCCGTAGTCATCATTTCATAAACAGCGTCTGGAAGATTGTAGAGAGTCCACATTCCTTCGTCAGCTTGTGCGCTACTGATTACACCTAGCGCAGCAGCAAGTAATAAGGTCTTTTTCATGTTTTAATTTTTCTTTATGCGGATTTTTTGATTTTGCTTAGTATTCCTTTTAAAGGTAAATCGCGTTTGATAATGAAGGCCATAAAGAGCGCTATCAATGCCGTGTTGCATATCAATGCTGCCCACATAGGCCATGCAGAGTTGGTATATTGTATTGCTGCGAACAGGATGGCAGCGAAGATTATATAACACAAGATGTCTTTGATGGGATACTGGATAGGGTAATAGCGTTGCCCACTGATGTAGCTCAGTATCATGCTGACGGCGTAAGAGACGAACCCCGCCCATGCGCATGCCCAATAGCTAAAATGAGGGATTAGCAAGATATCAATGACAATCAGCACCACAGCTCCTATTCCAGAGAAGTAGGCTCCCCATATCGTGCGGTCGGTCAGTTTGTACCAAAAACTTAAGTTGAAGAAGATACCAAACATAATCTCTGCAGCCATCACAATAGGCACTATCTCAAGTCCTTCCCAATAGCTCTTACCCACAACATAACGTAAGATATCCATGTATCCCATCACACAAAGAAAAGCCAATAGTGTGAAGATAATATAAAACTTCATGGCTTTGGCATAAGTATCTTTGTTATCTTTGTCGCGTGATTTTCCGAAGACAAAAGGCTCATAGGCATATCTGAATGCTTGCGTGATCATAACCATAATCATGGCTATTTTGATGCAAGCGCCATAGATGCCAAGTTGTGTGCGTGCTTCGGCAGCGCTGCCGTTGTAGACGTAAGGAAAGATGATCTGTGAAGCGCATTGGTTCAGTTGTCCTGCCAATCCCATGATCAGAAGTGGCCAAGTGTAAGATAGCATGCGCTTGCAAGTAGGCCAACTGCCCTTGAATCTGAAGCCACGTAGCTCCTTCCATAGCATGAGAAGCGTAGCCAACGAGCAGAACATATTGATATAGAACACCCAAACTACATCTAGTGTGAAGTTGGCATCGTATATCCCAAAGAGATTGATTCGCAAGCTTGGCAGAACCAATAGATATAAGATGTTTAACACGATGTTGAAAGTGATGTTCAGAATCTTCAGAGTGGCAAACTTAATGGGTCTGTGCTTGCATCTGAGATAGGCGAATGGAATGGCTGTAAAAGCATCGATGGCTACCGTTACATACATTATTAATATATATATAGGTCGATCGGCATAGCCTAGAATGCTTGCAATGGGTTGATGAAAGCATATAACGATCAAGGCAAAGAACAGGGATGTGAGTCCTACGGTGCGTAGAGAAGTGGAGTAGACGGTGTCGGGGTCTTCGCCCTCTTTGCTCATAAAGCGGAAGAAGGTCGTCTCCATTCCGTAAGTTAGAAGGATGATGAGCAAGGCTACATAGGCATATACGTTGGTTATGATGCCGTATTGACCTCCGGCGGCATTGAACTTTGCCGTTTGTATGGGCACCAGTAGATAGTTGATAAATCGTGCCGCAATGGAACTGAGTCCATAAATCGCTGTATCTTTTGCTAAACTCTTCAGATTCGCCATAATTTATACATTCTATTTTCTTATTAGCAATACAATCCGATGCATCATTATGCTATGTTGCCATATACCTGTATACTCCTCTTGATTGCCATCGAAAGTGCAAAATTACAATTAAAGACCGAATTGCCAAAACTTAATCCTCTATTTCTTTTTACTCATTCTGAATATGATGCAATGTTAAGCAGCTAGGAAAGGCAATGAGATAAAAATGCTTTCACGTTTTTAATAATACTGGTAAAATATTGTTCGGTTAGATTATTATTTGTAAATTTGCGGCGAAATATCGTTTAATTTATTAACAAAAATCAAATTACTATGGCAAAAAGACTACTCTTTAGAAGCTTTCTTGTGCTTGTAGCATTGGTTTCTTGGTGCTGTGTTGCAACTGCGCAAACCTATAATCTAGCACCATCGACCACGGGAGGCGTTTACGTTCATCCCGACTCAACAGGCGCTGACGCAGTGGTGCGTTTGTACAACTGGGGTTCTACGGACGTGACCGACTTCACGTACAACCTCTATTATATGGATACCCAAGAGACTGAAGGTCCTATCGAGGCTCACCTTGATACTCCGATACCATCTTATGAAAGTGCTCTATATAAGGTTCGTGTCAAGCCCGGAGTGCAATTGGGCTCAACAGATGTCATTATGTCCATAGATAAAGTGATGGGTGAGTACAATTCTGCATCTGTAGGATACACTTATATCACTCGTTACACTGTACGCAACGTTCCTACCAAGCGTATCTTGATGGAAGATTACACAGGATTGTGGTGTCAGTATTGTCCCCGTGGACTTGTTGTGATGGAGTCCTTGGAACGATTATATCCCGATCAGTTCGTAGGAGTGTCTATCCATTGTGGCGATGCCTTGGATACACAAGCTTACGGATCATCTATGGAAAGCAAGTGGGCATCTTCTAAGCCATCGGTTTGGGGCAATCGTAAGAACAAGGTCAATACCATTGACGGCTTGAGCGATTGGAATGAATTGACATCGACGCCAGCAATCATGAATGTTAACGTAAAAGCTACATGGGACGAAACGGAAAACAATATCAATGTTACCACTGAAGTTATTCCATGTATGGAAGTCTCTGATGGTACCCAATATGCTCTCGCTTATGTGCTAACGGCAGATAGCTTGTATAACGATGATTGGAAACAAGTAAACAACTATAGTGAATGGCAGAGCTACACCAATGCTCCACCCGAGCTAGATAAGTTTAAAGAGCCTGTTGATCCTGTCGTTGGTCTTCCTTACAATCATATCGCGCTTGCTTCTAAGGGTATCGAGAATGGTATCAGTGGATCTTTGGATGGTGACTTTGTAACAGATGAACCGAAGTATCATACTACCACATTTGAAAACATCAACCAGTATAGCTTGATTCAGCGCCGTGATATGTTGTCTATTGTTTGTATGCTAATCAACACGTCTACTGGACACGTAGAGAACGCGGCTACATGTAGAATAGGCGACGAAGGTACACCTGATGCAGTGAAAGATTTGTCAAAACATACAGATAAAACATTGACTGGTGTATATTCTTTGGATGGACGCAAACTGTCTAAGCCAGCTAAGGGCGTGAATATCTTACGTTATTCTGACGGAACAATTAGTAAAGTGATGTGGAAGTAATCATCATCGTATCTAAACTCTCACTATCTAATAAATAGAATTCCATTATTCTAATATAAAACTCGACTGCATTCGAACTGCGGTCGAGTTTTTATTATAATTGTAAAGCATCATTTATGTGCGATGTTAGATCTTATGATTACGAATATAATAAGACTTACGAAATAGCTCCAATCATAATATTTCTGATTGATAACGCTGGTGTCGCATTCTATTAATGCCCCTTTGATGTTTTAGTATCATAACTTTCACAAAAGATCAAAGCACCTGTTAGGTAAAAAATTAAATTAATTTCGATGGAAAAATAAATTAATTCTCATCCAAAAATAATTTATTTTTCTTTCCAAAAGGTTTGTTTGTGCTGTATCAAGAGCCGTTCATTGGCTGATTAAAGGACGTCCATCATGCTTCAATAAGACATAAGGAAAAGCTTATGTCTTGAATAGTCGAAAGTAAAAATGGTTGCCGAGAAACCATGATTAATTATTTGGTTATCGGCAACCATAGATATTCTAGTGTTTATTGATGTTGTTCACGCAAGAGGTCGTTAACGGTCTTCACTGGATTGAATGTTCCAAGAGGTACCTCAACAAAGATGGTGTTCCAATCGCTCATAGCACCATTCCACAATCCAGGCAGCTCAAGGGCTTTGAGGTTCTTGCCATTTTTGCTTTTGGAACTGATGAAACCTGTGCTCTTGTCAACAAAGTCGGGTAGATGGAATGGCTTTCCTTTGTAATCCTTGATGGCGCAAACAAGGTCAACAGGGTTGAAATGGGTGCCTTCGGTGAACATTCGTTGATATTCAGCGTTGGTCTTGTCGATTTGGCTAGACTCCAATATCTGTGGGCTTGCACTACCATCTTGGTTAAAGGCGAGGAACGGACCACCACCAGGTTCACCAACGTTCTTTACCATACCGCACACGCGTGTTGGGCGATTGAACTTCTGATGTAGATATGTCTTGAGTGAAGCGGAGTCCATGTTTGCAGTTTCTGGATTGACACAACATAGGGTGTTCTCGAGATAAGCGAGCATTTCCTGAACCTTCGCATCATCCACATTGCCTTCGTCTAATAGACGTAAGTACTCGAAACATTGTTGCTGAACAGACACTAGAACGCCAGCGAGAAGAGCTTTATAGGTCACAGTCTCTTCTTTGAGGCGATCTGGAACCACATTGTCAATGTTCTTGATAAATACAACGTCTGCGTTTAATTCGTTCAGATTTTCTATCAGTGCTCCATGACCACCTGGGCGGAAAAGCAACGAACCATCTTCTTGACGGAATGGTGTGTTGTCAAGATTGGCGGCAATGGTATCTGTGCTTGGCTTCTGCTCTGAGAAACTGATGTTATATTTTACGCCGAAGCGCTCTGCGTACAAGTTGGCCTTCTCTGTGACTTTCTGCTTGAAGAGCTCTAGATGATCATGAGAAACCGTAAAGTGGACGTTGGCTTCTCCTTGCGTGCTCGCATAAAGCGCTGCTTCCACCAAATGCTCCTCCATAGGTGTTCTTGAGTCGTTCTCATAGGTGTGGAACAATAGCAAGCCTTTAGGTAGTTGGCCATAATTCAGGCCTTTGGCTTCAAGAAGGTTGGCTACAATGGCTTTATAGTTGCCTTCCTCTAGGAGTGTTTTGATGCATTTTCTCTCATTCTCTTTACATTTGTCGCAAAGTGCTTTGTGAAAGGCAAACTTATCAAGATTATCAAAGAAAGTCTTTTCAAAGTCGGTTTGTGGTGTGTCATAGTCTGCATTCAGGAATGCGAACAAATCTTTGAACATACGACTAGCAGCACCAGATGCGGGAACAAACTTCACCACCTTTGCGTCTTGGCTCTTGTATGTGTTCCATGTTGTGATGTATTGGTCGCGCTCTTTATCAGATGGCTTGAGGATTCCGTTACCGATTGTCGCAGCAGCTTTGAGCTTTAAAAAAGGAAATCCTTGCTTAATGTCTTCTAATTCTTTGTTGAATTTCTCTTCCGAGATGCCTTTCTCGGTCAATTGTTTAAGGTCTTGTTGTGTTAACATTGTCTTGGATAGTTTAATGGATTTATTGTTATTTGCAGTACAAAATTACTTAGTTTTCCTTAATTCGAGAAATAATTCAAACGGAAATTTGTAACTTTGCCAAAGAAATTAACAAGAATGCAATGCCCATGGATAATTTACCAGTTTTTACGAAAGAGGAAAAGGCAAAGTGCTTGGAAATAGTAGACGAATTGGTTCAGCTATTAGGCGATTCGATTACTGAAGAAGACTTGAGCAAATTACGTCTTCACGTGAGTCGTGGCGTGGAGCAACGCCATATTGTGCGCAATCGGTTTAATCTCAATCCTGTATACTGTGCATTGCAGACCTCTTTGATCTCGGTGAAAGATATCGGTCTTCGCCGAGATAGCGTGATTGCAATCATGCTGTATGATAGTGTGTTAGGCGGCTTTTATGATATATCACAGGCCAAAACTGATTATGGTCAAGGGGTGGAAACCATCCTTGAAGGACTTGTTAAGGTGCAACGGCTCTATGAACGCACGCCAGTGATAGAAAGCGAAAACTTTAGAAACTTGCTTCTATCATTTGCAGAGGACATGCGTGTGGTACTCATTATGATTGCTGATCGTGTGAACCTTATGCGTCAAATACGTGACACGGACAACGAAAAGGCTCGTCATGAAGTGTCAGAGGAGGCAAGCTATCTATATGCACCATTGGCGCACAAGCTAGGACTATACCAGCTGAAGAGCGAGTTAGAAGATTTGTCCTTGAAATATTTGGAGCATGATGCTTATTACATGATCAAAGAAAAGCTCAATGCTACCAAACGTTCTCGTGATGCCTATATTAAGCAGTTTATTGGTCCTGTATCTGAACATCTGAATGCGCTAGGTCTGAAGTTTCATATCAAAGGTCGTACTAAGAGCATCCACTCGATATGGCAGAAGATGAAGAAGCAGAAGTGTGGTTTTGAGGGCATCTATGACTTGTTCGCAATCCGTATCATATTGGATTCGCCGCTTGAAAAAGAAAAGATGCAGTGTTGGCAGGCATATTCCATCGTAACCGATATGTATCAACCTAACCCTAAGCGTCTGCGTGATTGGCTGAGTGTGCCTAAATCAAATGGTTATGAGAGCCTGCATATCACCGTGCTTGGTCCGCAGAATAAGTGGGTAGAAGTGCAGATACGTACCGAACGTATGGACGAAATCGCTGAGCATGGTTTGGCAGCTCACTGGCGTTATAAGGGAGTGAAGGCTGAAGGCGGCATGGACGATTGGTTAGCGTCTATACGTACCGCTTTGGAGGCGGGTAACAACCTTGAGGTGATGGATCAGTTCAAGATGGATCTCTATGAGGATGAGGTGTATGTGTTCACACCTAAAGGCGATCTGCTGAAGTTTAAGAAAGGATCTACAATCTTAGACTTTGCTTATCATATACATACTCGAATAGGTGATAAGTGTACCGGAGGCAAAATCAATGGCAAGAGCGTGTCATTCCGCACAGAACTGCATAGCGGAGACAGCGTGGAGGTGGTAACATCAAATAATCAAACACCTAAACGTGAATGGCTCAAAATCGTCAAGACACCACGCGCTAAGGCTAAGATACGTATGTCTCTGCGTGATTTGGAATCTAAGAATACCCAATATGTCAAGGAGCTATTAGAGCGTCGCTTCAAGAATCGTAAGATTGAGATGGAGGAGAGCGTATTGGCACACTTGATAAAGAAACTTGGGTACAAGGAGACAAATGAGTTCTATAAACAGATAGCTGAAGGAAAACTTGATTCTAATCGTGTAATAGATGAGTATCAAGAGGTTTATAACCATGACCATAACCTCAACCAGCCACGTGAAGCGGAGAGCGCGCAGAACTTCGAATACGAAGCTCCCGACGCGGATAAGTCTGGCAAGACCGATGATGTGCTTGTTATCGACAAGAACTTAAAAGGACTCGATTTCTCGTTGGCTAACTGTTGCCATCCTATCTATGGTGATAATGTGTTTGGCTTCGTGACAGTCACTGGTGGTATCAAGATACACCGGTGCGACTGCCCTAATGCTCCCGAACTGCGACGTCGATTCGGGTATAGGGTGGTGAAAGCTCGTTGGAGCGGTAAAGGATCCTCGCAGTATGCTATCACGCTAAGAGTGATTGGTAATGACGACATCGGTATCGTAAGCAATATCTCTAATATCATCACAAAAGATGAAAAGATAGAAATGCGCTCTATTAATATCGATTCGCATGACGGACTCTTCTCTGGTAATCTTGTAGTACAACTAGATGACACATCGAAGTTGAATAGCTTGATCAAGAAATTGAGAACTGTTAAAGGTGTAAAACAAGTGACTAGAGTATAGGGGGATATTTTTAATAATTCAATTATATTTTGTATCTTTGCACGCTAAAAGTTTGAAGATAAAAAATGGCTCAAAAGAACATACAGATGCTCGCCTCGTTTGATGGCGACTTGTCTGAAATTGCACAAACTATTCATGTTGATGGTGACGTGCCTGTATTGACAACCCGCAATCTGCTTCCATTTCCAGGTGTGGTGACACCTATATTAATAGGCAGAACTGAAAGCTTGGCTTTGCTGAAATATTTGGAAAAACATCCAAATCATTATTTCGCTATCGTTTCTCAGAAGAATCCAGATATAGACAACCCTGCAGAAGATGATTTGTATACTACTGGTGTTATCGCTAAGCTGATTAAGGGATTTGAGATGCCTGGGTCTGAAGGAAATCGTACCGCTATCGTTCAGCCTCTGACTCGTTGTCAACTGAAGAAGATCACCAAAAAGAAACCATTCTTTTGGGGAACTGTAGAAGAAAGTCAGGAGCAATATCCTACGGATGAAGACAATGAGTTCGAAACAGCATCTGCAGATCTTAGAAAATTAGCAGGTGAATATATTCGCTTAGACGATGATGTTCCTGATGAAGTGATGATGGTGTTGCGTAATACACAAAGCAATCCCATCTTGATTAACTATATTGCGTCTAATCTCTTAGATAACTTGAAAGAGAAAGTGCAACTTCTTGAGCAAAGCAACGTTAAGGAACGATTGTTTATGCTCTTGAAGATACTTAATCGCAATGTGCAACTTCAGCATCTAAAGCAAAACATTCGTACCAAAACACGGATGGATCTAGATGAACAACAAAAGGAATATTTCCTTCGCCAACAGATTAAGAACATAAAGGAAGAACTGGATGACGATGATGGCCTTTCAGAGAAGAAAGAACTTAACGCTAAAGCAAAAACCAAGAAATGGTCAGCTGAGGTTGCTCGCGTCTTTCATAAAGAGTTGAGCAAACTCAATCCTCAAAGTCCTGACTATAATATGCAGATCAACTATCTGCAGACGTTGGTGGCACTTCCTTGGAACGAATATACTACCGATGACCTAGATCTTAAACGCGCCAAGCGCATCCTTGATCGTAACCATTACGGAATGGAGAAAGTGAAGGAACGCATCTTGGAATACATCGCAGTGTTGCAACTTAAAGGTGACTTGAAGTCGCCTATACTCTGTTTGTATGGACCTCCTGGAGTGGGGAAGACATCCTTGGGAAAGAGCATCGCTGAATCAATGAAGCGTAAGTATGTGCGTGTATCTTTAGGCGGTGTACATGACGAAGCAGAGATACGTGGCCATCGACGTACATATATTGGTGCAATGCCTGGACGAATCGTTAAAAACATTCAAAAGGCAGGGTCGTCCAATCCAGTGTTCATTCTTGACGAGATAGACAAGGTAACTCAAAATACCATCAATGGTAACCCGGCGTCTGCATTGTTAGAGGTCCTTGACCCAGAACAGAATAATGCTTTCCACGATAATTACCTCGATTTGGATTATGACTTGTCTAAGGTGATGTTTATTGCAACGGCTAATGACCTCAACACTATACCACAACCATTGCTTGATCGTATGGAAGTGATAGAGGTAAGCGGTTACATAACAGAAGAGAAAACTGAGATAGCAAAGCGTCATCTTGTACCACGTGAACTTAAAAATACGGGGTTAGATACGTGTGCACCAAAATTGAAGTTTACCAAACTTGCTTTGGAATATCTTATAGAGCATTATACGCGTGAGAGCGGTGTGCGTCAACTGGAGAAACAAATCAATAAAGTATTTCGTAAGTTGGCTTATCAAGAAGCACTCAATCATCAATTGCCTTGTGAGAAAATAACACCAACTGATCTTGAACCACTATTGGGTAAGCAACCTTTTACTCGTGATATCTATCAAGGTAACGAGTATGCTGGTGTGGTAACTGGATTGGCTTGGACTAGTATGGGCGGTGAGATACTTTTCATAGAGACGTCACTCTCAAAAGGCAAAACAGGCAAACTCACACTCACGGGTAATCTTGGTGATGTGATGAAAGAAAGTGCAATTATTGCTTTGGAGTATGTCAAAGCACATGTTGATTATCTGAATATTGATTATCGCGTGTTCAGCAATTGGGATGTGCATATCCATGTTCCAGAGGGAGCTACCCCTAAAGATGGTCCATCGGCTGGTATCACCATTGCCACGTCTATAGCCTCTGCTTTGACCCAGCGTAAGGTGCGCGCAAATACCGCAATGACTGGAGAGATAACGTTAAGAGGTAAGGTGCTTCCTGTAGGGGGAATCAAGGAAAAGATTTTGGCTGCTAAACGTGCTGGCATAACTGATATTCTCATGTGCAGTGAAAACAAGCGTGATATTGACGAAATACCTGAACAATATCGTAAAGGAGTTACGTTCCATTATGTGGAAAATGTACAACAGGTTTGGGATTTTGCCTTGACGGATCAAATGGTTGATAACCCTATTGACTTTACAATAGAAGAAACGACCGAGGCTACAGAGAATAGTCAAAAGCAACAAAATTATAAATAGGATTATATGTTGACTTTCGAATTACAACATACAGACAACGCAAGTGAGGCACGAGTAGGCCGTATTCACACAGACCATGGAGATATTTTAACCCCCATCTTTATGCCTGTGGGTACATGTGGCAGCGTGAAAGGTGTGCACTTCGAAGAATTGGAGAAACAAGTTAAGGCTCAAATCATTCTAGGCAATACCTATCATCTCTATCTTCGCCCAGGCTTGGAGGTGTTAAAAGCTGCAGGCGGTTTACATGGATTTAATGGTTGGGAACGTCCCATCTTGACCGACTCTGGTGGTTTTCAAGTGTTCTCCTTAACTGGAATACGTAAGTTGAAAGAAGAAGGATGTGAGTTTAGGTCGCATATTGATGGCTCTAAACATTTCTTCTCTCCCGAACGCGTAATGGATATTGAACGTGTGATAGGTGCCGACATTATGATGGCTTTGGATGAATGTCCTCCTGGAGAAAGCGATTATAACTATGCAAAAAACAGTTTAGGTCTAACTATGAGATGGCTTGATCGTTGTATCAAACGTTTCAACGAAACTGAGCCTTTATATGGCTATCATCAAGCGTTGTTCCCAATTGTACAAGGATGTACCTACAAGGATTTGCGTTCGGAAGCCGCAAAGATGATTGCCGACAAGGGAGCTGAAGGCAATGCTATTGGTGGATTGGCTGTTGGCGAACCTACTGAGGTCATGTATGAGATGATAGAAGTAGTTAATGAGATTCTGCCTAAGGATAAACCACGTTACTTGATGGGAGTAGGCACTCCTCAAAATCTACTTGAAGCTATAGAACGCGGTGTGGATATGTTTGACTGCGTGATGCCTACCCGCAATGGACGTAATGCAATGCTCTTTACTTATGAAGGTACAATGAACATGAAGAATAAGAAATGGGAGCTAGATTTCTCTCCTCTTGATCCTAATGGTTGTGACATTGACCGCACAACGTCTAAAGCTTATCTTCATCATTTGTTTAAGGCAGGAGAACTATTGGCAATGCAGATAGCAAGTATCCATAACTTGGCTTTCTACTTGCGCTTGGTAACGGATGCTCGCGAACATATTCTTAAAGGGGATTTCGTAACGTGGAAGGCTTCTATTATAGAGCAACTAGGACGCCGAATCTAAGGAGATAAATTGGGTAATAGATACAAATATGAGTATAAGAGAAATAATCAAACGCAACGTTCATCTGCCCAAACAGCAAACGTATAGGCGATTAGGAACGGTTATCAAGCGGGTAGGGGTAGGAATGCTTCCTAAGAATCTGTTTGGTCGTCTTGATTGGTATCTTATTCGGAAGTTTATTGGTACTTATATCTATTCTATAGTATTGATAATCTCTATTGCTATTGTCTTCGACTTCAATGAGAACTTGTCTAAGTTTACCAAGTATCAAGCACCTTGGCATGCTATCATCTTTGATTATTATGCTAATTTCATACCTTACTACGCCAACCTCTTCTCTCCGTTGTTTGTATTTATTGCCGTGATTTTCTTTACCTCCAAACTGGCAGGAAACTCCGAGATTATAGCAATGATGGCATCAGGGGTGTCGTTTAAGCGGCTTTTGCGTCCCTACATGTTTTCTTGTGTGCTCATCGCTGGCGTAACTTTCTATCTGAATAGTTACGTGATACCTCATGGTAATGTGATTAGACAGAATTTCAATGCTTTATACCGTAACTCAGACAAGATAACAACTGCAGATAATGTGCAGTTGCAGGTAGGTAAAGGTGTGGTAGCTTACATTCAACATTATGATGATAAAGCTAAATGCGGATATGGTTTCTCTCTTGATAAGATTGAAAATAAGAAACTAGTAAGTCATATGACTGCATTGCAAGTACAGTATGACACTATTTCGGACTCAAAATATCATTGGAAAGCGACCAACTGGAAAGTACGTACATTAAAAGGTTTGCGAGAACACATTACTTCTGGAGACATTAAAGACACGGTGATATTGATGGAACCTACCGATTTGGTCTATTCTACAGGTCAGCAAGAGACGTTTACTTCCCCAGCCCTGCTTGATTATATATCTAAGCAAACGAGTCGAGGCTCTAGTAATGTTGTACAATATGAGATGGAGTTCCATAAACGTATCGCAATGTCATTCTCCTCTTTTATTCTTACTATAATTGGTGTTTCGTTATCCTCTCGTAAGCGAAAAGGAGGTATGGGATTGTATTTGGGAATAGGTTTAGCACTTAGCTTTGGATATATAATGCTTCAAACGGTATCATCGACATTTGCGGTCAATGCCGATACACCACCCTTATTAGCAGCTTGGATACCCAATATTGTTTTTGCGTTAATTGCCGCATTTTGTTATAGACAAGCTCCTAGGTAATTAATTAATCATTTGCACTCCCTTTGATTTATTGTAAAAAAGCAAAGAGACAAGAATTTAAATCGTTAGGGAGAGAGTTTTAAAATTGAAAATTATGTATTTTGACGAAATTGATTTAAATGATAATGTGCTTGATGCACTATACGATATGCATTTTGAACAATGTACTCCTATCCAGGAGAAGTGTATACCAAAGATACTAGAAGGAAAAGATATATTAGGCGTAGCACAAACAGGAACAGGAAAGACCGCAGCATATCTTCTCCCCATCTTGTCTAAATTGGCAGATGGTGGATATCCTGATAATGCCATCAATTGTGTTATCATGTCTCCGACGCGTGAGTTAGCTCAACAGATAGATCAAGGAATGCAGGGCTTCTCATATTATTTGGATGGTGTATCAAGTGTCGCTGTATATGGTGGAAATGATGGAAATCGATATAACCAAGAACTTAAAAGCCTTTCGTTAGGTGCGGATGTCGTGATTGCGACTCCTGGTCGATTCATTTCCCATATCTCTTTAGGTAATGTCGATTTGTCTAAAGTAAGTTTCTTTGTTCTAGATGAGGCTGACCGAATGTTGGACATGGGATTCTCGGAGGATATTCTAACCATAGCAAAGAAATTGCCGAAGACTTGTCAGACAATTATGTTCTCAGCTACAATGCCCGACAAGATAGAACAATTGGCCAAATCATTATTAAAGAATCCAGTAGAGGTAAAATTAGCCGTAAGCAAACCTGCCGAGAAGATTCATCAAATGGCTTATGTTTGTTATGAAACTCAGAAAATGGGAATCATCAAGGACCTTTTCAAAGAAGGTGATCTTAATAGAGTGATTATCTTCTCTGGATCCAAGCAAAAGGTAAAGCAGATAGCGGGTGCATTACAACGTATGCACATTAACTGCGGTGAGATGCATTCGGACCTTGAGCAAGCCGAACGAGATGAGATGATGTTTCAGTTTAAGAGTGGAAAGATTGATGTCATCGTTGCTACAGATATCTTGTCGCGTGGTATTGATATTGATGATATCACCATGGTGATCAACTATGATGTACCAAGAGATGCAGAAGATTACGTCCATCGAATCGGTCGTACAGCGCGTGCTAATCGTGATGGTAAAGCTATTACATTGGTAAGCGATCAGGATATTTACTATTTCCAACAAATAGAGAAATTCCTTGAAAAAGAAGTTGAAAAGATATCTCTTCCTGAAGGTTTGGGTGAAGCGCCTGAATATAAACAAGCCAAGAAACCTAGTCGTGTTCAAAAGGCGAAGGATCGTAGACGACGTGATAGAAACCAACAGAGCCACAAAGATAAGAAAGAAAAGATTAAGCGTGGTGGTGAACGTCGTCAAGAGAAACAATCCAAGCAGACAAACGAAACTCCATTAGACAATGTAAACAATAATGAAGTCGCATCAGTTAGTAAGAAACGTCCTAAGTCGAAAAATAGGAATCGTACTAACAACAATGAAGCAGCGGTAAACAAGAAGCAATCAAAGAAAGCAGAAGAAAATACTGCAGCATCAACCAATCAGCCAATAAGTCGAGATCAAAAACGAAATAAAAAAACAATAGATAAGAAATCGAAGGATGTGGCAAAAGCAAAGGTAGAAACCTCTGCTTCTGAGACATCTTCTCGCCGTCGTAAGAAAAAACGTACAGGAGACAATAAAGCATCTAGCACTCCTATGCATTCTAGCAAATATGCAATAAGAGAGGACACGGTACTCGCTGTGAACAAGGAAAGTAAACTCAAACAATTGGTCAAAAAGCCTTTGAACTGGTTGAAGTCTATTTCCAAACATTAATACATCCACATATGAAATATGTAGCAATTATCCCAGCACGTTACGCATCAACTCGTTTCCCTGGCAAACCTTTGGCATTGCTAGGAGCCAAACCTGTTATTCAACATGTATATGAACAGGTACACAAACTTATATCTGATGTCTATGTGGCAACTGATAGCCGTGAGATTTATGAAACGGTTTCAAACTTTGGTGGTCAAGCAATCATGACCTCGCCTAATCATAAATGCGGAACAGATCGTATTCATGAAGCGTATATCCTAATAAATGGTCACTATGATGTTGTGGTCAATGTTCAGGGAGACGAACCATTTATCCAGGTAAGTCAATTGCATGAACTGATTGAATGTTTCAATGATGATCAAACGCAGATAGCTACTCTCGGTAAGCCATTTGAGACCATCGAGGCTCTAGAGAATCCAAACTCTCCCAAGATAGTGCTCGATAACAATTCATTTGCAATGTATTTTTCCAGATCGGTTATCCCTTATATCCGTGGTAAGGAAAAATCAGAGTGGTTGGCAAGCCACACATTCTTGAAGCATATTGGTGTTTATGCTTATCGTTCGGATGTGCTTAAGCAGATTATTGATCTTCCACAGTCTTCGTTAGAAAAAGCAGAAAGTCTTGAACAATTGCGTTGGCTGCAAAACGGTTATAAAATAAAGGTCGGCTTGACGAACATCGAAACAATCGGTATCGATACGCCAGCCGACCTAGAAAAGGCGGAGCTATTCCTTAAGAATAAAGGAAACGCTTAATACTCTTCTTTGGGGTCTTCTCGAATTCTTCTTTCAAGATTTCGAAAGACCCCACTTTGCTATATGGCGGGATCATGGTGTTGAGTTGTTGTAAATTCTGTTCCATGACTCCGTTGATATCTGATTCGTTCAGTTCTAAGGTCTTAGCTTCTTCATATTCAGGATGTATCAAAGCAACCAATTTGTTGCCACGTTGTACAACAATGCTTTCTGCTACAAGTGGTAAGGAGTTGAGTTTGTCCTCAATCTCTTCAGGATAGATATTCTGCCCATTTGAACCGAGCAGCATATTCTTAGAACGTCCATTGATATACACATTACCTTGCGCGTCCATTGTTCCCAGGTCACCTGTGTGGAACCAGCCATCGGCATCGATACATTTCTCTGTTTCTTCCGGACGCTTATAATATCCCAACATTACATTAGGTCCTTTAGTCAGTATCTCTCCTGGTATGTTTTCGGGGTCATTGCTTTCTATTCTTACTTCTTGATGGTAAGCAGCACATCCGCATGAACCTTTTGCAAATGTCTTCCAATCTCGGTAACATATGATAGGACCACATTCGGTAGCCCCATAACCTACAGTGTAGGGGAAATCAATAGATTTTAGGAATTTCTCTACATCACCATTCAAAGCAGCACCTCCGATAATAATCTCATATAGGTTCCCTCCAAATGCTTGATATACCGTTTCGCAGATTCGTTCTTTGATCTTCTTATTAATTACAGGCATGCTCATAAGTAAGCGCATCCTGTTGTTTTGTATCTTTGGGAATACCTTTTTCTTGATTATCTTTTCAATAACCAAAGGTACAGCTATCATAATGATAGGTTTGATATCCTTGAGTGCTTGGGCTATTATAGCAGGAGAAGGTACTCTTGTTAAATAAAAAACGTGAATACCCTTGATAAACTCAAAGATGAACTCGAAAGCCATACCATACATGTGTGCCATGGGTAAGATGCTGATGACATTGTCTCCTTTCTTTAGTTTTGTACCAAGAACGTGCTCCGCAAAATCGGCATTGCTCCAAAGGGAACGATATGGAAGCATCACCCCTTTTGAAAAACCAGTAGTACCGCTAGTATAGTTGATAAGTGCAAGTTCATCAGGGCTTTGCTCATGATAATAATGTACATGTTGAGCTCTAAAGAACTTCGGATATTTGCGTCCGAATAGTTCATTGAGATGTTCACGCGCATAAGTAAGTTTTTCTGATCGGCTGACGATTAGAGAATTGTCAGGTAGGTAAATGATACCTTCAAGGTGTGGCATCTTGGTCGCGTCAATCTGTGTTGCCACCACATCACCAACAAACAACAATCTAGCATCGCTGTGATTCACGATGTTATGAATTTGATCAGGCATAAATTCGTGTAGGATAGGCACTGCTACCGCTCCATAGGTGATTGTAGCTAGAAAAGCGGCTGCCCACATGGAAGAGTTGCGACCACATAAGGCAATCTTATCACCACGTTTTACGCCTGAAGCTTCGAACATGATATGCAGTTTTTCTATTTTTCGTGCCACATCATGGTATTGCAAGGTTTTACCCTTGTAATCGGTCAATGCATCTAGATCCCAATTGTTTATGATGCTCTTTTCTATTAGCTCGTTGAAGCTAGGTATGGTTTTAAGGTTTAAACCATTATCTGATATTTCTGTTGTCATCATTATTTCTGAAAATTTAAGCAAGGATTTTTAAGTTATTATACAACGTCATAATACAAGTAACGTTTGATGCTTTTCTTTGGCGTCTTCTGAAATTCTTCGTGATGTATTTTGATAGCAGATATTTTGCTGAAGGCTGGCAAAGCATCATTGAGCTGCTTCCTATTTTGTTCCATTATCTGCATGATGTCTTCATTGGTAAATCCTAATTGACGAGCCTCGTCCATATCAGGATAGACCAAGCCATATAGTTTGTCATTCTTTTGAATGATGATGCTCTCATTGACCATTGTCATAGAGTTTAGTTTACCCTCTATTTCCTCTGGATAGATGTTTTGACCATTAGCGCTGAGGAACATATTCTTGATTCGGCCTCTTATATATAAGTTGCCGTCTTTATCAATAGTTCCCAAGTCGCCTGTGTGAAACCATCCGTTATCATCAATTACTGCTCGTGTAGCCTCCTCATTCTTATAGTATCCAAGCATTACATTCTTACCACGGGTGATGATTTCGCCAGGTATCTCTGAAGGATTCTCGCTTACCACGTTTAACTCCATGTTTTGCACAACACGACCACTTGTTCCACCAATAAACTCTTTATAATCGCAGTTTGTAATTGCTGGACCGGTCTCTGTTGTACCATAGATAATGGTAAGAGGAAAACCTATCGAAAGTAAGAATTCTTCTATATCTTTGTTTAACACTGCTCCGCCTACGAGGATTTCATACAAGTTTCCACCAAAGAGATTCAGTATCTTGTTACAGATGCGTTCTTTGATTTTCTTGTTTACCACAGGCATGTTTAGCAACAAATGAACCCTACGGTCTTGTATGATAGGAAAGATCTTTTTGCGGATAATCTTTTCGATGACCATTGGTACTGTCATTAGGATGGCGGGCTTCACCTCCGTGCACGCTTCGGCAATAAAAGAAGGACTAGGAAGGCGCGTTAAGAAGTAGATGTGATTGCCAAAGCAGAACTCAAATAACAGCTCACACATCAAGCCATACATGTGTGCCATAGGAAGTATGCTCAGAGCATTGCTTCCTTTTTTTAGATGTACGCCTAAGGTCTCATTAGCCCATTGTAGGTTGCTCCAAAGTGAACGATAGGGAAGCATCACTCCCTTTGAAAATCCCGTAGTACCACTAGTATAATTGATAAGTGCTAGCTCATCGGGGGCATCATGATGATAACTGATATGCTCGGCATGAAAACATTTCGGATATTTTTCACCGAATAGTTTGTTAAGATTCTCACGTGCGTATGATAGCTTTTCTGAACGTGATGTTACCAAAGAAAAGTCGGGAAGATAGACAATCCCTTCTAACTGCGGCATTTGTTGATCATCGATAGTGGTAGCTACCACATCGCCTACAAACAATAAGCGAGCCTCAGAGTGATTGACAATATTATATACCTGTTCAGCAGTAAACTCATGTTGGATAGGTACAGCTACCGCACCATAGGTTATGATAGCAAGAAATGCTGCAGCCCATGCCGCTGAGTTGCGTCCGCAAAGCGCAATCTTATCACCTTGCTTAATGTCGCTTTGCTGAAACAAGATGTGTAGCTTTTCGATCTTACGTGCTACATCATGGTATTGCAAAGTTGACCCTTTATAGTCGGTCAACGCATCTTTGTCCCAATTGTCTTTAATGCTTTTTTCTATATAAGAGTTAAAACTTTGTATAGATTCCATTGCACAAACTTGAAATTTATGTGCAAAGGTATATGTTTTAGTGCACAAATCCAAAACTCTTGTGCAATATTTTACCGAAATGTTTGCTTCTATCTTATTCCCGCTAAATTATTGTTCGATAATGCGGTATTCGTGATATATATTTCTGCAATCATGAGTACCTTCGCTTGTCATCCATGCTTTAACGTGTCCTAAAACCTTTTAAGTGGAATCCGATATATTGCAAGAACTTTCTATTGAATCTTTACTCAAAGTCGTTGCAGAGTGAATAGTGTCGTTTTAACTTATAACCGATGCTGAATGATATATTGATAGAGGCGCTTTTGGAATCGAAAATAAATTATTCTTTGATGAAAATTAAATTAATTTCTGATGAAAATCAATTTAATTTTCATCAGAGTAGTTTCTTTGCCAGTTTTCAAAATGAGACGTTTTATAAAGACAAAAATGCTTCTACGTAAATTAATCCTTCTGCTAGGGTTGCCTTTAAAGCAATGCTCATTATGAGCAGAATAGTCTTAATGGGTCATATAATGTGGAAGCCAAAGAGGAGCGCTACGAATAACGCAACTAACACCAATGTGATAATCGTTCGCAACAAACAAGTTGTTACTTTCTTAAGGATAACAACACCGATAATTATCAAGAAGATAATGGCAACGTAATAACCGATTTCTGTCATTTAGTAAGCTTTTGAAAGATAGTGTAGAATGTGTTCTTGAGCAACGCCTGATCTTCTATCGTCTTGCGTATAATCTCCAATCCTTTGGCATTGGGCGAATTAGGAATCCATAGATGTAGATAGCCCGTACGGCTATATTTCTCTAGCATATGTTTGTAGAAGCGTTGCCATTGTGCTTCTTCGTCCAACAGAGGATAATTCTCCAATCCAAAAAGTATCGCACGCTCAAATACCAGTTGTGGATCTAAGTCGCGATCGGCCTCTGCTATTATTTTCCCATAGATAGATCGGGGAGCTCTGCTTGACGAAGCACGATGATCTTCCACAGCTTCCTTCATAATTCGAATCTGCTCTGGTGAAAACCATTTCTTTAGTCGGGCATCGGCTTGCAGAATCTTTCCGCTCGTGATATGATGAATGGCTCTTGGTCCTTCCATGCCTAGGTCATGATATGCGGCAACGATATAGACCATGTCAACATCTGTGCCTGTCAATCGAGCTAGTTCCAAAGCGTTCTTAATCACTCTTTGTGCATGAAGTATGCCGTGGCTTTTGCCGAAATGGTTATAGCGTGGAAGAATCTGTTGCTCCACAAAAGCCATTAGTTCTATGTTTACTGGTGAGAGCATGATGTTTAGTAAAATAAGAGAATGATGATAATAGTACTTATGCCAAAGACAAAAATGTTACGTGCAGTTTCGCCGAGCACCGCATTTAATGCTTTTCCGCTACCAATAGTTTTCATTTTGACATACGTCCTTTGGTGTAAAATGCTATAGGGTATCAGACAGATGATGCTCATCACGATATGCCAAAAAGGAGCATTAACACCAATGTTGAGCTGAAAGACGATTATCATCCCAATTGCCCCAAGATTGTTATAAAGCCTTTCTGCGTGCTGCTTGCCAATCTTCACAACGAGGGTTATTTTATTTGCCTTCCTGTCGTTGTCTATGTCGCGATAGTTGTTGACTACAAGTAGGGTGTCAATCACTAATCCACAAGCGATGCTAACTAGTATAACATCAGCGCTTATGGACTGTAACGCCATAGGCATTATTACATAATAAGTCAAGCAGACGGGGATGATACCAAAGAATACAAGCACGAGAACATCACCCATGCCATGATAAGACAACAACGTGGTGTAAAGAAAACAGAATACAACACAAGCCAAACCGACCAACACCATTTCCCATCCGCCAAAGAGTATCAGTGGCAATCCGATCAAACAAGAAATGGTTGTGGTTATGGCAATACCCCATCGCATGGCTTTAAGAGTGATCCAACCCTCAGTACATGCTCGTTTGGGCCCTAATCGGGTGGCTTTATCATCGCTACCTTTGACGCAATCAAAATAATCATTGATAAAGTTGGCATCTATTTGCATTGCAAACGCAAACAACAAGCAAAGTATAGCTGCAATGAATGGCGATGCACATACACCAAACCTTGTCGTTTGAGGACTAGAAAACGTAAGCCACCCCATGCAATGAATGGCAAAAGCGATTCCTATCAGTACGGGAACGGCTGCTGCCGAGAGCGTTTTGGGACGTGCAGCTAGCAACCACGCCCTCATATGATTGGTTTTGATATTGGTATCAGTCATTGTCTATCCTTTAAAAAATAGTGAAGCGTTTGAATGAAAAGGTAGGTTAGTTAAAGAAATTCCAACTTACACCAAATCTGAACACACGACTATTAAGTGGATAATGAGGTGTAAAGAAATACTCACTAGCGCCACTATTTATATGACTCAGCATCACAAAGAACCTTGTATGCTTGAGCAAGAAGTTGGCATATGCGTTTACAATGGGGCAATTGCCTATCTTTGTTCTGCTATCTTGATTCTCTTGGATGCCAAACATTCCCATTCCTGGGATATATTCAGGTGCGTAATATTTGGTAAAATATCTTACGTCGGCACCTAAATCACAATCAAGGACCTTTGCTATCTTAAAATGGAGGAATAAGTTGCTATACACATTGAAGTCGGGTAGGGGAAGCACATCCGTGTTACTTGACTTTTGGTATGTGAGGATATTGTTCCAATGGAGCACTCCCCATTGGAAATCTTGTTGCAGTTGGGCTGTGAATAGACTCAAAGCTCCGCTTTCTTGTCTGACGTTGACGCTCAAGTCTTTAATAACATAATTGTCTCCATCTGCAGTGCGGGTGTTTGACAGACCAAGGTACGCATAGTTCTTGAGCATGTCGTAACTTACGCGAAGCTTTGTGCGCGTCTTAGCCAATGAAAGTTCACCCTTTATCCTTGAGTGAATAGGCATATCTAGGTCTAAGCCATCCCAATAGAAATGGCGTGAATGGAATGTAGTCATAAAGAATGATGGTGCCAATCGATGGAAGAACGCAGTCGCAGCTAACTGAACAGAATCACCAAGCAAGGGAAAATTGACATCTGCATGCCCGTCTACAGTAAGTTGTCCTGATTTGTATCCTGTAAGCCAAGTCTCTGCTGTAACATTATAATGCAAGGTATGTCCTGCGGTTTTCAATATTTGTCCTCCCACACTTAGACTATGCTTGTTCCATGATTTCATCGCTCCACTGAATACGGCAGATTCAGAGTCAACATCTCCTGCTATCGAGGGTAACTGGTAATGAGACATATCCGACGATACAAAGGCCTTCACTCCCATTTTGGTCCACTTGCTGAATCCTTCAAGCATAGCAATGGCAAACGTGTTCTTCAGCGACCAGTATTTACTCTGGTCGTATATAGAGTCGCCGGTGAATGTTGTAGGCGTATAGTAATCGTTGGCATAATAATCAGAAGGAGTGTCATAAGCCTCATAGATTCGACGATAGTTATCAAATCTTAAAGTATGAATAAAGCTAGTTACAGGAACATATTCTCGCTTCATCCACTCGGTAGAGTCTTTTTCCTTGTCCAATGCAAGATCAGTTGTTGGTGCTGCTTGTTGTTGCAAATCTATCTTGACACGATTGGTGTCAGTTATGGCAACATCCTTTGGTGCGTCTCCCATAATCTTTGCTCCTTGAGGACGTCCTTTGGATGCATGCTCTTTTTCGTACTCTTCTTCGTCAAACTCTTCGCCATTACGCTTTGCTTGTCTTCGCGCCTTTTCTTTTGCAGCTTGCGCCTCTTGCTCTTTCTGTGCTCTGATGGCAAATTTGCGTGCTTCTATCTCATCTTGCGTCATAGGTACCTTGCGGTAAAAACCTACGTTGTATCGATGATTGGAGAAGATGTGCTGATTGTCGTTGCGGTTCCAGTTCTTCTCTAAGATAGTAGGAATCTCCTCTTCAGAATAGCTTTGGTTAAACATCTCTGGGTGAGAGATGTAAGCGTCATTGGCTATACCTCCATTTTCAGAAACCTTCTGATGATTGGTGGAGAATAGCGCATGAGCCTGATATCGCTCTCCTAGATATGATAACCACATCGAATAATTGAAATGAGACGTGTTCTGATCACTATAATAGCCACGTCCATAAAGATAGTCGAATTTGAAACCTAATCCCCAACGCTTTCCTATGTTGACGGCAAACATTGCCTTAAAGTGATCTTCACCATTCTGCTTGTTCCCGGCGGTGTTATAATCTAACACAGTAATAGGGGAGAGTGTTTGCGTAAAATGAAACTTCCCAGGTTCAGTGATGAAATAATCGTAAGGGTCGGTGAAGAGAAACTCACTACTGTTTTTGCGTTCTATGAAGATGCGATTTTGTCGTGGAGACCCAAGATTGCCCAAAGAGTTATATTCTCCATATTTACCTGTATTGAATATGGAGTTCATGTAGAGTTCTGATAGCGTGTCAGGTTGGGTGTATATTCGATCGCCAAAACGTTCATCAATGGTCCAAACCTTAAGTCCGCGAGGTATTTCTTGGTGCTTACTTTGTATAGAGTCGGATCTTCCTAGTTGTCGATTTTGTTCATACCCTTGTGCGGTGAATGTACCATTTGCGTCTCTATTGGTTATTTGGGCCATTGCCGATGGTGCACAAAGCAACATTGCAATGACTATTATCGATAGGATATTTTTCATTTATTGAACACTCGAATGACACATTCAGAAAGTTTCACAACGATAGCAGCAAGGATAATGTAGGTCCCGATGGTCTTGTCGCCTAAGAAATAGATGCAAACTCCAACGACAGCTCCCAACATAAAAATGAAGTTGAGCCATTGACGCACATAGTCTATTGTGCTATGTTCTTGTGGCTTACGGTGTCTGCGAGGTGTTGGGGCGGATGATGTATTGGGGGTTGTCTGGTTATTGTTCGTGTCCATATTAAAGAATATTGTTACAGATTATGAAAAAATGGCAAATTTGAGGTTCTTTACTATTTCGTTCTTACGATCAATTGTCTTACGGCGGAACTTGCCGGATATAGGTTGAAGCTTCGTTCCTTTTTTGTTGACGGCTTCTTTATTCGTGATCCAATTTTCCGCTTTATAGGTAAGCGATTTCCCTTGTAAGTCATAGTTGTAAACCAAACGACTCATGGTAAGCGTTACCTTTCCATTTTCACATTTAGCAATGAGGATATAGCTGAATTTGCATCTATCTATTGATAAGAAGTTGGTTGAGAATACCAACCATTCTCTTACGTTTGCGATGATGCTATGTTCTTCTTTGTTGACTAGAGCCACCTTGCTACCTTCCAATTGGTTCTCGTCATTAGTCAAATCTTGTAGGTATTGGTAGGTGCGTTGGTAGAGATCTTCTGCAGTCTTGCCTGGTGCACTTATTGTCTCAGTCCATTCCACGACACCATTTGTGAGAGTTACGGCATTGGGATCTAGGTATATTGCATCTAGATTTTCTTCGGCTTCTTTATTAGCTTTTGTCTTAGCAACACGATTTTCTTCGTTGGTAGGCGCTATCCACGCATTCTGTTCATAAGTTTTGTCTGTGGAGTTATCATGTCTAGTTTCTTCTTTTGGTGTTACTGATGTCGACTCATCTTGTAGCTTTTGGGCTTCTTCTTTTAGTCGAGCAGTTTCTTTTTGCGCAGCATCTTGAGCCTTTTGTGCATTAGCTTTGGCTTTTTCTAACGCTTCTTGAGCCTCTTTGAGTTCTTTCTGCGCTTTCTCTAGCTGTTGTTGCGTGGTAAGTTCAGATTGTGCGTATGCCAAACAAGGCAAACAACAAAGTATTATAGCAAAAATCTTCTTCATGTTGTCATTATTTAGTGAATTGCTTGTTGCAAAAGTACGAATTATCCTTGGTATAATGGGGTAATAAGTATAATTTAACACAACGGCAAGGCTCATCTATGTAGGTAGCCTTTATTTACCGTTTTCCATTCTTTTCGCAAAAGGTAGGGTTGCTTTCATTACTTCTTCTCTTATAGTAGGGTCAATGGTGTCTATTATCATTTGTTTAGCTAGAGGCATTAGTTCTTTTGATTCCTCTGTACGTAGGTATTTGACAGACAATCCCCAAGGACCTAAACGAAAACGATCTAGCGCATCTGCATCCTTGAAATCATGGTACACCTCAAGCCAACCTGCGGTGTCGTCGATCTTTTCTTCCGTATTATTAGCCAATGAATGTTTGGGAGCCTCTTCTCTTATGAATGCCTCTCCTGCTTTATCATCACGGTCATGAAACTTGATGGTAGCATAAACTTCTGGTAGAAATTTAAGTGTACGATTATGACAATATTCCTTATAATATTCAGCTGCTCTATCTCCATGTCCTCGATCTAGATAATTGTCTTTTCGTCTAGTGTCATGGAAGATAGCGCAATGGGCTAATGCAATCATTGAACGCAATTTCAGTTGGCGTCTGTTACCAATGATTAGTGCTAATAGCAGCACGCGTTCACAATGCGACTCGGTATGTAAACCAGGGAAATCATCAACTGGCCAAAACTCTATTTCTTCATTTAGTCTTTGGCTCCAATATTCAAACATTGATGCCACCTGGGCGCTTTCTTTGTTTGCAATTTCTTTAAGAATTTTGTTCATATTTATGTTGTTGGCTTCTTAATGCAAAGTTAATATTTTGAGTGCAAACAAAGCAATTCTATAAAAGAATTCGTATCTTTGCATATATAACGTTATTAAAGATGGATACGCGTAAAGATATAGCTGCAGAGAAAAAACGGAGTGGACAATACAATTGTGCTCAATCCATAGTGAGTACCTATTGTGATCTGATGAATATGGAAGAAGCTACAGTGTGTGCTCTTACTCGAGGCTTTGCAGCAGGCATGGGTGATATGCAAGGTACATGCGGCGCTATCATTGGCGCAGTAATGGTGATTAGCACAGTCTTTCCTAATCGAGCGGAAGCAGTGAAGCATGCGGCTCATCTTATGCGTTTGTTTAATCAGCGTAATCATGCCACACAATGCTATATGCTGAAAGGTATAGATACGGGAAAGCCCCTGCGCGCTTGCCCCGATTGTGTTGCAGATGCTGCGGAAATCTTAGAACAGATCTTACAATCTAAAAAGTAACAATTCAATACAACTTATGAAAAAGAAAATCAATGTGTTTGAGTATTCAAACGAGATAATGAAGGCTTTGCAAACGGGTGTACTATTGAGTACAAACGTTGATGGAAAGCAAAACGCAATGACTATTTCTTGGGGAAGCTTTGGCGTAGATTGGGGTAAACCTATATTCACTACTTTTGTTCGTGAGTCGCGTTACACGTTAGAGCAACTAGAGAAGAATCCAAATTTTACCATCAATGTACCTTTGGGTGATTACGACAAAAAGATTCTTTCAGTTTGTGGTACAAAGAGTGGACGTGATATGGACAAAATCCAAGCTACTGGTTTAACGCTTGTTCCAGCAGAAGTCAATGGAGTGGGGGGCTATAAGGAGTTGCCGCTGACTATTGAATGCCGTGTGGTGTATAAGCAAGCACAAGATACGAACCTGCTGAGTAGTGGTGAGTTGGCCAAATGGTATCCGAAAGATGATAATGGAAAGGCCGATTATCATATAGCGTTTGTTGGAGAAATCGTAGCCGCTTATATCATAGTTTGATGGTTAAAATGAAATGTTCCGCAGTCTGCGGAACATTTATACAAAATGCTCTCAGGCTGACAATGTACTTCAATATGTGGACTCTGAATTCGAACTATTGATTATGGCTACGTGTTCCGCCGCTAAGTCCACAAAAGAAGGACAAAAGCCAAGGCGAGAGAAATCTCGCCCCTGCTTTTGTGTGCGACCCACGAAATGATTTTCTTTTTCAGCGGAACGAATTTGTCTGCGGCACAGAGTGTTCTTTTGCGGCAAGAAACGGAGATTTCTCGGATAAAAGTACCATTTTCTTGCCGTTGTCGGCAAGAAAATGGCTATCTTTGCATAAGATAATCATTTTTTATGCCGATAAGTTATGGAACTGGTATCAACAAAAATATATGCCGAAGCACACGGCTTGGCTGAAAGGACTGTGCGAAATTATTGCGTTCAAGGTAAAATTGCCGGTGCGGTATTGATTGGGA
>CAVJZR010000008.1:0-67719 GCA_963654235.1 Bacteroidaceae bacterium | reverse complement strand
GTTGACAACAGCACCGTTCCGGCCTGCCAAATCTTGTCGTAAAGACGCTCGCCGTCGGGGCAGATATAGCTCTGCATGTTGCTGATGTAGATGTCGTCGGCATCCTGAAGAATGCGCACTTTCTCGCGGGTGATGTCGCCAAGGATGCGCACTGCAAGGCCGGGACCGGGGAACGGATGACGCTTTATGAGCCGCTCGGGCATTTGCAGCTGTCGTCCGGCACGCCGAACCTCGTCTTTGAAGAGCCATTTCAGCGGCTCACACAGTTGCAGGTGCATTTCCTTTGGCAGTCCGCCCACGTTGTGGTGGCTCTTTATCACCTTTCCGGTAATGTTCAAGCTTTCAATGCGGTCGGGGTAGATGGTGCCTTGCGCGAGCCATTTGGCGTCGGTTATTTTCTTTGCTTCGGCATTGAACACCTCAACAAAATCGCGTCCTATAATCTTGCGTTTCTGCTCGGGGTCGGTTACTCCCTCCAAATCCTTGAAGAATTTCTCGCTAGCGTCAACGCCTATCACGTTGAGTCCAAGTCCTTCATAGTCGGCCATTACCTGCTGGAACTCGTTCTTGCGCAGCATTCCATGATCGACAAATATGCAAGTAAGGTTCTTGCCTATGGCTTTGTTGAGCAGCACGGCGCACACCGAAGAGTCAACGCCACCGCTCAGTCCGAGTATAACGCGGTCGTTGCCGAGTTGCTCTTTCAGCTCGTTCACGGTTGACTCCACAAACGATGCCGGGCTCCATTCCTGCTTGCTTCCGCAGATGTCAACCACGAAATTGCTGAGCAACTGCTTGCCCTGCACCGTGTGGTAGACCTCGGGGTGGAACTGTACGGCCCACACTGGGTTGGCTGTAGAGGCATAGGCAGCAAACTTAACGTCTGCCGTCGAGGCTATAACATGGCAGTCTGACGGGATGGCGGTGATTGTGTCGCCGTGGCTCATCCACACCTGCGAGTTCTCGTCAAAGCCCTTGAACAGCGGATTTTCCTTGTCGAATGTCTGCAAATTGGCACGTCCATACTCGCGTGTTCCGGTTTGTTCCACCTTACCGCCATTGGCATACGAAATGAACTGAGCCCCGTAGCAGATGCCGAGAACCGGGTATTTGCCCACGAAACGCGACAAATCCACCTTGAAAGCCTCGGGGTCGTGCACGGAATAAGGCGAGCCGCTGAGTATTACTCCTATTATTCCCTCCTCGTTCTCGGGGAACTTGTTGTAGGGGAGAATCTCGCAGAAGGTGTCGAGTTCGCGCACACGGCGGCCAATAAGCTGCGTGGTCTGCGACCCGAAATCAAGAATGATGATCTTCTGTTGCATATTTATATTGTTGTGATGATTGTTTCCTGATGTTGTGCGGCATTGTTCGCGGTTCAGAGAGTTCCGAGAAAAGCCTCGGCCTGTGCCAGAGTGTCGAGCTTGCCTATGTCCATGAGTTTCAGGTCGGGTTTCACATAGCCCATAATCGGGTGGTCGGCACACGCATTAAGATAGAAGTCGATGATGCCGAAACGGTCGGGCATGCTATCCATGAGGGCGAGCAGGCGCGGTGCTATGGCGTGTATTCCGGCAAAGGCATACATCCAGCACTGCTTGGGGTCAAGGTCTTTGCGCGGCGATTTCACCTCGCCTGTTTCGATATTTGTCCATCCCACGAGCCTCATGTCGTCATCAAATAGCAGATAGCGTTTTGTCTTGCGGCTGCTCACAAGCAGCACGGCATCGGCTTTTCCGGCCTTTTCGCTGTCGGCAGCGAGCCGATAGAACTCGGCAAGGTTGACATTGCTGAGAATATCGACGTTGTGAATGAGTATGGGTGAGTCGTTGCAGAACAATGGACGAGCCTTCTTTATTCCGCCACCAGTATCGAGTAGTGCCGCAGTCTCGTCGGAAACAAGCGTTTCCACGCCTTCCTGTGGATTGGCGGCGAGATAGTCTTTAATCTGACTGGCGAAATGATGCACGTTGACAACGATGCGTTTTGTGCCCGCAGCGGCGAGCCTGTCGGCCACGCGCCTTATGAGCGGCTCGCCCCCTACCCTCACCAATGCCTTGGGCATCGTGTCGGTGAGCGGTTTCAAGCGGGTGCCAAGCCCGGCAGCGAATATCATTGCCTGCATCATAGTTGTCAAGATGGTGAACGTTTGCGCTATGCAGTTGCAAAAGTAACGATTTTATTGCAAACGGCAAAGTGTGCCGCGCGTTTTTTGCCGCTACTGCTTTGCCTCGAACACTTGGCTTATGCCCTGTTCGCGGTGACACACACGCACCTCAATGCCGAACTTTTCGTGCAGGTGCATGGCGAGATGTTGGGCCGAATACACGCTTCGGTGCTGTCCGCCGGTGCACCCGAACGAGAACATCAGGTCGGTGAATCCACGGTCGATATATCGTTGCACATGCGCGTCGGCGAGTTTGTACACACTGTCGAGAAACGTGAGTATCTCGCCGTCGTCTTCAAGAAAGCGCACCACGGGTTCGTCAAGACCCGTGAGTTTCTTGTAGGGTTCGTAGCGTCCAGGGTTGTGCGTGCTGCGGCAATCAAACACATAGCCTCCGCCATTGCCCGACTCGTCGGCCGGAATGCCCTTGCGGTAGGAGAAACTGAACACGCGCACCACGAGCGGCCCCTTGCCGTCATACTTCGAGAATGTGGCCGGCCCGTCTTGCGGATGTCCTGCAAACACATTGTCGGTGGCCGTTCGGAAACCGTCGGCGCGGCTCAGTGCAGGTTCTTCTATACGGGCGTAGCGCGGCATCTCGGTGAGGCGGCGCAGCAAGTCCATTAAATAAGGATAGGGGAAATGGTCGGCCATTTTCACTATTTCGCGCAGATTGTCGATAGCCGGGGGTATCGACTCGATGAAATGGCGTTTTCTTTCAAAATAGCCACGGAAGCCGTAGGCACCGAGCACCTGCAGTGTGCGGAACAAGACGAACAGGCTCAACCTGCCCACAAAGTGCCTCACCGACGGCACCTCGGTATAGTTTTTCAGCGAGTCGTAGTATTCGGCCACCAGTTCACGCCTCAGTTTGTTGGGATATTTGGCCGATGCTTGCCACAGAAACGACGCGAGGTCGTAGTAGTAAGGCCCTTTGCGTCCGCCCTGGAAGTCGATGAAATATGGATTGCCGCCTTCGTCGAGCATTATGTTGCGTGCCTGGAAATCGCGGTAGAGGAAACTGTCGGTTGTCTCGGCAGTGAGATCTTTGGCCATCAGGCGGAAATTGGCTTCGAGCTTGAGCTCATGGAAATCAAGACCCGACGGCTTCAAGAAGCAATACTTGAAATAGTTTAGGTCGAAGAGCACGCTGTCCTCGTCGAATTCCGGCTGCGGATAACAGTTTGTCCAGTCGAGCCCGCGCGCCCCGCGTATCTGGATGTTGGGCAACTGTCGTATTGCCGCCTTCAACAGTTGCTTCTCGCGCTGGTTGTAACGGCCACCCGCCTGCCTGCCACCGGCAATTGCATCAAACAACGACACATTGCCAAGGTCGGTTTGCAGATAGCGCAGTCCGTCGTCAGAAGCAGCCAACACGCGCGGCACGGGCAGTTGCCTGTGCGCGAAATGGTCGGCAAGATATATAAAGGCGTGGTTTTCGTCACGGCTCGTGCCTATCACTCCCACGACGGTGCTGCCGTCGTCTGCGCTAAACCGGTAATACTCGCGGTTGCTGCCCGCACCTTTCATGCGCTCGGTTTTCGCGGGGCTGTGGCCCTGCCATTTCTCATACAGTTTTATTAATTGTTCCACGCGATTTTAAGTTTTGGTATGGTTCAGCTACAACTGGCGGTGCATCACTCACCCGAAATATTTCTTGTCTTTCTTGTCGGCCCATGCCTTAATCAGTCTGTCGGCCACGAGCACGAGTATTATCACCCCTGCCGCGATAGGCAGCGAACCGGTGAGTGCCCATGTTCCTCCGAAGATTATGGCAAACAACACGATCAGTTTCAAGCTAAAATAATTTTTCATAATGCGAAATTATAAAAAAAACGGCACATAGCGGCATAGCTGCATGATTTTATCTTTCCAACTTTCACAATCTTTCCGCACGAAAAAATCGCATGTCTCACGACATACGATTTCCAAAAACAAACTACTTAAAAACTAATCTACTAAAACAAATCTAAACATTATGCCAAAATGGGTCAAATGTTTTCTATAACATTCGCAAATTTAGTATGTTTAATCACATTTTCAATAAACGGAAACAATAAATTAATTATTTTTCACATCTTTATCCAAATTTACTGAAATAGAGCTTGTTGCGTGGTTACAGTTTGCAATCCCGACATTACATAACCGCCAATATATGGCGTTTGACATATCGTTGGGCGAGGCATGAGTTTCAATGTGTAACCGAGAGGCAAACACCATGACGCACAACCCTCCCTTCAACGTCGCCATCGACATGAATGACCGTGAAGCCGTGACCGCGCAAGTGACCTTCGAAAAGCCTGCAAGATGCCTGTGGCCGAGGATCAGGAAATGCCGAGAAGCGGTATTATCGAAGGTGTTAGCAACGATGTGAAGATGCCGTTGAGCGTGAGCCCGAGACTGGCGTAGGCTCCATGCACCTGACTGTGGTCCATCGATGTGGCTGTGCCTATGGCGTGGGCAGCGGTGCCCATCGATAAGCCCTGTGCCACGGGCGACTTTACGTGAGCAAACCCCATGGTGCGGTAGCCGCACACTGCGCACAAAAGTCCCACACTCACCACCACCGCTGCGGTAAGCGAAGGGATGCCGCCAACGGCTTTAGTTACCTCCATGGCGATGGGCGTAGTGACCGATTTCGATGCAAGCGAGAGGATAACCTCGTGCGATGCGCCCATGACCTTGGCTATATATACCACCGAAACCACTCCTACCACACAGCCGGCAAGTTCTGAAAGCAGTATGGGGGTGAGCTGTTTCTTGATTGTTGAGAGCTGCATATACAACGGCACGCCAAGTGCCACGACTGCTGGGCGAAGCCAGAACTCTATCATATGCCCGCCCTCGTTGTAGGTTTCATAGCTCACTCCGGATAGCTTGAGAAACGCGATGATGCAGCATATCGATACCAGGATGGGGTTCATAATTACCCATCCGGTGTAGCGACGCAACAGTTTGCCTAGAAAATAAGTGCCGAACGTGAGTGCTATAAGGAAAAATTCGTTTGAACAATAACTCATTCTACAGTCTTTTTGGTTCTACTTATGTGTTTTAGAAATGTCCTTTGCCTTGTCGCGTACCTTGCCATAACACTGGTGCACCCATCCAGTAACGGCAAGCACAAGCACCGTTGACACAACTGATGCCACAACTATTGGCAGGAACTGGGCTTTGATGATGTCAAAATAGAGCATTATGGCCACGCCGGGTGGCACGAAAAAGAAACCGATGTTGCCTACGAGGAAATCGGAGATGCTGCGCACCCATTCCAAACGTATCACCTTCAACTTGAGCAGCAGCGTGAGCAACAACATGCCGACAATGCTCGACGGAAGTGGGATGTGGGTGAGCCAAATTATAAACTCGCCCAAAGCAAGACAGCCAAAGATTATGGCCAACTGACGTATCATCATACTAGCTAAAATGTATTTGTTGTTTTTCGAAGCAAATCTTCGTTTTGTTATCCAGATGCAAAGTTAACGCTTATTTACGAAATATAACTTATTTATACCAAATAATCGCGCACAATATACCCATCTTACGATATTCCGGGGCAATCCGCACGTCATGCAAAGGCTGCAATACCCCCCGGAGTACCGAAAAGCCGTTGCCCGGTAATCCTTAATAATCATTTCCCACATCAAAAGCAAACAGCCAGCAATATTCTTGTTATTGCTGACTGTCTCTTTAACGTTTAGCTATGGAGAGGCTCTCTCTTCATGGCTTATGATAGGTTACTTCAATCTAACCACTTTGGACTTCGTCTGAATGTCTTCGTCTGCCCATTCGTTGTAATAGACTTTGACTCTTTTGCCGTCAATCCTTTGTATGGGTTTAAAGTCTGTGTCATGTTCTTCCCATAGACTAAGATGGATAGTAAAGGATTTGGTTAAGGGACTCCATGTATTGCCATCAAATTTCCAAGATAGATATTCATGCCAACACGAGGCTATCCAACCCTTCCATAAACCTATCTCGTCACGGCCGTCGTCGTTCAGATCTCCTAAGTTTTGCAGTATGCCTCCGACACAGTCGTGTATCTCTATAGGCGGTATCGATTCCTTTGAGAAATGGATGACTGTGACTAAATCATTAAAATCGATGTCTTCAAAGTTTTCTTCCACATCAGGGTATGTCATATAGGCATACTCTATGTTTCCATCCCCATCAAAGTCGCCATGGATGCCATCGTTCTGCGCATTGGAAGCGAGGCAAGATGAGAAAAGGAGGAATGATAGTAATGGCTTCATTCTAAGAGTCATAATCCTGTTTCTTGGTTGGTTAGAAAATACGTTTGACACGCTTTATTGCTTCACCTCTTGTATGCTGTTGTCTCCAGGGCGATAGAGATAACCTGTGCATTCCTTGGCGTCGGCACGGAAGGGCTTCCATGTGAGTTTGTTCCAAGCTATCTCGTCCGTGTGCTGAGCTACGGGCACTTGAGGGATCAAGCTGCCATCCTTGACGAGGATGATGCAAGGCAAAGGCTCGGATACGTTACCCTGCGCAGCAACCTGGGCCTTGGTGGTAGGAACGGAGAGCGTCTGGAATCCACCATTGTATACAGCGCCCGTCTGATAATCGATCCACTTGCCAGCAGGGAGATAAACTGTGCGCTCTGTGCCCGCTTCGAGCATGGGGGCTACGAGCATCTGTGAACCAAACATATACTCGTCCTCCACAAGCCAGGCACCAGCATCCTTGGGATATTCGACGAAGAGCGCACGCACCATAGGCAGACCTTTCTCTGAACAATCCTTGGCTTGTGCATAGACGTAAGGCATGAGTTGATATTTCATCTCGGCATTGGCACGGAAGGCGTCAGTGAAGTCCTTGCTGATGAGCCAAGGCTCTGTGGGAGGTGCGCCGTGGGCGCGGGTGTGTGAACTGAGGAAGCCGAAGGGAAGCCAACGACGGTAGAGGTCTTCGGGACTCTTGGTGACGAAGCCGCCGATGTCATGGCTCCAGAACGAGAAGCCACTCAGACCGAAGCTCAGTCCGGCACGCAAATCGCCCATCATACCTACGCTGCCCACCTCGCTTGAAGCGGCATCGCCACCCCAGTGCAGAGGATAACGCTGGCTGCCCGCCCAGGCGCTACGTGCCCAGATGATGCCTTCGTGCTCAGGCGAATTGTCTCTGACAGCCTCCCATAGCGCTTTGTTGTAACGGAGAGGGTAGAGGTTGTGCTCATAGAAACCTGTCTTGCCCGAAGCGTAAAGCCCGTCGTAAGGAGCAGCTTCACCAAAGTCGCACTTGATGGCGCTCACGCCTTGGCGGATGAGGTGAGCTATCTTGTCTTGATACCAGCTGACGGTGAGCGGATTGCTAAGATCTAGAACGGCATCTTCATAGTTGAGCGTGCCGTTGCCGTTGCGCACAGCCATGCCGCCTTCTACGAGCTCTTTGAAGTAGCGGTTCTTAGGTGTGAAGTAAGGCAACTGCCACAAGCAGGTGTGGAAACCATCTTTCTTCAGACTGCGCAACATGCCCACAGGGTCTTTGAAGCGATCCTTAGAGAACTCATAGTCGCACTGCCAGTCAACGCCAAACCATCCCGTGTCAAAGTGGATGACATCTGAAGGAATCTTGTTGGCACGCAACTGCTTGGCAACCTCCAGTCCTTCCTGTTGTGAGAAATAAGAGATGCGGCTCATCCATGTACCGAATGACCATAGAGGCATCATCGGCGACTTGCCCGTAACATTGGTGTAAGCATCTAGGATCTCTTTGGGTTCGCCAAAGAATACGAAGAAGTCCATCGTTTCATCGCCCATGAAGAGACGTTGTGCACCGATGTAGCTCTCGCCAAAGTCGGCTGTGATAGGAGCAGAGGTGTGCATGAAGAAACCATAACCGCGGTTGGAGAAATAGAATGGCACAGGTTTGTACATGCTAGGTGTTTCGGGTCCTTGCGGATCCACCACCGAGATGTTTACCTTCTGCCCCACCTTGTTGAGCTGGGTGCTGCTCTCGCCGCAACCATAGAGACGCTCACCAGGGGAGAGAAGGAACACGGGGTTGATGCTGCGTGAGTTGTCCGAGCCACGCTTGATGAAACTGAAAGGCAGCAGCTTAACCTGTGTGCTATCGTTGTCCACGATGTGGCGTGTCTGCGTGAGCAATCGGCCACTGGCATCGCGGAGGATGATACGGAAGGGATACTTCTGTATCTCAAGGCTACCGTTCTGGTTCTTATAGACAATGGTGTTGGCATCGGTGGTGGTGTTCCATCTGCCACGACTCATCTTGTTGCCGTTGTTGGTAAACATATCTGCGGCAAACTCGGGCGCGAACATTGGGTCGTTAGCCTCGTCCATCTTCGGTTCGATGGGTGAGGTGAAGAGCGTGACGCGCAATGTGCGTTCGTCCACCTTCTGCACGCGTATCTTCAGGTTGGGGTCGTTGTCATATTGGGTGTCGGGGAAGTCGAGCATCTTCATGCGCACAGGCCAATAGCCATTGAGGTTGAATGCCTGACGTGGCGATAAGCGGTAGCGCTTCCAGTTGAGTAGGCCTTCGCCTTTGTTCAAGTCGAATGAAGCAATGCTATCGGCTAGGAAGTAGGTGTGCGCCAGATCAGAAAAATCGCCTGAGAGGTCGGGCGCTTGACATTGTAGATATTCAATGCCGTTGTTGGTCTTGAGCTGTGCCATTGCTCCGGTTGTGGTGAACAAGGCACACAGAATAAGCTGCGTTATTCTCTTAAGGTTACGTTTCATAATATATTTGGGTTTTCGTTTAATTTTAAATGAGTAGATCTTCTTTTGTCAATAGAAAGCAAGTCATGGGTAGAGTTTCATTTGCTCGATGCTCATGTGTGCTAGGATGCCCGCTTACCCTCGTGCAGGTAAAGCCTCAGTAGGGAACATTCAGCATATGGCAAAGTTAAGCATAAAATCTGAAAAAGTCAGCTGTTTATACCAATTTATTCTTTTCCTCCCTTTTGAATATGCGACCATGTGGCGCAGCAAGACTAAAAAGCCTATGACTAAAAAACTCCCAGCCACATCTTGGTGGAGATATGGCTGGGAGCATAATGGGGAACGGATCAGTCCGTAGAGAGGTTACAACCTGATGGTGCACTGAGCGGGGAAGGCATATTGGGTGTCTTCGCGCTGGCGCAAGGTGTTGAAGAGGTTATAGCTTGTGCGTGGCAACTTCTGCGAGAGCAGCGTCTTGCCTTGGTAGATGACCTTTACGGGCTTGTCTAGATTGACAATCTCGTCGTTGAGCGAAAGCGTGATTTGCGAGTAGTCGCAACGATCTAGATAGATGGTGTTGCCCTCAACGTGGAGGCGCACTTGCTTGTAGCGAGCCAACTCGCTTTGAGGTGCAGTGATCCAATAGAAGGATGGACGCAACACCTCTTCTTGTTGCCAAACGATGGTCTTTGGGTAAGGGTTGCGCTCATATTTAGCCATCCAAGAGATAGCGGCAGTGTCAGCTTGCTGCATCCAGTGGCCTTTGCCTGCAACGATGTGTCCCTCATGGATGTAACCTTGAGGATCTTGGCGTTGCAGCGAGTCGAGCTGCAAGATGCGCTGAGCGTCCAGCGTGTTGCGCTGATAGGCGCTATCTTCAGATCCGCACCATACCATGAACGGCGTGTTGCGTAGGTTCTCTAGACGTACGTCGCCAGGGTGACCAGCCATCATCGATGCTGCAGCCCAATTGTCAGCCATGCGTGGTGCCATGCGCCATACGCCGTCGCCACCAGCCGAGTAACCTAGGATGTACACCTTGTCAGGATTGACGTCGAGATGAGCCACTGCCATGAGGATGATGTCATGGTAGAACTGGTCTAAGTCGGGTTGGCACCACATGTTCCAGTCGTCCACCGGACTAAGTGGGCAGAGATACACGCCTTCAGCGGGCTTGTATAGACGCCACTGGTTGGTCCATTGCTGGATGTTGAGGTCATGACGGGTGTTGCCACCACCATGTAAGGAGATCCAAAGGGAACGTCCATCAGCAGGCTTCTCACCATACACCTCCCAGTGGAGTGGCATCTGACGATTGCCTTCGTAGATGATCTGCTTGTCATACATATCCTTGGTGCGGTTGCTGATCTCTGATGTGAAATCGTTGATGACCGTCTGGCGAGCTTTCTCGGCTTCGCTCTTTGTTAGAGGACGTGTAGAGACCTTTTCGCTCTCGAGCTTCACGGCTGCATCCAACTGCTTCCAGTGCTCCTCGGTCATGCTTCCGGGGGTGAAGAGACAGATACCTTTGGCACCAGCCTGAATAGCACCGCTCACGGCAGTGGCCATCTCTGAGGGTACAAGGCCTGAGTTCTCGGGATCAATCACGGATGCTTTGTGCTGCCAGTCGTGGCAGATGAAGAGTCCGGAGTATACAGGAATATCTTTTCCTTCTACGCTGTTTACCTCTTCGCGGGTCACGGTACCCACCCATGATGCTGGTTCCTCATAGAAGTCGTTGTAGTTCATGGGGAACACAGCGTCCAGATTCCACTTGTCCCACTCCTGTCTTACCATCCAGCGTGCATAGCTCTTGGGGCCGGGGAAGACGTCGGCAGAGAGCTTCTTGCCCTGTGCGTGTACGGCAGTGGCAATCTCATTGACCAAGTCGGTCACGGCATCGCAACGAAACTGTGCCCATTCTTCTACCTTAGAAGGATCGGTCACCTTACGAATATTGATGCCTGTCTGATCCTGGAAGATGCGGACGCAGTCGTCACAATAGCAGAAGTCGGCTGCGGGATATTCGCCGTTCATCGTCAAACCATATTTCTCCCAAAGTCCTTTGGCTAGAATCACGTCGGCATAACGGATATAATCTAGCTGCACATAGTCGACATAAGGCATCTTGGCAATCTTGGTAAACTGGTCAACGAAGAACTTATGCACCTTAGGGTTGCGTGGGTCGAGCGTGGTGTAATAAGGAACATAGGGCGGCTGGTCATAAGCCGACTGTCCTAAGCGGTTCACGGTGTAGCAGTCGGCACTGAGACCTGACTGGATCATCGTGGGAACCCATGCGTGATACTCCAGTCCCGCCTCGTGGGCAGCTTGTGAAGCAATGGCGATATGAGCCGAGTCGGTGCCTGCATTGAAGCAAACGCCCACTACGCCATGGGCCTTCCATTGTTTGAAATCACGCACCAATGACTGGCGGGTCATTCCGTCTTGCCATCCCTGCCATGCGTATACGGGGATCTGCGCTTGGCCTGTGATCCACAGACAGAGCATGGAAGCAAGGAGAAAAGTCTTTTTTAAGTTCATGTGATACAATTATTAGGTTTTTATTAATATTCGGATGGATATAGAATGTAAGGCCAATAAGTTTGGCATCTGACCATAGTAAGTATGCAAAGTTAAAGAAAATGTTGCAATAAATAAAGCCGATAACCGCAATTTTGTATGCTTTTGATTAACTTTGCAGTGATAAAAGATAAACCAATATGAAGTTAGACAACGTCATAGACGAATTGCGTGACAAGCGCATCGCGGTGCTTCTCTCGGGAGGCGTCGACAGCAGCGTGGTGGTATATGAGTTTGCACGGCTGGGATTGCACCCCGACTGTTTCTATATCAAGATAGGTCCAGAGGAGAAGGAAGAATGGGATTGCAGCTCAGAGGAGGATCTCGAGATGGCCACCGCCGTTGCTCACAAGTATGGTTGTCGCTTAGAGGTGGTGGATTGCCACCAAGAGTATTGGAATCAAGTGACGCGATACACCATGGAGAAGGTCAAAGCTGGCTTCACGCCCAACCCCGATGTGATGTGCAATAGACTGATTAAGTTTGGCGCTTTCCATGAGAAGCGTGGTCACGAATACGACTTGATAGCTACGGGCCATTATGCACAGACTGAGTGGATCGATGGTAAGAAATGGCTTACGACTAGTCCGGATCCCGTGAAGGATCAGACCGACTTCCTGGCGCAGATTTATCAGTGGCAACTCAAGAAGGCGCTGTTCCCCATTGGCCATTATCAGAAGGGGGAGGTGCGCGAGATAGCTGAACGTGAACATCTGATCAATGCCAAGCGCAAGGACTCGCAAGGCATCTGTTTCCTAGGCAACATCGACTATAACGAGTATGTGCGCCGTTACCTAGGAGAGCAGGAAGGCGACATCATCGAGTTGGAAACTGGTAAGCGGATTGGTTCGCATAAGGGATTATGGTTTCACACCATCGGTCAACGCAAGGGTTTGGGCTTAGGCGGTGGGCCTTGGTTTGTGGTCAAGAAGGATGTGGAGCACAATATCCTCTACGTCAGTCATGGCTATGATCCCGACACGGCTTACAAGCAAGATTTTCTCATACACGATTTCGACTTCCTTACCGAGGGCATTGAGGCGCTTCCCGAGCGCATCACCTTCAAGATACGTCACACACCCGAGTATCATCCTGCCTCAGTGGAGGTGCGGGATGATGGTCGTTATGTAATCCATTCGGATGCACGTATTCATGGCGTGGCGCCCGGACAGTTCTGCGTGGTGTATGACGATGCTCATCATCGTTGTTATGGCAGTGGCGAAATCTGCTTAGAGTAGCACCATTCGTTATCGTTGCTTACTGGAAGCAGTGGCGCTCTAGAAACTGCTGATAGCTATTCTTGTATCCGTTAAACACATTGATATCCACATCGGGCTGGATGCCTTGTACCTTACCATCGGGACTGAGTTGCCAAATGGTAAGTTTGAAGTTGGGCTTATACTCGCCATATCGCGCAATCCAAACAAAGTAGTTGTCACCCAAGTCGGTGGCTAGCGGCATGTACTGATTGGCAAAGCTCTGACTGATATACAGGATAGGGCGCACGTGCGTGGAGGCTTCTACCGCCTTAAGCCATAGGCGGACGTGCTTGAACATCACTTCGGCTCCGCCCATCTGTTGTATCTGCGCATCGGTAGGCTCAATGTCGAGTACAGGAGGAAGGTCGCCTTTGTTAAACTTGCTGCAACGCAGGAAGTGCTTGGCTTGCTCCGTGCCGTTGCTAGTGGTGGAGAAGAAGTGGTAGGTTCCGGTGGTGATGTTGTGTGCCCGAGCTTGTTTGTAATCATCTGCATAGTAGGCATTGAGAACCGTTGTGCCTTCGGTCGACTTGATATAAGCAAAGCTGATGGGGTAATCCACCTTCCCGCTGATCTTCTTCGTGCTGATTGTTCCTAGCCCCGTGATGCGTAGCTTGCCCCAATTGATAGGGTAGGTGATACCATTCTTCTCATGCTGATGCCGTGAAAGGTCAATGCCATAGATACGGTCTGCATTGTATGTGAGGCGCTCCCCCTTGAACACACCTTGCTTCCATTCGCCCGCTTTCAGGTATTGGCGTGGCGCCACGTAGAATCCAAAGCCGTCATAGATCCCGTTCTCCCAATGTCCTTCATAGTAAGAACCGTCATAGCCGATGTGCTTACCATAGCCGTTGGGTTGCTTCTGCTTGTTGATTTCGCCGATGTAGACACCTGTCGAGTCGTGCAGCGTCACATCGTCATGGGGCAGAGCCTTAGGTTTGGCTTTTACCGTGTTCTGAAGCAAGGTCTTACCTTGAGCGATGCTCATGTGCGTAATGACATGCTTGGGCGTTTTGTGGTTAGGCAGTTGGATGACGGTGAAGCCATCGTCGTATTCTGTGCTCGGCATACACACCTTATTATATATATGCTTGCCATCGGTCGACTGGATCAGTTTGTATGACGTGTGATAAGTGAGCGTGATGTTGCTATCGTTAGGAAGCACAGAGAAGAGCTTGTTAAGGGCAGGCTGCAGCGAGTCGATACCTTGATCCACAAGAGCTGAGTAAGCAGCGATGCTATTGTACCCATAGTCTTGCACGTTGTGGCTACGGCAGTAATAATGTAGCTCGTTCTGCTTAGATTGGAGTTGTGCCACATAGTTGTCTATGTTCCCCGTTTGCCGCATGACCACTTCGCGTAGTCGTTTTCCATCCGCTTGCACCAGATTGCTAGGTTTAGGTGCTGCCGGTACAACGACACGCCCAAAGCATGAAGGCACTCTCCGAAGCTGATTGACCCAATAGCCATTTACGGTTTGCGTCCTCGCATGTACCTTTACCGTATCCGTTGACACACCCACAAAAGCCGAGTCGCCCTCAATGTCCGTAAAGGTGACGAGCGTCTTGCCATTGACGCTAAGCGAATACCATGTTGCCATCTCTACACGCACCTCGTTGCGCTTGATCTCTTTCTCAGAGATAGGCATCAGTTGCCATACCACTACCGATAGGACGATGAGGCCCAAGAGCCCCCCAATCATCTTCTTGTTATGTAATATATGCAGAATCTTCATATCTTTGCTAATAGGTGAGTTTTCCTTTTTGGTTAACAAAAATATTAATTTTCGCTCAAAGGCCGCCTCTTGTTTTAGTGATTAACATTGTTTAACCGCAATCTGTGCCGTCCTTGCTGCACGTTTCTCAAGCAATTTCTGTCATTAAGATAGAAGTCTAATTGAACAGAAATAATCTCTATCCATCCCTTTGAAAAGTCGTTGAAGATAGAGCTACGCTTACCATCTATTTTATTGACGACCAATCAAGCCACGACCTTAAAAGCGTTGTTTGTGTAATAAATTCCTCCAAAAGGAGTGAACTTTCAGATTTTATGCTTACCTTTGCCTTGTACCTGATATTCTTTATTTGGTTTTAAGCTAGATGAATTATTTGACATAAGCGACATTGGGTAGCGTGTTACCACCCAAAGGTTTGCGCTTTAATGCAATTTTAAGTCTGCTAATTTAATGAAATAGTAAAAACATAAAATCAAACCTATGGCAAATTTATTGGATGAAATGACAGGACCTGTCAACGAAAATGGACGTGATATTCATGTTATTGAACGTCAAATACCTGTAGAAGTCGGATTCGGCTCTACTCTTTTCGAAATAGCATTGTGGATAACCATTCCCATACTCGTCTTGTTGTATGTGCTCATTATGGGGCATACTCTTGAAAATCCGTTGTTGGTGGGTATCGTTGGGTGTTTGCTTGGCGTCTTGCCGGGGGTAATCTTTATTTTTATGAAAATCTCTGCACGCAACTACTTCCAGCAGTTGGAACAACGCATCCAGGCCGAAGCTTCCAATATTGACAACTTCCTAGAGCAGCGCGTACAGATACTGCAGAATGTTGCAGGGTTGGTAGAAAAGGCGGTTGACCTAGACAAGGATGTGATGAAAGCAGTGGCAGGACTTCGAAGTGGTGTCGTAAACGGAGAAAACAGAAACATGGTCAGTCAGCAGGTCGATCATGCTTTTGGTCGTTTGTTCCCTCAAGTGGAAGCCTATCCCGAACTGAAAGCTCATAACGCTATTGCCGATGCAATGCAACAGAACAGTTATTTACAACGCGAGATAACCGCCGCACGCACTGTTTACAACAACCGTGTAACCCAATGGAATACGGATATCTTTGCTTGGCCCACCAAGATGATTGTCGCAGCCAAGCAGCAATACACCACTCGTATTCCGTTCACTGCTTCGGAAGAAACCCGTCAGATGGCTCGCAGTAAGTTCTTCTAAACACACTAACCCATGATACAAGACATTTATGATCCACTCACTGAATACGTCAATGTGTTTCATGACCGTTTCAAGAAGGTAGCCGAAGAAACCTTTGCCCAACTAGCTGAAGAAGCTAAGGTCGATGTTGAGGCAAATCGTGAAACTTGTCAGCAGATATATCTCAACCAAGAGGAATCTGCTGATGTATCGTCTAGTATCACTAAGTGGACCATATTATGTTCTGTGCTTTGGTTATGCGTAGTGGGTGGTGCGGTATATGCGTTCTATCTTTATAACGAAGGCTCCTTAACGGTAGAAGTCATCGTGTTGATCGCTATTGCCAGTTCGCTGATTCTGATTTTCTTGTTCATGAAAGTGCATCCCACTTTGCGTGAACTAAAAAAACAACGAAACCATCTAGAATCCTTAATAGCAAAACTGAAAGGAGAAGCATGGGAGCAAATGGCACCTCTCAACCGGCTATACGATTGGGATGTGCTCACCCGTATGATGTCCAAAACAGTTCCTCGTTTGGAGTTTGATCCATATTTTACAACGCAGCGTTTGGCCGATCTTAAGATGGTGTACAATTGGGACGACTCCTTCAACACAGAACGTTCCGTGATCTACTCCCACTCCGGGCTTATCAATGGCAATCCATTCGTCATATGCCGCACCCGAAAGATGAACTGGGGTACAAAGGTGTATACGGGTACAAAGACCATCCATTGGACAACACGTGAGCGTGGAACCGATGGAAAATATCACACTGTGCACCACACACAAGTGCTTACAGCAAATGTCACGGCTCCATATCCAGGCTATTATGAAAAGACCAGATTAATATACGGAAACACGGCAGCGCCTGACTTGATATTCAATAGAAGGCAAAGCGGGTTGGCCAGCAAAGAGGGCTCATTGTCATATAAGTGGAAAAGGCGTTCGCTACGTAAAAAAGCTCGCGACCTAAACAGCAACGACTTTGCGATGATGAGCAACGAGGAGTTTGAGGTTGCATTCAATACGAGTGATCGCAACAACAACCAGCAGTTTGCTTTGCTGTTTACTCCATTGGCTCAAGAAAACATGTTGAAGTTGCTAAAAAATCGTACTGCCGCCTACGGCGATGACTTTGACTTCCTGAAACACAAGATGATCAATACGATTGTTCCTCAGCATATGCAAAGCCTGGATCTTGACATGAACCCCAAGCAATATCAAAACTTTGATTACGACAAGGCTCAACAAGACTTCTATACGATAAATGCTCAGTACTTTAGAGCGATATACTTTAGTTTGGCGCCATTGCTCTGTGTGCCGATGTACCAACAGATACGCTCACAACAAGATATTTATGGCCATGACATGAAGCGAGAGAGCGCATTTTGGGAGCACGAAGCTTTAGCCAACTTTTGGGGTCAAGAGCATTTCAAGCATCCCCAATGCGTTACCCAATGTATTCTGAAGACCAAAAAATGCAAGGGAGAAAAAGATAAGTCTACGATAAAAGTATCGGCATATGGCTACCGTACGGTTAAAAGGGTGACCTATGTAAGCGTATGGGGAGGTGATGGCAGGATGCACCAAGTGCCCGTCTATTGGGATGAGTACTTGCCGGTAACCGGAGTGGGCTATATTGATATGAAAGAGGATAACATTGAAGATGCTTCATCTAGCCAAACCCAACGCTTGAATCATATAAACAATGTGCTCAAGGAAACCAACCTCAATGTATATCGAAGGCACATTGCTTCAAAAATACAATAAATAACGTGCTTTTCGTGTAGGCTTTCTAATACATTCGCAATGTTTTTAGTAACTTTGCAGCCAAGATGAAGCGATGGTTGCACAGTCTTTTCCCATTGCTCCTGTCAGCGCTCTTGGTTTGGATGGGCACAGGGGTTATCGTTATGCAGTGTATGCATAGCGGTAGGATGATGTTGGTGTTACCGTTGTCACAGCAACAGGATAAGAAGGACTGCCGTGGTGATGCCGACACCCACTGCATGAAGGTGCAGGTGATGAAGCTTGCCACGATGAACCAAACCTCGCAACAGACGCTTCACATTGTTCCACAAGTCATGATGCTGCTCCCGATGTTGTTGGTGAGCGCCATCATGTTGCCACGTTGGTGTTGCCATGCTTGGTCGCAATACCTTCATGCTGACAAATGGCATAGTCCTCCGCGATGCTATTTGCAGCAGCTATCCGTCTTGATTATTTGATTAAGGAAGATGGGCAAGGCTGAGGTCTTGCTGATCCGTATTGTTGAGGCATGGAGTATCTATGCCCAAACGTTTGTGTGTGTAAAGGGGCTTGAGACCTTTGCAACTGTGTTGCATGACATTCTCCTTACCTTTGCACCCGTCAATCAATGAACACTCAAATAATCAAAAGTTAATGAAAATCAATAATAAGATAATGATGCTGATGGGCCTTGCCATGGGTGTGCCCTCAGTGGTAGCGGCTCAGGATAGCGATAGCACATCGCTCAGCGACCAAACCCTTAACGAGGTGGTGGTGACCCATCGCCAGACCGTGCGTACCATGGGCGGAGCCATCAACGGCAAGAGCATGATGAAACAAGAACTGTTCAAGGCGGCTTGCTGCAACCTTGGCGAGAGCTTTGTCAATAATGCTTCGGTGGATGTCAACTATACCGACGCCACCACCGGGGCAAAGCAGATCAAGCTCCTAGGTCTTAGCGGCACATACGTGCAGATGCTTGCCGAGAACCTTCCCGCCTTTCGTGGAGCCGCCATGCCGTTCGGCTTGGGTTATGTGCCCGGCTCTTGGATGAACAGCATACAGGTCTCTACCGGTAACGCTTCGGTCAAGAACGGCTATGAGGCTATGACCGGACAGATCGATGTGGAATATCTCAAGCCCGATGATGAACAAAACGTGTTGGTGAATCTCTTTGGCAACACCATGGGCAAGATTGAAGCCAATGCCGCAGCCAATGTGCATATCAATGGAAACAAAGACTTGAGCACGGAGATCTTGGCTCACTTTGAGAACGTGCAGAACAAGCACGATGGCAATGGAGATGGCTTTCAGGATGATCCGCAGGTGCGGCAGTATAATCTGTCCAACCGATGGTTTGCCCGTAAGGGTCGATACATCTTCCACGGCGGTCTCTCGGCTTTGAAGGAGACGCGCTACAGCGGACAGGTAGACGGCAGTCATAGCCATAGCAGCGTGACCATTGATCCCGAAAAAGGATTGTACCGCACAGGCATCGAGACCAATCGCTATGAAGGATATATGAAGCACGCCTTTGTGATAGACAATGATCATGGCACCAACGTGGCTCTGATGGGCAATGTGTCTATGCATGAACACGATGCTTCGTATGGAAAGAAATGGTATTGGGTCAATCAGAAGAATGCCTATGCGTCGTTGGTGTTTGAGACCAACTTCACACCCGTGCACAATCTCTCTGCTGGTTTGAGCTGGAATCACGACTATTATCACCAACTGGTGCGTCTGACCAATGACGACGCTACGCCCCGAACAGCCATTGAGAGCGAGACCGTTCCTGGCGCCTATGCCCAGTACACGCTCAATCTGCATAGCCACCTGATCTTCATGGCTGGTCTGCGTGTGGATCACAGCAACCTATATGGTACGTTTTGGACACCGCGTGCCCACCTCAAGTGGATGGTTAGCGACCTGCTAACCCTACGTCTCTCTGCCGGAAAAGGCTATCGCAGTCCGCATGTGTTGGCGGAGAACAACTATCTCCTTGCTAGCGGACGCACACTCGAGATAGGTAAGCTATCACAAGAGGCTGCATGGAACTATGGATTGACCTCCACATGGCTCATTCCCGTTGCTCATAAGACCCTGAAGGTGACCACCGAGTACTATTATACCCACTTTGACAACCAAACCGTCATCGACTATGATGCTGATCCACAACTGATCCGGATATCTGACCTAGACGGAAAGAGCTACTCGCACACCTTCCAGATAGATGCCAACTATCAACCCCTGCAGGGTCTAGACCTCACCATGGCTTACCGATACAACATCGTCAAAGCCACTCTAGGCGGCGTGCTCAGACAGAAACCGCTCCAGAGCCGTTACAAGGCGTTGCTATCAGCTAGTTATAAGCCCGGATTGGCACTATGGCAGTTTGACGCTACCTTGGCGCTCAATGGCGGCGGACGTATGCCCACACCTTATACCACCGCAGACGGCAGCCCATCGTGGAACGACAGCTACAAAGCCTTTGCCACAGTCAATGCGCAAATCACCCGCAAGTTTCGCCACTTTGACGTCTATGTGGGCGGCGAGAACCTTACCGGATATAAGCAGAAGCATCCCATCGTGGGGTGTCATCAGCCCTGGAGCAGCGCTTTTGACCCCACAATGATCTATGGTCCAGTGAGTGGCGCTATGGGATATGTGGGCATGAGATTCAATCTGAAATAATAAATCGAGAACCAGGTACGTTATTTAATAAAGATTAGAAATAAGAAAACGAATATGAAAAAGCTTTTATTGATGACCTTGATGCTTGTCATTGCGGTGATGGCATCGGCCAAGAACATCCAAACCGTCATCTTTACCACCCACCCACAGATGCACTGTGAGAGTTGTGAGAACAAGATCAAGAACAATCTCCGCTTTGCCAAGGGTGTGAAGAAGATCCTCACCAGCGTAGAAGAGCAGAAGGTAACCATCACCTATGATGCCGACAAGACCACGGTGGAGAAGATTCAGAAGGAGTTTCAGAAGATAGGATACCAGGTAAGAGTAACCACAACAGAAGAGAAAATAGCCAAAGAGAGCGAAGACGAATGTGAGAATATGTAACCTCGCGCTTTCGTTGATATAAGGAAAAGGGTGCTTCCGTTAAAGGCTTTACATCGTGTAGAGGTGATGTTGCTTTAACGTGAAGCACTCTTTCTTTGTGTCCTATCCCATCATACCCGCCTGTGATGGGGCGAATGATGTCCCCGGAGGGAAGCAAATAAATCGGTGTGAATCATTGCTTTTCGATATTTTTTGCTAAATTTGTCGCTGAAAGCAAACGCCTTGTTAAAGAGTGCGAACAATAACGGATAAGGAGATAAGCTATGGAACGCTATTACGATAAGTATATAAGATTTGACTGGGCGATGAAACGTCTGCTCCGCAACAAGACCAACCATGCCGTGTTGGAAGGTTTGTTGTATTCCTTGATAGGCCGGAAGATAGCCATCAAGCACTTTCTTGAGAGCGAAGGCAATCAAGAGGAAATGCTTGATAAGTATAATCGTGTGGATATGTTGGCCGAGGATGAAGATGGCGAACTGATCATCATCGAGATTCAGAATAGCCACGAGATCACTTACTTCCATCGCATGCTTTATGGTGTGTCCAAAGCCATCACCGAATATATAGACAAGGGCGACTCTTATGACAAGGTGCGGAAGGTGTATTCCATCAATATCGTCTACTTTGAGCTAGGCCAAGGCAAGGATTATGTCTACCATGGCAAGACAGAGTTTAAGGGTTTGCATGCTCCGCATGACCTGTTGAAGTTGTCCTCTCGTCAGAGCGAGAAGTTCTTGGGTATCAAGGAGGAAGATGTCGAAAAGCGAAAGGATGCAGGCGACTTGTTCCCCGAATACTATATCTTGCGTGTGAACGACTTTGATAAGGTGGCCACCACGCCGCTTGACGAATGGATCGAGTTTCTCAAGACGGGCAAGATAGATGACAATACGCAAGTAGCAGGGCTCACTGAGGCTCGTGAACAGCTTCGTATTGATTCGCTCCCCGATCCTGATCGCCGTGCGTATGATCGCTACATGGAGTCGGTAAGGCACATGTGCAGCCTTTTTGATACCAGTCGTGATGAAGGGTATAGCGAAGGTCGTGCGAAAGGCTTGGCTGAAGGTCGTGCAGAAGGTCGTGCAGCGCGTTCCTTGGAAATAGCCAAGCAGATGAAAGCTATGGGTTTGACCGATGCACAAATAGCCAAAGCCACAGGCTTATCTTTGTCAGATGTTTCCAAGATAGATTGATTCGGCTTCCCTCAGCACTTGCACGAAAAGGTGTTGGTAGCTTGTTTGATACAGAAAAGTAACTAAGAGCTCGTTTGTTGTTCGGGCATTAGTTACTTTTTTTGCGTTATGGGCAATGCCTTAGCAACATAGTCGATATTCAACTGATATATTCTGACTTGAATGCTGGCGCATAGATAAGGCTTTGAACAAATGGTTTCACAAGGGAAAACAAACGTTTTCATGAGCGCCTATCAGTCGTTTCAGATGGAGAAATAAATTGTTTTTCGATGGAAAATAATTTATTTCTTCTAGAAAAATAAATTATTTCTTGGTCTGACGAAAGCTTCGCTGGTATGTGTAACCAATGGTTTGATGCCACAAAAGAGGCTATTTCGGCAGATAGCGGATGCTTTGCAGATAGGTTGATAAAGATCTTTGCCGCATTTGTTGGGAGCCAAAGAAGGCTCTTCCGTTAAATGCAGGTATAGCCAACCTGATTAAAATAGGTTAGCATGCCCATAACCATTTAATTTCCATCCATACAACAATCGTAACAATACTAGGCGACGGGGTCACAGACCCTTTGGTCAGAAAGCAAACGTGCGGTGAGACACCGCACCCACTACTATGTCTGCGGTTGATCAATCTACGCAATTAACGGAAGAGCAGAATTATACCAACAACCACTCAAAGCAAAAAAAATGCGGCTTAGAATAAAAATGGAAAGGAATGGAAACCCTTGGTTTGAGGGATGGGTAGTATCTTTGTAACCTAAGACCTAATGGCAGATAGAATAGAAGCAATCTATGGAAATATTAAATCAAAAACAAAGTAATATGGAAAGAAAGAATGTATTAGGGAGCGGTAGGCCAATAGCAGCCGCTGCGCTTCCCTGGCGAACAATGCTTGTGCTTATGTTCGTGTTGATGTTTTCATCAAGAATGATGGCTGAGAATGCCACGCCAGTTACCCAAATAGAAGTGGGGAAATGGTATAGGTTATCAGATGGTAGGTATGATTGGGCTACTAGCTCTCTTTTCTGTAACGGCATTGAACAATGTCTGAAGACAGTTGATTATGTGGGACAGCCTAAGTCTAGTTGTGAGGCTTGGACATTTGAACCAACAGATGATGGGTTCTATTATGTTCGTAATTCTTTGGGTGCGTATATCGCAGATTATGCAAAGCATCAGTATGATATTCTGAGCGGGACCAAATCACAGGCAGTAAAGCTTAAAGTGATATGTGAAGATGATAGAATCCTATTACAGAATATGTCAGACTCTTCATATTTGTCTATTTCTTATCCAAGCGTTTGTTGGTCTCAAACCAAGGAGTCTGTGCTTGTAACAGAGGTTCCCTCAACATCGTTTGGGTGTAGTGAGCGATATACCGAATGCCAGTTGCAAGTTGGAGAAAATATACTTCTAGATAACCTTGACCGTGTGCAGCGAGGTCAATGGACTAGCAATGATGAATCTATTGCCACTGTAACCCCGTATGGTGAAGTGACTGGTTTGAAAGAAGGTGACGTCATTGTGTGGTACAATGATAGCGTAAATGGTTACTCTGGGTTCACAAAAGTAACGGTGAAGAACAATCCTTGCGAACATGAGTACGATCCTGAACACGATATAATGGCAAAATATGTGGGTAGCGGATCTGGATGGCTGATGTCAAAAGGGTATGTTCAATTTTATAATGAATACTATGGATATGATTATTACAAATATGATGAGTCTTGGTCTTGGTTCGACATATATATAGATGGCGTAAAATTGGAACACGAAGCCTTAGCTCCTTCGAATGGGACCATCAATGGGGTCTATGTAGGCTACATGCCGCCAACTTTCGACCTTGATTACGTCGGAGTGCACACGATGATTATTGCTCCTAAAAATGACGATGGAAACTATCGCGTTAGTTTTAACAACTTACCCGAGAAGATGTTTTATAATGTCTTTGACGTTGATGGCTTAGGCAATGTTTACTCTGGTCCAGATCTTGTAGAACTCCATTTACCGACAACATTATTTCAAATAGGTAATTATAATGGATATGGTTGCGCATACTTAAAGGATATTTATGTTTATGGAGCTACGCCGTACTATGACACTACAAACCCAAAAGTGTTTTGTGATATTTTTGGATGTGGTGATGACTATTATAATTCTATTTGCGGCAGATTGGTCTTGGGTACAAAACAACTTCATATAAAGTCGAATTCAGGCGTACTTGATCAGTTAACTAATGAATGCGACTTCCGAGTGAAGTGCATAGACAAACCTGAACAAAAAATTTGGATCAATGCTAGTGATAGTTACAAAATACTTGTTGGCAAAAGTATCTACATCAGTTATTTCCCTGGATATTTAACAATAAAATATAGTGTAAGCGATCCCGAAGTCCTTGAGAAAACTTATAATGGATATGTCGCTAAAAAGCTAGGTAAGGCAACCATAACGATATGGAACAGTGATAGTACCCAGGTGATAAAAACAATATCCGTAGAAGTGGTTGAAGAAGATTTTAACTTGGTAAAAGTGCAGACTGTCACCATCACACCATCTGAACTTACCTTGTATGCTAACGAAACTGCAACCTTGTCCGTAGCTTATGCTCCAGAAGATGCATCCGATAAGAGGGTAATATGGAAGAGTAGTGACAACAGCGTGGCTATGGTAAGCGGCGGAGTGGTAGCAGGACTGAAAGAAGGTACTTGCACCATCACGGCAACGGCGACCGATGGCGGTGGTGCTTATGGCGAATGCAAAGTGACAGTATTGGTGCCGGATGGCATTGACAATGTAAACAACGACGCTACCACCACTGAATCGTGGTATACCTTGCAAGGCATAAAGCTTTCGGGCAGACCAGCTGAAAGTGGCGTCTACATCTGCAACGGCAAGAAGGTAGTGGTGAAATAACAGCGTCATAGCTAAGAAACAAAGTTGGACCATCTGCCATCAGAGCAGATAGGTCCAACGATGAAAACGACTATATAAACATATCAATATGAAAACGAGAATGCTTTTAAACAAGTGGGTTGTTGCAATCATTCTTGCAATGGCTTCTATTACGAACGGCTTGGCTGATACTAAGGTTACAAGTCTTGATCAGCTAACGGCGGGCACTACCATTCGCATTTATCCTTATGGGCAAGGTGACATCCTCTCTATGGCCTTGGCTTGTAATGGAAATAACTCCTCGTTAACATCTCTCTCCAATGCTTTGGATGGAGAAGAATGGACCTTAATAGATGCGGGTGATGGCTACTTCTATCTGAAGAACGAATTGGGTTGTTACTGGGCATACCAAGATAATAGTTCCTCCCATTCTTTAACTTGTACAACCGATGTAAGCTCTGCGGTAGCTATCAGCATGACATGGGACAACAAATATAATGGAGTTTGCTTTTGGAACAAGAAGGATGGAAAGGGATTGAACAACCTTAACAGAACCAATAATAAATACAATTGGTATTCGAATCAATCCAATTATGATGGAGATTCTAACACTACATTTGAGGTATATGTTAGCGATGGAGAACATCATGAGATCAAAGTTGTAGAAATCGACGGTCTTAAATTGTTTTTGGATTCCACAAAGAAAACCGCAAGCGTTATATCCAATGACTATAGGGGTGACATCGTTGTACCTCAATCTGTGGATTATGAAGGCACTACCTATGCTATAACAACTTTGAACTTAAACGACTTTAAGAATTGCACGTCTATTGATGCAAGGTATTGTGATGTTGGCGACATAGGAGAGTTTGCTTTTGGGTATTCCAATTTTACCTCTGTATCTATAGGTAATGTAGGTATTATAGGAGGGTGGGCTTTTAGGTCTAATTCTAACTTAACCTCTGTATCTATAGGTAATGTAGGTATTATAGGAGAGCGGGCCTTTGATCATTGTTCAAACTTAACCTCTGTATCTATAGATTCTGTCGGCAGCATTGGAGGGTGGGCCTTTGAGTCTTGTGATGAATCATTATTCATAACCATTAAACAAATTAAACATATTGATGGTTATGTTTTAGGAAATTCTGAGGCTATAATAAAATGCTATGTGGAAAACCCTGAAGATATTGAAGCGACATCTACAAGAGGACTCAAACGTCTCTTCGTGCCAAAATCCGCTTTAGTAGACTATAAGAATACTTCTCCTTGGAGTAGCATGGCAAACAGAATCTATCCAATTGCCGATATTCCAGTCACGCAAATCGTGCTACCGGAAACAGCTCATATCAAGGAGAAGGGCGAAGAGGGCAAGATACAACTTGTGCCGACCTTCTATCCTGCAAATGTAGATATCAAGACCGTGGAATGGAAGAGTAGTGATGAGAACATAGTCAAGGTGGATGAGAACGGTTATGTCACAGGCGTGAACATGGGTGAAGCCAACATCATCGTTACATCACTGGATGGTTCGGAAAAGAGCGACACGTGTAAAGTGACTGTTGGCGCTATCGATCCAGAGGCAATCACGTTTGTTGGTATGCCCACAGAGGTGTATGTTGGTTCATATATAGAGAATGTAACCAAGAAGGTAAAGGTTACACCCGAAGATGCCGACTACTCGGCATTGACCATCACCACCTCAGACAAAGACGTCCTCAGATACTATAACACGGATAAGATTCTTGCCAAGAGCATTGGAACAGCCCAAGTCATCGCCACCCTTACGCTTACGGATGGTTCAGAGCTTTCCACATCGTGTGACATCAACGTGGTAGCCGATCCTGCAGGCATTGAAACCGCCTCTACAGATGACGTGAAGGTTACTGTCAATGGTAATCTTCTCTCCGTAGAAGGCCTTGCTGACGGCGCTCCACTTACGGTGGCTTCAGTACAAGGAAGCGTTATCTATCACGGCACTCAGCATTCGTGCGCGCTCCCCGGCTCAGGGATCTACCTCGTCAAGGTGGGCGGCAAGACTATGAAAGTGATTGTAAAATAAAAGACAAATAAATCAGAATACAGATATGGCATCATTATTCGAGAACAAATTGTTCATCGCTGTCAGTGCGCCAGCTAAACATGGCAAGTCTATGAGTACGCTGCTACTCATTGACTTGCTCTACATCGATCTCGTAACCAAGCGTAAGGGTTGGAAAGCCGAAATCTTTGACAGATCATCTAAGAGCTTTAATCCATACACCCTAGGCAAGCTTCCTTACAAGGACATCTTCGTGGTGTTCTCCTATAAAGAGGAAAGGAAAATAGCGATAGTTACTGCCGGCGACGTTTGGAGCACCCATGTCGTAGATAGCTATCAAGAGCTGATACGTCCGTACGATATCCATAAGCACCTAAGGATACTCCAAGATAGTTATGAGGTAGTGGTAGGTTGTTGTCACCCCAATAACAAAGTAAAGAAACAGCTCGTCCAAATCGCAAACGATAGTGGTTACGAGATGATGGAGACAAGTCCTTATTATCAAATGCCAGCCTTGACTTCCACCAGCCCTAAGACACCTATTTATATTTGGAATTATATCTTTGCCAAACATTTGGAGGAAATCATTCTTAATAAGATTGGTAATCTTGGAAGCATCTCAAAGAGCAGTGGCGGCTGTTTCTCTAACCTAATAACGCCGCTTGTTTTTGCCATGATGGAAGATTTCAGAAGTAGCAAGAACGGCTTTGGCTTTGACATAAGAAAGACTAACCGCAAAGGACGAAAAGAGCAGGGGCTTATTTTCCTCGGAAACGACGATTACTTGCGCGTAAGCTTATCCGATGAGCCCTCTGAATCTATGCGCTCGTGCACATTGGGCCTTGTGTTCCGTCAAAAGGAAGAAAACGCAATGGTCGAGTGTTATCTTGAAGTGGTTTGTGACAACACAAGCAAGAAGTTGTCAAAATACCAAGATTTAGTAAGCACCATCACACCTGCCAGTCAATGGGAAAAGATTTCATGCACAGACAGATTCCTCATGCAATACACCATTTGTAATACTTCGGACTACTTGACTGCCGTGACTGCTGCTAGAGAATTTCTAAAAGATTATGCCAAGACCTTTAAGAGTAAGATTGGCGACGTATTGATTAAAACTACAAAATAATATGACGAAGAACATGAAAACAAACATAGCATACCTTAAAGGGTTATTGTGTTTACTATTAGCATTAAGCTTCCATAACGTTGCTTATTCATGGGGGAGACAGGCTACAAGCCTTGAAGACCTAACCGCAGGTAGTGTTATAGAGATTTACCCTTGTGGCTATTATAATGTAACTAGCTTTGCCTTGTCTTGTGCCGGAGATGGACAAGAGTTGACATCTTATTCTGGTTGTGGAGAAGAATGGACCTTAATAGATGCGGGCGATGGCTACTTCTATCTGAAGAATGAATTGGGTTGTTATTGGGCATATCAAGATAATGATGCTTCCCATTCTCTAACTTGTACAACCGATATAAGTTCTGCGGTAGCTGTCAGCATGACTTGGGATGACAAACATAATGGGGTTTGCTTTTGGAACAAGACGGATGGAACGGGATTGTACAGTGCTAACGATAACACATACAACTGGTATTCACCTTCTTATTATGATGGTGATTTTGCTACCGCCTTTGAGGTATATGTTGACCACCCAATGATGGAAAGTGAAAATGTAGTAGTAATTGACGGTCTTAGATTGTTGTTGGACCAAACAAAGAAAACTGCTCGCGTTGTATCCAACAGTTATAAAGGCGACATAGTTGTGCCTCAATCTGTAGATTACAATGGCATTACTTATGCTATAACGGATTTGTACATAGGCGACTTTGAGCGTTGCACGTCTATTGACGCAAGGTACTGTAATGTTGGAAATATTGGAGAATGGGCCTTTATCTCTAATCATAAATTAACATCTTTATCTATAGGCCATGCAGGCTTTATTGGAGAGAGAGCCTTTGAAAATTGTTCAAACTTAAAATCTGTATCTATAGGTAATGTGGACAGCATTGGATGGAGTGCCTTTTGCAAATGTAACAAGTTGACATCTGTATCTATAGGTCATGTGGGCTTTATAGGAGAAGTTGCTTTTGGGTGGGGTGACAACTTGGTATCTGCAAGCATAGATTCGGTGGATAGCCTCAAATCTTTGGCCTTTGGGTCTTCTGGCGCCCCATTGATATCAATTAAACAAATCAGATATATTGAAAATATAGATTATAGAACGTATCATAATATAAAACTAAAATGCTATGTAGAAAACCCTGATGATATTGATGCTACTGAAGATGCTTGTTATTCGCTCAAACGTCTCTTTGTGCCGAAATCGTCCGTGGAGGACTACAAGAATACAAAGCCATGGAACAAAATGGCAGACAGAATTTATCCTATTGCCGATATTCCAGTCACACAAATCGTGCTACCAGAAACTGCTCATATCAAGGAGAAGGGTGAAGAGGGCAAGATACAACTTGTGCCGACCTTCTATCCTGCAAATGTAGATATCAAGACTGTGGAATGGAAGAGTAGTGATGAGAACATAGTTAAGGTGGATGAGAATGGCTATGTCACTGGCGTGAACATGGGTGAAGCCAACATCATCGTTACTTCACTGGATGGTTCGGAAAAGACCGACACGTGTAAAGTGACCGTTGGTGCTATCGATCCGGAGACAATCTCATTTGTTGGTATGCCCACAGAGGTGTATGTTGGTTCATATATCGAGAATGTAACCAAGAAGGTAAAGGTTACACCCGAAGATGCCGACTATGCGGCATTGACCATTACCACTTCTGACAAAGACGTCCTCAGATATTATAACACGGATAAGATTCTTGCTAAGAGCATAGGAACAGCTCAAGTCATCGCCACCCTTACGCTTTCGGATGGTTCAGAGCTTTCCACATCATGTGACGTTAATGTGGTAGAAGACCCCACAGGCGTTAACTCAGTCACCGCAAATGATGTGAAGGCTATGGTTAGTGGAAACCTTCTTACCGTGGAAGGCGTCGCTGCAGATGATATCATCACGGTGGCTAACGTAAGTGGTCAAACCATTTATCGTGGCACCCATCATGAGATTGTTCTCCCAAGCAACGGCGTATATATAATAAAGGTGAAAGGCCAAGCAATGAAGGTCAGCGTGAAGTGATATTGAATAACTAAAAAAAGGATTGCCCTTTACCCACGTCGATATGTCGATAGGGTAAAGGGCAATCTCTTATATATAGATAAGGTGGTGAGAGAATCACAACATCTGTTCTAGCTCACGAATGTTTTGGAACAACAGGTTGCATCCTTCCTTGCTTAGCGCTTCGTCAGGCAGTGGACCCGAATTGATGGCGATGGTGAAGCACTGAGCCGCTACGCCTGCCCTTACGCCTAAGGGAGCGTTCTCCACCACGATGCCTTCCCAAGGCTGAAGGTTGCCTGCCTTGCGCAGACCTTGCAGGTATGGGTCAGGAGCGGGTTTGCCGTGCTTGACGTCATAAGCCGTGGTGATGTGCGACTCGTCAAGGAAGTCGCCAAAGTCGTCTAGCAAACGCTGGATCAATGGGCGCTGTCCGCTACCCGTCACCACGTTGATAGACAACCCACGTTGCTGAAGTTTGCGCATCAGATCGATTACGCCATCAAAGATCTGCGTCTCGGGCAGATCGTGAAAATAGCGTGTCTTGACATCATAGATGCGTTGGGCTTCCTCTTCATCAATGTCTTTGCCCGTCTGCTGCTTCACATATCTGCGGATGGTGTCCACGCCACGAGCACCCTCGGTGGCATACGAGTCGGCTTCGGTAAACTGGATTCCAAACTCGTGCATGCATCTTACCCATGCCTTGGCATGATTGGGCATACTGTCGTAGAGCACGCCATCCATGTCAAACAGCACGGCCTTCGGACTGAATGTCGTGAAGCCATGCTGCTTGAGATATTGTTTGATTTCGTTGTCAAACATCTTGTTCGTTCTTGTTCCTATTGTGGAGGAAAGGCTCGGTTAAGCCTCTTCCTCTAGACGCTGCTTGATAGCCTTGCTCTCAGCTTCGTAGCCAGGCTTGTTAAGGAGCGCAAACATATTCTTCTTGTAAGCCTCTACACCTGGCTGGTTGAATGGGTTTACACCCAAAACGTTACCAGAGATGCCGCAAGCCTTCTCGAAGAAGTAGATCAACTGACCGATATAGTACTCGCTGAGCTTAGGAACGGTGACGCGAATCTGAGGTACGCCGCCATCCACGTGAGCCAAACGGGTGCCGAGCTCTGCCATCTTGTTGACATCATCCACACGTTTGCCCTCAAGGAAGTTGAGACCATCGAGGTTCTCCTCGTCGTGTGGGAAGAGCACTTTGTGGTTAGGCTCATCCACGCTGATCACCGTTTCCCAGATTGTACGTTCGCCTTCCTGAATCCATTGACCCATAGAGTGGAGGTCAGTGGTGAAGTCGCAACTTGCAGGGAAGATGCCTTTGTATTCCTTACCTTCGCTTTCGCCGTATAACTGCTTCCACCATTCAGAGAAGTAGTGGAGCTTAGGCTGGAAGTTGACCATGATCTCGATCTTCTTTCCGGCTTGTGTGTAAAGGGCGTTACGTACAGCAGCGTATTGAGCGGCGATGTTGTCGCTATAAGCAACGTCAGCGCCAGTGAGTTTCTCCATATCCTGTGCACCCTCAACGAGCGCCTTCACGTCATATCCTGCCACTGCGATAGGAAGCAATCCCACGGGAGTGAGCACAGAGAAACGACCACCTACATTGTCAGGGATGACGAAGGTCTTGTATCCTTCCTTGGTTGCTGCAGCGCGAGCGGCGCCCTTGTGTGCGTCAGTGATGGCTACGATGACATCCTTAGCCTCTTCTTTGCCACGCTGAACCTCACATTGCTTCTTGAGCAGACGGAAGGCAAGCGCTGTCTCGGTGGTGGTACCACTCTTAGAGATATTGATTACACCAAACTTCTTGTCCTTCAGATAGTCGGTCAGTTCGGCGAGATAATCTTCTCCGATGTTGTTTCCTGCGAAGAGGATGGTAGGGTTCTTCTTGTCCTGAACAAGCCAAGCAAAGCTGTTGCCCAGTGCTTCGATCACGGCGCGAGCACCGAGATAAGAGCCACCGATACCAGCTACCACGACACACTCGCACTTGCTGCGCAGCGTGTCAGCTACAGCCTGCACCTCATCGAGGAATGCGGGTGTGATGCTTGTGGGCAGATGGAGCCATCCTAGGAAGTCGTTTCCAGGGCATGTGCCGTTCTCAAGTGTAGCTTGTGCATTGTTTACCTTTGAAGCTAGAGCCTCAAGCGTTCCTTTGTTCAGGAAAGGAAGCGCTTTTGAAATGTCTAATTTAATACTTTCCATATTAATTATGTTATCTTAAAAAGCTTATATCTTTTTGTTGTGAGGGGGCGTTATCTGAATGAGTCGGCAAGCAAATCGATCTCCACGGTGGGGTTGATGCGCTCATAGAGGATGTGATAAACGGCATCCAAGATAGGCATATACACGTGTAGCTTGTTGTTAATCTGCTTGATACATTTGGTTCCGAAGTAACCTTCGGCTATCATCTCCATCTCCATCTGTGCGCTCTTGACGCTGTAACCGCGCCCAATCATCAGTCCGAAGGTATGGTTGCGCGAGAGGCGCGAGTAGCCCGTGACGAGCTGATCGCCTAGATACACGCTATCAATGACCGAACGGTCGATGGGGTTGATGGTGTTTAGGAAACGATTCATCTCTTGCATGGCATTGGAGAGGAGCACGGCTTGGAAGTTGTCCCCGTAATTCAGTCCTTCACAGATGCCCGAACAGATGGCGTAGACGTTCTTCAGCACAGCGGCATACTCGATACCTATCACGTCGCGGGAGGTCTTTGTCTTCATATACTTGGACCTAATCACCTGCGTGAAGAGCTCCGCGCGATCCAGGTCAGTACATCCGATGGTGAGGTAGGTGAGGCGATGCTGTGCCACCTCTTCGGCATGGGAGGGCCCTCCGATACATGCTAGATGGTCTTGGGGCACGCCAAACTCGCGGCGGATATACTCCGTGCACACCATATCCTCATCGGGGACGATGCCTTTGATTGCTGTGACGATGAACTTGTCGTAGAGAGGTTGTTTGATTTTGCTTAGAATATCTTTGATAAAAGGGGAGGGGGTAACAAAGATAAGGGTGTCATAATGTGCCACCAAGTCGTTGATGTCACAGGAGAAGTCGATCTCCGAGGTGTCAAATCTTAAGTTTCGCAGATAGCCGGGGTTGTGCCCGGTTATCTTGAAACTCTCGATCTTATCTTGCTTACGAAAATACCAACCGATGCGGTGGGTGTGTTCTACCACCACCTTAGCAATAGCTGTGGCCCAGCTACCGCTACCGATGATTGCGATATTTCCGAGTTTGTTCATGTCAGTCTTGCCTGTTGTGGTATCGTGGCTAAGCCTTCACGTGGTCAATCCATTGCTGAATCTCGTCAACGGATGGCTTTTCGTAACCCAACTTGTACTTCTTGTTGATTTCGCCAAGCTTCTGCTGCAGTCCTTGCGCTTTCTCTTCGGCGATGTCTGTGAGCAGATTGAATCCGGCTTTACGCAACACATACACCCAGTTCTCAGGCACGCCAACCTCAGCCCATTCCTTGATGGTGCTCTGAGGCATCTTCTTTTCGGGCTTCATCTGTGGGAAGAGCATGATCTCCTGGATGTTTTCCTTGCCTATCATCAGCATGCAGAGGCGGTCAATACCGATACCGATACCGCTTGTAGGAGGCATACCATACTGCAAAGCGCGTAGGAAGTCTTGGTCAATGATCATTGCTTCGTCATCGCCCTTGTCTGCTAAGCGCATCTGTTCCTTGAAGCGTTCTTCCTGATCGATGGGGTCGTTGAGCTCCGAATAAGCGTTGGCCAGCTCCTTACCATTGACCATCAGCTCGAAGCGCTCGGTCAGTCCGGGCTTAGAACGGTGCATCTTGGTCAGTGGTGACATCTCTACAGGGTAGTCGATGATGAAGGTAGGTTGGATGAATGTGCCTTCGCAGAACTCACCGAAGATCTCGTCAATCAACTTGCCCTTACCGAAGGTCTCGTCGATGCCTTCCATCTTCAGATCGTTGGTAGCAATCTGGCGAATCTCTTCTTCGCTCTTTCCTTCGAGGTCAAAGCCCGTCTTCTCCTTGATAGCTTCGAGGATAGGAAGGCGACGGAAAGGTGCTTTGAACGAGATGAGGTTGTCACCGTTCTGAACCTCGGTCTTCCCATTGTTCACGGCCTTACAGATGGTTTCCAGTAAGGTCTCGGTGAAAGACATCATCCAGTTGTAATCCTTATACTGAACGTATAGCTCCATACAGGTAAACTCTGGGTTGTGGTACTTGTCCATACCCTCGTTGCGGAAGTTCTTGCCTATTTCATATACGCCTTCAAATCCGCCGACGATCAGACGCTTCAGATAAAGCTCGGTGGCGATACGCATATACATCTCGATATTGAGCGCATTGAAGTGGGTGATGAATGGGCGCGCGCTGGCACCACCTGCTATCGATTGCAGGATAGGAGTCTCCACCTCGGTGTATCCGTGCTCGTCGAAGAACTTACGCATGGTGCGTAGCACAGTGGCACGCTTGAGGAAGGTGTCCTTAACGCCGTCGTTGACCACAAGGTCTACGTAGCGCTGACGTGCGCGTAGCTCTGGATCGTCAAACTTATCGTAAGCTACGCCGTCCTTATATTTCACGATTGGCAATGGCTTGAGGCTCTTTGACAATAGCTGCAAGCTCTGTGCGTGAACAGAGATCTCACCCATCTGGGTCTTGAACACAAATCCCTTGATACCGATGAAGTCACCGATGTCAAGCAATTTCTTGAACACTTTATTATATAATTCCTTGTCTTCACCTGGGCAAAGGTCGTCACGGGTGATATATACCTGTATTCTGCCTTTGCTGTCCTGTAGCTCGATGAAGCTGGCTTTACCCATTACGCGACGCGACATCATGCGTCCTGCAATAACAACTTCGCGTTTCTCGCCTTCGTCAAACTGTTCCTTAATATCTGTAGAGAAGGCATTGGTTGGATACTCGGCTGCGGGATAGGCCTCAATGCCCATCTGCTGCAACTCTTGGAGACTTTGGCGGCGGCCAATCTCCTGCTCGCTTAGTTCTAAAACGTTCATGTTAGTTGATATTCGAATATGTTTCTGAAATGCAAAGTTACGAAGATTATCCGACATAGCGTTGCTTTTTATCTTTTTTATTATAAGGTAGACCCCCTGTTTGGGATAACACACTCCCTTTGAAAGGCATCACTGCATTGCCAAACAAGGACATAGTGCCTCCCGGTATCCTTCGTTTCAGGTTGACGGATACGCTAAGTTGTATTCCGAAACGAGGTATATGAAGAGATAGAAGGGTAGGTATGGCAGAGAAAAATAAATTAATTTCTGAAAGAAAATAAATTATTTCTCAGCAGAAATCAATTTATTTTTTGTTTTGCAATAGGCGTTTTCAGAGGATAAGAATGGCGATATGAGCACTAGAAAGAATAAGAACTGCAGACGAATAATGCTCTTGCCTGAAGGCTTCAAGGCCTTCTTATCCCGAACGTAGGTATAAGATTACCATGCGTAGGAGGCTAAATCGGTCTACGCTTCGGCAGAGCAAAAGTGGAATCTTAGTAGGTACGCCACCCTCCTTCTGCTGTAATCAGAACGTGAAATGTGCCTATGTGTGATGTAAAAACGATGGAAGTAAACGGCTCAATTCATAAAAAATGCGTACTTTTGCAGCCCGATGAATTTAAAAGCGATGAACGTAGAAAAGCAAGCACAATACCTTATAGAGCACGATGGGCTCTCTAATACCTTGGGAATGGAGTTTCTCTCCACGCCTGAACCAGATACTCTCATGGCTCGTATGGCTGTGGACGATCGTACCAAGCAACCTTTCGGTTTCCTTTCAGGAGGCGCTTCGCTCGCCTTGGCAGAGAATACCGCTGGTGTAGGATCAATGGCGCTTTGCCCAGATCGTGTCCCACTGGGAGTCAACGTGCAGGGCAACCATGTCCAAGCCATGCCTTATGGTGGTACGGTGATAGCCCATGCCCGCCTTATGCACCAAGGAGGGACGCTCCATGTGTGGCAGGTGGATATCAAGAACGAAGAAGGTGAACTGATTTCCACGGTGCAGGTAACCAATTATCTCTTGACTCCCAAGAAGTGATATGGTGGCTTACGCACTCTATCGTTTGCCTTACCAAGACCATTGTGTCCTAGTATCACAAGAGGAAGGAGAGCTCGCTACCTTCTCGTCGTTAACGCAACTCAATGGGCAACGCGGTTTTGTGATTGCCCCCTTTGCCGTCACGACGGACTGTCCGATTGTTTTGCTCCGCCCCGATAGGGTGGAACGGATGCTTGTTAGCCTTGCGGATCAGTCGCTGCAGGTGGCTCGTGTTGCGGAAGTCTCGGTCTCCCGTGCAGACCAAATGACGCAGAGAGACTGTTATTCGACAGATTTCGCTTATTTCCAAAACCTTCTTCAGGAGGGTACGCTGCAGAAGGTGGTGCTCGCACGGTGTGCTCATGAGCAGCGACAAGATGCGCTTTCGCCCGAACAACTGTTCATGCGGGCTTGCCAACGCTACCCCCGTCAGTATGTGTGCTTGGTTTCTACCCCTGCGACGGGCACTTGGCTCATGGCCACGCCAGAGATATTGGTGGATGGAACAGCTCATCAGTGGCGAACCATGGCGCTTGCTGGAACGATGAAAGCGCAGCCGGCGCCTTGTTGGAGCGATAAGAACCGACGCGAGCAACAGCTTGTGGCCGATTATATCTTGCAGCAGTTGCAACCCTTTGCCACGGATATCAGAGCAGAAGGACCGCATACCACACAAGCGGCTGACCTCATTCATCTGCGCACCATCTTCCATTTTGCCTTGAAACACCCCGATAGTCTTGGTGACTTATTAGCCGCTTTGCATCCCACTCCAGCCGTTTGCGGACTGCCCAAGCAACAGGCTTATGACGCTATCTTGCAACATGAGCATGCGCAGAGGACCTATTATTCGGGATTTATGGGAACAATTGATCCTCAAGCGGATACACATCTATATGTCTCCCTGCGCTGTATGCAGATTTTGGCGCATGAATATCGCCTCTATGCTGGGGGCGGATTGCTCAAGGAAAGCACTGAACAAGCCGAGTGGGATGAGACCCAAGCCAAACTGCAAACGATGCTTTCGTTATTGAGAGATTAAGAGATTCTCTTTCAAGAGATTGGAAGGTATAGAGCTAGAGCCTTGTGAGTGTAGAATAGGAGGCTTGCGGATGCAACATGATAAAGGTTCGATCTAGAATAGAAAGGTTTACAAATTCAGAGTAGAAATGTTTTCAGATATAGAGCAAGTCAACCAACTCACCGCATTGCTGATAGCTTATGGTGTGCACCATGCAGTGGTATGCCCTGGTAGCAGGAACGCCCCCATCGTGCACAACCTTGCCGAATGTGGCGCCATCACGTGTCATCCCGTGACCGATGAGCGCTCAGCGGGCTTCTATGCCATCGGTATCAGTGAGCAGACCAGCCAGCCTGTGGCGGTGTGTGTTACCTCAGGATCGGCTCTTCTCAATGTGGCGCCTGCCGTGGCGGAAGCTTATTATCGTCATATACCTTTGATTGTGGTGTCAGCTGATCGTCCGATGCAGTGGATCGATCAGAACGATGGGCAGACGATGCGCCAGCCAGCAGCGCTCGAAGCGGTCGTTCGCCGATATGTCAACCTCCCAATGCCTACCGATGACGAGACCCGTTGGTACTGCAACCGACTGATTTGCGAAGCACTCCTCGACTGCACGCTTCATGGCGGTGGCCCTGTGCATATCAATGTGCCTATCAACGAACCGCTCTTCGGGTTCTCTACGCCTACCTTGCCACGCTGTCGTGTCATCCAACATCACTCTTCAGACATCGCCGATCCGTCTTGGAGCACATTCTCTGAAAGCCTTCGCCGTGCTCGTTGCCCAATGATTGTGGTGGGACAATTGCCCTATGCAGTCGCTTCTGACCCAACATTTCGTGATGCGATAAGGCAGTTGCGCCGATGTGCGGTGGTGGTTCAAGAACGATTGGCGGATGTAGAGGGTAGCGAATCCGCTTTTGCTGATGCCGTGATAGATCAAGTCGCTGCTCGCAAAGAACTTGCTCCCGATTGGCTTTTGTATCTCGGTGGCACCTTGGTGGGGAAGCAACTGCGCCATTACCTCCGTTCTTGTCAGCCTGCAACGTCTATTCGGGTGAGCGCATCTGGCTCCGTATGTGACACGTTCATGCATCTGACAGATGTGGTTGAGGCTTCACCGGTAACCTTCCTTCAGTCCTTGGCTAGTTTGCTGAAGCCTTGCTCCGCTTCAGATAGCGTCACCACGTGGCATCAATTGCTTTCGCAAGCCGCTTCATCTGTATCCTCGCTTCATCTGCGCTACTCCCAATCAGCTGCCGTTCAGTGCCTTCATGCTTGGTGTGAGGGGCAAGAACGCAAAGCCACTTACTTCTATGCCAATAGTATGTCAGTGCGTTTGGGCAACTATTTCTCGTCCCAGTACATCCATGTCAATCGTGGCGTGAATGGCATCGAAGGCTCTCTCTCCACGGCTGCGGGTTATTCGCTGACCGCCACTGACCAACTCGTAATCTGCGTGATAGGCGATTTGAGTTTCTTCTATGACCAAAACGCCCTGTGGAACCAAGCCCTCAGCAGCAACCTGCGCATCCTCTTGCTCAACAATGGAGGTGGCGCGATCTTCCGGCAGTTGCCCGGCTTGGAGCAAAGCGCGGTGCGCGACTCGCTCGTCTCGGCCGCTCATGTCACCACGGCAGAGGGCATTTGTCTTCAGAATCACGTTGATTATCAAGCCGTGAGTGATGCGGCGCATTTGTCTCAAAGCATAGAATGGTTGACGGCTCAAGCCCCATCACCTCGTCTCCTTGAGGTGCAGACTAGCTCGGAGATAGACCAAGAGGAATGGAAACGTGTCTTGATAAATCTTAAATAATAAATAAATTCAGGCTTTTGCTTGTCGGAACGGATAAAAATGTCTATTTTTGCACATCTTTAAATAATACAAAAACACAGTTATTGCGCAATGATCAATAGAAAGCTAATACGACTTAAGATAGTCCAGTTAACCTATGCATACTATCAAAACGGCAATCACAATCTAGAAAATGCCGAGAAAGAGCTGCTTTGTAGCTTGTCTAAAGCCTATGAACTCTATAATTATATGTTGGCACTCATAACGTCTATCACAGACGAAGAGCGTCGCCGAGTGGAGATAGCAGCCAATCGTGCCCTTAGAGAAGGCACTGAGCCTCCCTCGCAACGATTTGTCAACAACCAGTTTGCGGTACAATTAGAAAACAATATCCAGCTCAATCTGTATCTAGAACGAAACAATAAGCTTTGGAACGACGATATTGAGGCTGTACGCAAGCTTTGCGATCAGATCGAACAAAGCACCATCTACAAGGATTACATGGCTGAAGCCGAGACCGGATACGAACAGGATCGTGAGGTTTGGCGCAAGCTCTACCGCATCTTGATACAAGAGAACGAAGACCTCGATGCACTTTTGGAGGAGAAGAGCCTCTATTGGAATGACGACAAAGAGATTGTTGACACCTTCGTTCTTAAGACCATCAAGCGCTTTGAGCAGCAAAACGGGGAGAACCAAGAGCTCCTTCCCGAGTATTCGGACGAAGAGGACAAGGAGTTTGCAGTGAAGCTCTTCCGCTCTACCATCCTTAACGCAGACACCTATCAGCGCTATATGAGTGAGACTAGCCGCAACTGGGACTTCTCTCGCCTAGCTTACATGGATGTGGTGATTATGCAGATAGCCCTTGCTGAGATGCTTACATTCCCCAATATCCCTGTGAGCGTGACCATCAACGAATACGTTGACCTTGGTAAACTTTACAGTACGCCTAAGAGCGGTGGCTATATCAATGGTATGCTTGATAGCATTGCACGTTATTTGTCAAACACTGGCAAGATGCTCAAGGCTATGCCTGAGCGCAAGTAACGCACGTATAGATAACGATAAACGCAGAAACGAATATAAGTTTAACGAAAACAAACTGATAAGACAATGAATACAATGATGATGTTGGCAGCTCAAAGCCAACAAGGCGGCAGCCCAATGCCCATGATTCTGATGATGGTTGCCATCTTCGTGATTATGTGGCTGTTTATGATTCGTCCACAACAGAAGAAGCAAAAAGAGATTCGTGCATTCCAAAACTCGCTTAAAGAAGGTGACGAAGTGGTCACTGGCGGTGGCATCTACGGCCGAGTGAAGCACATCAATACCGAAGCTAACAAGATAGACGTAGAGATTGCACGTGGCGTGGTAATCACTGTGGACAAGAACTATGTGTTCCGTGGTGTACAAGAGTCGATGAGCGCCGCACAGAAATAGAACGTATCTATGGACAGGCTTTTGCGTGTACTAAACCTATTCAGAAACTTCTTGTCAAAGATATTGAACAAGCAGTTTCTGATTTTTTTGTTTTTTCTCTTACTGAGCAGCATCTTCTGGTTGCTCATGACGCTCAATGAGACCTATGAGAAAGACCTCACTATTGACGTGCGCCTAGCTGGTGTGCCACGCAATGTGGTCATAACAGAAGACCCCGACAGTAGTGTGACCTTCACTGTACGCGACAAAGGATATATCATTGCGTTATATTTGTCTGAAGCTAAGTTTCGTCCTATCTTCTTCGACTTCAACTCAGTGAGTGACGGAAAGGGTAGGGGAACCATCCTTCCGGCAGATATCCAACGCCAAATCTATACCCAGCTATTCAAAGGCACTAAGGTAACGCAGGTCAAGACCGATGGCGTTCACTTCCAGTATAACCTCGGTTTGCGTAAGCGAGTGCCCGTCAAGCTATATGGAAACGTTGTTCCTGGCAAGAACTATTATATGTCCGGTGTGAAGTTCTCACCCGATAGCGTCACCATCTATTCTACGAAGAAGATGCTGGATAGCATCCAGTGCATCTACACGGAGAAGGCAAAGGTAGGCTCTTTTACCGATACCAAGGAGGCAACGCTGCCTCTTCACAAGATCAAAGGCGTGAAGTGTATCCCTACGCAGGTCAAAGCCGAGTTTTACGCCGATATCTTAACGGAGGAAACGGTGATGGTTCCTATACAGTGTATCAACCTTCCTAGCGACAAGGTGGTGCGTACGTTCCCCGCTTCGGTAGGTGTGCAGTTTGTTGTAGGGGCCAATAAGCTCAAGCAGATGCCCAAGACACCGGATAAGAAGAGTTTCCTTCCCACCGGCTTCCGAGTGGTAGTGGACTATAACGAGATAGCCCAAGGTGTCAAGGATCGGTGTCACCCCAAGCTTGTAGCGTCACCTAACGGCGTGCGTGATGCCCATTTGGTGGTCAACCAGGTGGATTATCTCATCGAGCAGAAGTAACTAGAACAGATTAAAGAAACAACTAGAATATATTAAAACGACATCATCTGATATGTATCTATACGGAGCAAGTGGTCACGGAAAGGTGATTAAGGAGATTATCGAAGCCAATGGTGGTCATGTGGAAGCCTTTGTGGACGATAATCCGATGGCTGAACAGCTGATGGGTGTGCCCGTCTTACATGATGCGGCAGACCTCTCTCCTATGATTATCAGCATCGGTGACAATGCCATACGTAAGCAGATTGTGTCCCGATTGCAGTGCCACTTCGGTACAGCGATCCATCCTTCAGCGGTCATCTCGCCCTCAGCTACCATTGGTGAAGGCACCGTGGTGATGCCTGGAGCCGTTATCAACGCTCATGCCGTGATAGGAAAGCATTGCATTATCAACACGGGCGCCTCGGTGGACCACGATTGTGTGGTGGCCGACTATTGTCACCTAGCTCCCCATAGCACCCTTTGTGGCGGTGTACATGTGGGCGAAGGTACCTTGATAGGTGTCAGTGCGTGTGCCATTCCGTGCGTAGAGATAGGTAGCTGGTGTACCATTGGCGCTGGAAGTGTAATAATTAATCAAATCAACAATAACATGAAAGTAGTAGGAAACCCAGCGAAGCCCATCCTTACGAGCCGTAACAAGTCAATTGGGGGGGGTAAATCGACTGTAAATCAACACTTTACGATAGAAAGGAGGCTTCGCTATGTCGCATAATCAAGCCTCTAATATTAACCCACAACAGCCTGTAAATAACCCTAACGCGTCATTAGCGCAAGGAGACAACATCTTGTTTTGCAGCGTAGGAAGACGTGCCAAGCTATTGATGAACTTCCGTCAGTCTATGCAAGGGTGCGGTAACATTGTTGCAACCGACCTCAGTCCGGTGGCACCCGCGTTGTTCTTTGCTGACAAGACCTATCTTGTGCCGCGCATAGACGACCCCACTTACTTTGATACCATCCTTGATATCTGTGAGCAGAACGCTATCAAAGCCATCACAACGGTTATCGATCCCGAGATCGAACTGCTAGCAAAGCATCGTGAACAGCTCCTTCAGCGAGGCATCTTGCCGCTTTGTCCTGCCGCATGGACGGCACATCTGTGCTTTGACAAGTACGAGATGTTCAAGTATCTCCATAGCAAAGGTGTGCGTACCGTGCTTACCTACAACTCCCTAGAAGGTCTGAAGGAAGGCTTGGAGCGTGGCGAGGTGAGCTTCCCCGTATTTATGAAACCCATATCGGGTAGCGGCAGCGTAGGCATCGGTAAGGTAAACAGCTGGGAAGAAGCCGAAGCTAAGTTTAATGATGGCAAGTTCCAGTATATCATCCAAGAGCTGATGACCGGTGGCGACTGCGATGCCGACGTCTATGTCGACTGCATCAGCCATCAAGCCGTGGCAGCCTTCAGTAAGAAGAAGATAGAGAGCCGCATCGGTGGCGCTAGCAAGACCATCTCGTTCAAGGACGAAAAGCTCTTTGCCTTTATCCGTCAGGTGTGCTCCGTCTTAGAGTTGAATGGCCCATGCGATATGGATTTCTTCATCAAAGATGGCGAATACTATCTCTCCGAAATTAATCCACGCTTTGGCGGAGCCTATCTCCATGCTTATGGAGCCGGTGTCGACTTTGTCAAACTGATCTTGAACAACATCCACGGCATTGAGAACCCAGTGAACATTGGCCAGTATGACGAAGACATCATCATGATGATGTATGACGATGTGGTCATCACGCGCAAGCAAGACCTGCTCTCAGATCAGTTTCCCTTGCTTTAACCATCGTATCAAACCCTAACACATATCACGCAGAAAGCGACTTTCTCCTCTAGAGAAGGTCGCTTTTTGCGTCTTTATAGCCTTGTTCTCGTCAGCCACGCGCCTTAGTGAAGCAAAGCCATACGTATCATTCTCCCATCCCTTGCTCCACGTTAATCCTTGCCAAAGGGTAAGTTTTTTGTACATTAACGTGGCTATTCAACGTTTTTTATATACCTTTGTCTGCAAATTTTGCACAAAGCCAGCCGATTGCTGACAATCAGGCACAAGGCGATACGTTCATACCAAGCAATGATTATAGCAATAACAGGTGGAATAGGCAGTGGAAAGTCGTATGTCTGCAAGCAGTTACAGTCCTATCATATCTCCGTGTACGATTGTGACGCAGCCGCTAAGCACCTCATGCGAACCAGCACATCCCTACAGCGACAGCTCTCGCAGCTAGTGGGTGTCGACCTTTTTCCAGATGGAATCTTGCAGAAAGCGCCTTTGGCCCAATACCTGTTAGCCTCGCCCAGCAACGCCTTGGCGGTGGACGAGATTATCCATCCGATGGTGGCGCAAGATTTCTTGGCATCAGGTAAGGAGTGGATAGAGAGCGCCATCCTCTTTGATAGCAAGTTTGATGAGCGTATCCATCCCGACAAGGTGGTGTGCGTCACAGCCCCACAGAGCGTGCGCCTCAATCGCATCATGCAGCGTGACGGCATCAGCGAAGCCAAGGCGCAAGCGTGGATCGACCGCCAAATGTCACAGGAAGAGGTACTGAGGCGAAGCCACTATGAGATAGTCAATGATGGCAACACCCCTTTGCACCCACAGATAGAGAACATATTAAATCAAATAAAATAAAGAAACAGAAGAATTATGCAACAAACTATTCTTTCAATTGCAGGACGCCCCGGACTGTATAAGTTAGTGAACAGAGGACGAAACAATCTCATCGTTGAGGCACTGGACGAAACCCATCGTCGCCAACCCGCTTTCGCTACAGACCGAGTAACCAGTCTTGCCGATATCGCTATGTACACCGATGCTGAAGATGTACCTTTGGGAGACATCCTTGCAAAGGTGCGTGACAAGGAAGAAGGCAAGGTATGTTCACTCAACTGGCGCAAGGCTTCGGCTCAAGAGCTTCAAGACTACTTTGCAGAGGTGCTCCCCAACTTTGACCGCGACCGCGTACACAATAGCGATATCAAGAAGTTGCTCCAATGGTACGATATTCTTGTGAAGGCAGGCGTCACCGATTTTGAAACCGAGGAAGCTCCTGCTGAAGGCGAAAACGCTGACGATAGCACTGAGGCTGCTGCTGCAGAAGAAAGCAAATAACCTCCTCCCCCATAATGCCATATACCACTAAGCGAAACCACACCGAACGTTTCACAAGGGTATATGGCATTTTTTGTTTCTCCGCTGACACTTGATAGCGTGTCAACACCTTTATTTAACAACCATCTTAGTTTATGAAATATTCTTTACCCATATCCCTGCTCGGTCTTGCGATGTGTGTTGCCACCACCGTTACGGCACAAACCACCGCAGACCAATGCCTGTCCTTAGGTGATGGTATGGTACGCGCCATCTCGCCAAACGGCAAATATGTCGTGGGCAACGCATCCACTTACAGCACCGAAGCCTTCCATAGCTACGTGTGGAGTGCATCTTCCAAGAAACAGCAGTGGGCAACGTCGTATGACGAGTCCGACCTCAGTAAGTGCGGACAGTTCCTATCTATCAATGACGACAGCGTGATAGTAGGTGCCGTGAAAGACCCCAACCTCACCAAGTACTTCCCCGGTGACGACTGGTCAGCCCCTTACACATACACCTTTGTCAGCGCCGCCGTGTGGCGCAACGATGAGGTGACCAAGCTCGGGCTTGGTAGCCATGATGTAGAAGAACTCTCAGACGAGTTTGATGGCACCTATGCCAATGCCCTTTCAGCCGATGGCAACACCATTGCCGGTTATCTCTACCGCGGCTATATGGCTTGTGTGCCATGCGGCTGGCGATATGATGCCACCCAAGATACCTATACCTATTATGAATATGCCTTACCAGGAGCATCCAGCATCGGCTCAGTCAGTGCCCTCTCAGCCGACGGAAAGGTGGCAGTGGGTACGGTGAGCTATAACGGTGTGAGCCGTCCTGCCGTGTGGACTAGCCCTGATGCGTGTACCGAGGTGACCCTTGACGTGGACGTGAGCAACATATGGAATGGTGCAGCCACCGCTATTAGCAGCAATGGCAGATATGTCTTGGTACATATCAACAGCGCTTCGCTTCCTCAGATAGGCGTCTACGATGTGGTGGATCAGACCACCATTGCCATCACGGTGCCCGATGCGTATGAGGCAAAGGGACTTACCATTGACGATGAAGGCAACTTCTTCTGCCAGGTGACCGACAATAAGCAGTATCTCACCAAGACCTATTACTGGTCAATGGACCAATATGTGATGGTGGATATGGACTATTATCGCAACACCTTCGCCCCCAATGTGGATAGCGAGGTTATCAACACATCCGCTATACCCGTCAGCGTGGCTGCCAATGGTCAGACGCTTGTGGGATATAACAACAATTATGGCAACTTCACCTCATGGTATCTGCAGATCGATCCCAATGGTGAGATGGCGCCTGGGGTGGACGATGTGAAGATGTACGCTAGCGCGCTGAACCAGATGACCATCTCTTGGGAAGCCGCTATGGAATCCGAAGGCTTGACTCTCAAGCAATATGACCTCTACGTGGACGGCTCGCTGAAACAGAGCATCCTCGCCTCTGACGTGGAAGGTCAAGACGTGGTGAAGGTGCAGCTCCCCGCTAAGGCTGGTTCACATGAGGCTTATGTCATCTGCCAATACACCAAAGGTGACGACACAGTGGCTTCGCCTCCTTCAGAGACGGTGAGCCTGTCACTGCCCTCATCCTACGCACTGCCTATGACCGACGACTTTGAGAGCCAGAGTCTCGCCACCAATTACTGGACCAAGGAACTGGTTAGTGGTGCACAGGGTGAGATCTTGATGTGGAACGTAGCAGGAGGCAACTTCGAGAACAACACCTATTTTGCTTCCATAACCAACACCTCGGACGAGCCTTACGAAGCTACGCTCACCAGCCGCTTCTTTGACGCCACCCAGCTCACCGATCCTTACGTGGTGTTCTATGGCAATATGACCTACGTCAATGCCAAGCGCCAAGACCTCTCGTCGGATATCCTCTCGCTGGAATACTCGCTTGACGGAGAGAACTGGACTTCGGTGTATGACCTCAACGCTGCTTCAGTGACCCCATATGCATGGAACTTCTACAAGGTGGACCTTCCACAGCTTGGCGGTAAGGCGTTCCAGATTCGTTTCAACGCACATGGCGAAGGCAAGGGCCAACTGCGCTGGGCACTGGATTATGTCACCGTGGCCAACACCCTTACAGGAGAAGCGCCACAAGGCGTCACCGCAACCACTGGTAATAATAAGGTGAACCTCATTTGGCAGAATAGTATGCAGGCTTATGAAGCATCCTATCTATGCAACTCCAACGTCCTAGCCGACTATAATATAGGTAATGAAGGCAAACCGCTGATGGTGGCTATCGACCTCCCCGCAGAGAAACTGTCACAGCATGTGGGACGATACATCACCTCGGTGACCTCGTTTGTCTATGACGATCCATCACTCTATTCGGCTAAGAGCACCAAGGCAGAAGCCGTTATCTATGCCGATGGCGTGGAAGTGGCGCGTCAATCGTTTGCCACAGATGCCTCTAGCAACGCCTATCCATGTACCGTGGTGCTGGACAATCCAGTTCTGATTCAAGATGCCGTAGATTATCGTGTGGCTGTGCGCATCCACGATTACGATGCACAACAGAGTCCGCTCTATTACCAGTCAAGCTCTGACGATTACATCACTGGCGTCACCGACCTCTATTCGGAGGACGAAGGCGAGACTTGGCAGACCATCTACGACTTTAATAAGGACAACACGGACGGCAACCGCGCCTACTGCATCTGGCCCATCCGTGCCAATATCACCGAGCAAACCACCGCGCCCGCAGCCACATTGGACCATACGCTCTTGGCATACAACGTCTATCGCAATGGTGAATGGCTCAATACCACTGCCGTCTATGCTCCTTACCTCCAGTATGTGGACAACGATCCGCTCACCACAGGCACCGCTGAGTATGCAGTTCAGGCTTATTATACCGACGGTCGTGTGTCACCTCTATCCACACCTTGCAGCGTGACGGCTATCAAGAGCACCTTTGCAGATAAGGCTCTAGCTGTGAACGTGGATGCAAAGGGGCACACCCTTCAGATCCAAGGCTACTTTGACCATGCTGCTCTCTACGCTACCGATGGCAAGAAGGTGGCTACGCTCACCGCGCAGACGCTCTCGACGGCTACGTTCAAGGCGGGTGTGTACATCCTCCAGGTGACCAAGGGCGCACAGAAAGCTACCTACAAAGTGGTGATCAGATAAGAAGAAACCCAAACGGAAGACCCGCATGAGTGTTAAAGGGGTGTGGTGAAAACGCCACGCACTATTAAACTTCTATAATAAAAAGACTAAATTCTTTGTGATTTAGTCTTTTTTGTTTTACCTTTGTGAAGTGAAAATAAAATAATTAGAATCTTCTAGACACATCAAAACAAAACATTATGACAAGTACTAATATTCCGCAGGTAAAGCTTGGTATTATTGCCGTGAGCCGCGACTGCTTCCCAATCGCTCTGAGTACACAACGCCGTGAGAACATCGTGAAAGAGTATAAGGGCGAAATCTTCAACTGCCAGACCACCGTAGAGAACGAACAAGACATGCTGAAGGCTGTCAGCGAAGTGAAGGCAGCTGAGTGCAACGCCTTGGTGGTATTCCTTGGCAACTTCGGACCTGAGACCCCAGAGACACTGATCGCTAAAGAGTTTGATGGCCCTTGTATGTTTGTTGCTGCAGCTGAGGGCGATGGCGACATGATCAATGGTCGTGGAGATGCCTATTGTGGTATGCTCAACTGCTCATACAACCTCGGTATGCGTCACCTCAAGGGTTATATCCCTTCTTATCCCGTAGGTACGGCAGAGGATATCGCTAAGATGATAGCCGACTTTGTACCCGTGGCTCGTGCCATCCTCGGTCTGAAAGGCTTGAAGATTATCACCTTCGGTCCTCGTCCACAGGATTTCTTCGCTTGTAACGCACCTATCAAGGGCCTTTATGAGCTGGGTGTAGAGGTTGAGGAAAACTCAGAGCTCGACCTGCTCGTGGCTTATCGTGAGCACGCTAACGACCCACGCATCGACAGCGTATGCGAGGATATGGCCAAGGAGATGGGCGAAGGTCGCTATTATCCAGACCTAAGCCGTCGCATGGCACAGTTTGAGCTCACCTTGCTCGACTGGGCTGAGGCACATAAGGGTTCACGTCAGTATGTAGCCTTTGCTGATAAGTGCTGGCCAGCCTTCCCTAAGGAGTTTGGTTTTGAGCCTTGCTACGTCAACAGCCGCCTTGTAAGCCGTGGTATCCCCGTGTCATGTGAGGTGGATATCTATGGCGCTCTGTCCGAATACATCGGTATGTGCATCTCTGGCGACACCGTAACGTTGCTCGATATCAACAACTCTGTACCTCAGTATATCTACGATGAGGACATCAAGGGCAAGTACGACTATAAGCTCACCGACACCTTCATGGGCTTCCACTGTGGTAACACACCTTCATGCAAGATGTGCGCCAACCGTGCCGTGAAGTATCAGCTCATCCAGAACCGTCTGTTGGAGAACGGTGGCAAACCCGACTTCACCCGTGGTACCCTTGAAGGCGATATCGCTGCTAGCCCTGTGACCTTCTATCGTCTGCAATGCGACAGCAACGGCGACCTCCGTTCATACATCGCTGAGGGTGAGGTGCTCGATGTACCTACACGTTCATTTGGTGGTATCGGTATCTTCGCCATTCCAGAGATGGGTCGCTTCTATCGTCACGTGTTGGTAGAGAAGCGCTATCCTCACCACGGCGCAGTGGCATTTGAGCATGTAGGCAAGTATCTCTTCGAACTGTTCAGATACCTCGGCATCAAGGATGTGGCTTACAACCAGCCCAAATCGCTCCCTTATCCAACGGAGAATCCTTTCGAATAAGATTTTGATTATTTGCTGAAGGTAGATGCGCCGCTCTCTAGCAGATGCCGCATCACCCTCAGAAAACATATCGCTCCCTTCCTCATCGTGGCTTCACGATGGCGAAGGGAGCTATTGTTTATGGGCATTTTCTGCTCTATGACGATGTTGCGGAGGCTCTATCATGATGTGATAGCGCACGTATTGGAACAGAAATTAAATTAATTTTCAGAGAAAAATAAATTGATTTCTGATGAAAAATAAATTATTTCTTGTGCTGACCGGGGACGTTTGGCATCTTCTCAGAGCCACTCTTAGCTCAGAAAAGGGCATGAAAAAGGTTGCAAACGATCAAGCTCTTGAGGGTTGTGTAAGGTGTGAGAATAAAAACAAGATGCTTGATCAAGGGAGTTTGCAACCTTTGATGTCTTTAAAAGATGGGTTCTATAAATTGCCTTTGATGGTATAGAACCCGCCTGAGATTAGTCGTTGTACTGGGCGGTGAGCTCGCAGATCTTGATGATAACCTGCATAGCCTTCTCCATTACCTGCACTGAGACAAACTCGTATGGGCCATGGAAGTTGACACCACCAGCGAAGATGTTAGGGCAGGGGAGACCTTTGTAGCTCAGCTGTGCACCATCGGTACCGCCGCGGATAGGCTCTACCTTAGGTGTGACGCCTGTCTCGTGCATGGCTTTGAGCACCAAGTCGATCACGTGCATGTTGTCAGGATCAATCTTCTCTAGCATGTTGTAGTACTGATCGTTCAGCACCACCTCGCAAGTGCCCTCTCCGTATTTCTCGTTGATGCGCTTCACACATTGCAGGATAAACTTCTTGCGATCCTCAAAGTGACCGCGGTCGTGGTCACGGATGATGTATGATAGCTTGGCTTCCTCACAATGGCTGTTGATACCCAAAAGATGATAGAAGCCTTGGTAGCCTTCTGTGGTTTCTGGGATATCAGTCTCAGGAATCATATTGTTGAACTCGCATGCCAAGCGAGAGGCATTGACCATCTTACCCTTGGCATATCCTGTGTGCACGCTCATGCCGTGGATGGTCACCTTAGCTGAGGCTGCGTTGAAGCACTCATACTCTAGGTCGCCCAGGTCGCCACCGTCCATGGTGTAGGCCCACTCGCAACCAAACTTCTCTACGTCAAAGTGGTGAGCACCCATACCGATCTCCTCATCCGGATTGAATCCCACACGAATCTTGCCATGCTCTATCTCCTTGTGATCGCGCAGGTAGCACATCGCCTGTACTATCTCTGCGATGCCCGCTTTGTCATCAGCGCCAAGGAGCGTGGTGCCGTCTGTGACGATGAGGTCTTCGCCCTTGTGAGCCAGAAGCTCGGGGAACATCTTGGGTGAGGACACGATGCCGGGTGACAACTCGATGTCGTTGCCGTCATACTGCTCCACGATGCGTGCCTTGATGTTGGCTCCGCTGGCGTCAAGTGCCGTGTCATAGTGAGAGATAAAGCCGATGGTGGGCACCTTCTTCTTGGTGTTGGCAGGCAATGTGGCATAGATATAGCCCATCTCGTCCATCTCGACGTCTTCCAGTCCTTCACGTTCGAGCTCCTCTTTCAGATACTTTGCAAAGATAAGCTGCTTGGGAGTGCTAGGCACAGTCTGCGAATCCTCAGCCGACTGTGTATCGAATTTAGTGTAATTGATAAATCGTTGGGTAATCTCCATCTGTTTCTTTTTAAGCTATTTACTAGTTATTATTGTTGCAAAGATACGAATTAGTCATAATAGCGCCAAATAAACGTGAGATTAATTTGACTTTCCCGTCGGAGGAAACGATGTGTTACGAATTGCAAAAGAAATACAAACAAATTAACAAGTCAACGACGAAATATATCGAAATATATTTTGACTTCTCCTAATTTTTACATAAATTTGCAACAAATAGCAAACAAATAACATCTAACTATTAAATCGCAAGCTTATGAAAAAACAGTGGGCTCTCTTAGGAGCACTATTTCTAGCTTCTGGACTGACTGGCAACTACGTCATGGCCGCCCCTCAGCCACAGGATGTTACTCAGAGTAGCACAGTGATTAAAGGACGTGTCGTGGATGCTTCGGGTGAAGCAATCATCGGCGCCAGTATCATCGAAGTGGGCACAACCAGAGGTACCGTGACCGATATCGATGGCAACTTCGAACTGAACGTTGCTCCCAATGCCAAGCTCCGCGTTTCATACGTAGGATATAAGACGGCTAACGTCGTTGCATCTCCTAACATGAAAGTGGTTATGCAAGATGACAATGCCCAGCTGGACGAGCTTGTGGTGGTGGGTTATGGCCAACAGAAGAAGGTCAACCTCACCGGTGCGGTATCCAATGTGGACCTAGACAAGACCCTGTCTTCACGTCCCGAGCAAGATGTGGCTAAGGCTTTGCAAGGTGCTGTGCCTGGTCTGACCATCCTGAACAGCAGTGGTGACATCGACTCTCAGCCTAGCATCCGCATCCGTGGTCTAGGTACGTTGTCCAACTCACAGACCTCTAACCCTCTGATCGTGGTGGATGGGGTGCCTACCGACGACCTCTCGATGATCAACTCAAGCGATATCGCTTCGATCTCGGTTCTCAAGGACGCCGCTTCATCATCTATCTATGGTAGCCGTGCTGCCTTCGGTGTGATTCTGATCACCACCAAGCAAGCCAATAAGGGCGATAAGATCTCGGTGAAATATAATGGCAACTTCGCTTGGGACAAAGCAACGGTGCTCCCCGACTATCCCGACGTGCCTACACAGCTCACCGCAGCCATGCAAGCTAAGGCTCGTAAGGGCAACGGATCAGTGGAACTCTTCGGTATGTACTTTGACGAACTGCTGCCTTACGCACAGAAATGGAAGGAGCAGCACAGCGGTAAGAAGGGCTATAGCCAGATGAATGCCTATGTGGATGATAACAATGTGGGCGACTATTACTTTAATGGTAGTAAGACCTTTTACTATGCCGACTATGATATCCAAGACATCTGGTATGACAACGCGGCACCATCATCTAGCCACGACATCTCTGTGAGCGGCTCAAGTGGCAAAACGTCGTTCTACGCAGCTATGGGCTACAACTACAAACAGGATCTGATGAAGTTTAACCCAGGCAAACGCGACCGCTATAACATGACGCTCAACCTGCGTTCGGACCTGACCGACTGGTTGACCTTTGGTGCACGTATCAACTTTACACGTCGTAACATGAGTCGTGCTAACTCATACAACAACATCTACCAGTATATCTGGCGTTGGGGTTCATTCTTTATCCCATCAGGATATATCGTGGACGAAGACGGCGAGACACTCGACTATCGTATGATAGCGATGCAGAAGCAAGCCACCCGTATGACTACCGTGCGCGATGTGCTCCGTATGAACGCATACGCCATCGCCCATATCACCAAGGACTTGACCTTGAACGTGGATTATACCTTCCAAACGGAGAACACCAACTTCAAGTCGAGCAACCACACCGTGTATGGTATGAACTGGACCGGAACCTCTCCTACCTACATCGTGCAGAGCTCTACCACCAACGCAACGCGTAACAACACCAAGGCAAGCCGTTGGACAGCTAATGCTTACCTTAATTATAGTCACTCATGGAACGATGCACACAACCTCAGCGTGATGGCGGGTGTCAATGGCGAAAGCTATCGCTCCGACTATTTCTATGTGCGCCGTACCCAGCTTTACGATGAAAACTATCCTGAGATCAACCTCGCTTATGGCGATCTGACCAAGGCTACGCTCAACTCGTCTACCGGCGACCGTGCCACAGCAGGTTACTTTGGACGTATCAACTATGATTACAAGGGTATCTATCTGCTCGAACTCAATGGACGTTACGACGGAAGCTCTCGCTTCCCAGCTGGTGACAAGTGGGCTTTCTTCCCCTCTTTCTCTTTAGGATATCGTTTCACAGAGGAAGCTTATTGGAACAATCTGCACGACTATATTAATAATGGTAAGCTGCGCTTCTCGTATGGTGAGATCGGTAACGAGGCTGTGGGCGACAATATGTTCCTCTCCACCATCTCTCCTATCGCTGCAAGCAACACCTATTGGCTCGATGGCAGCAACACACGCGTCAATCAGTTTGACATGCCTACATGGGTGAGCCCCACATTGACATGGGAACGCATCAAGACCACGGACGTAGGTATCGACCTTAGCTTCCTTCGTGATGAGCTGACGTTCACCTTTGACTGGTATCAGCGCCTCACCAACGATATGCTAGCACCGGGTAAGGCTCTTCCTGGCACCGTGGGTGCATCGGCACCTTATACCAATGCCGGACAGCTCCGTACACGCGGATGGGAACTTAGCCTCAATTGGCGTAAGCAACTCAATAAGGATCTCGGCCTCTACGCTAACTTCAATATCGGCGATTCGAAGTCGAAGATTACCAAGTGGAACAACGACTCTAAGATCATCGGCCACACCGGTGGTATCGATACTGACTATAACGCCAAGATGTATGCCTACGAAGGCGAGACTTGGGGAGACATTTGGGGCTTTGAAACGGATCGTTACTTTACCGAAGACGACTTCAATGGTCAGAATGCGGATGGCTCATGGAACTATAAAGAAGGTGTAGCTGACCAGACAGGTATCCAGACTGACAACTTTGTTTATGGTCCTGGTGATATCAAGTTTAAGGATCTCGACGGTGACGGCAAGATCACTGGCGGTGACGGAACACTCGAAAACCATGGTGACCTCAAGGTTATCGGTAACACTATGCCTCGTTACGAGTATAGCTTCCATATCGGTGGCTCTTACAAGGGATTTGATATCGACCTGTTCTTCCAAGGCGTGGGCAAGCGTTCGATGTGGACCCAGTCATCATTCGCCTTCCCAGAGATGCGTGAAGCCGACTTGGCTATCTACTCTAACCAGACCAGCTACAACGTGTATGACCCAGACAATGGTGTGATCAACATCTCTGAGGACAACGATTATCCTTGTCTGTACCCAGGTAACGAGTATGCTGGTAACGTAGCAGCGCTCGCAGCAATAGGCGGTTGTCACAACTACTACCCACAAACCAAGTACTTGGTGGACTTGTCTTACCTTCGTCTGAAGAACATCACCTTGGGTTACACCCTGCCTGAGAAGCTCACACGCAAGGTCTACATGCAGAAGGTGCGCTTCTATGCAAGCGTGAACAACCTCTGTCTGTTGCACAATGGCGCCAAGAATATCCCAATTGACCCAGAAATGAACAATGGACCATCGGGCACTTATGGCTATGGCACATGGGGACGTACCTATCCTATCACCCGCTCTTGGTCAGTGGGCCTACAGGTGAACTTCTAAACAGAGTGATAACTTAAAAGAAAAGAATGATGAAAAATACAATATTGTTCTCTATCGGTATCGCAGCTTGCTTGCTGACTAGCTGCAATGATATGCTCGAAAAGAATCCGCGCGATACCTTTATCAATGGCAATGACTTCTGGAGCAACTCTAACGACGTAGAGAGTTACACCAATAAGTTTTATGACAACTATATCGGCTATAGTCAGAAGGGCGCTTATGGTTGGTTCTACTTTAAGAGCCTAAGTGACGATCAGGGCAACTCTGGTTTTGACAACTGGACCTTCACCACCGTGCCCAGTACCTCAACCTACTGGACCGATGGCTTCAAGGAGGTGCGCCGCGCCAACTATGTGATACAGAACGTAGCCACATCGGATCTCTCCGCTAAGGATAAGGCTTACTATACGGCTGTGGCTCGCCTCAATCGCGCTTGGCAATACTATCAGCTAGTGCGTGAATATGGCGACGTGGAATGGCTCAGTGAGGTGATTACCAATCCTGACGATGAGCACGTATACGGCGCACGCACCGACCGCGATGTGGTGATGGACTCTGTGCTCAACGACCTCGACTATGCTGCAGCTAACCTCAGCACCGTGAGCGACAAGACCAAGTGGAGCAGCCACATGGCTTTGGCAATGAAGAGCGATGTGTGTCTCTATGAAGGTACATTCGCTAAGTATCGCACGGAAACTGAAAACGGCAAAGCACCTGACCTCAGTCGTGCGAAGAAATATCTCCAAGAGGCTGCCGATGCGTCAGATCAGTTGATCAACTCGGGTAAGTACGAACTGACCAAAAACTATGGCGAGGTGTACAACTCGCTTGCACTGGGCTCTAGCGCAGAAGTGATCTTCTACCGCAACTATGAGAAAGACCTTGTGATGCACGGTTTGGTGGATTACACTTGCGGTTCTACGGAGCAGTGGGGTATCACCAAAGACGCTTTTGACGCATTCCTCTTCAAGGATGGCAAACCGCTTGCCACCACCTCTCTAGATAAGGATGACAAGGCTGTGGTGAACAAAGATAACAACTATTCTATTGCGAAGCCGCTCTCTGTACGCGACAAACGTCTGAGCATCTTGGTCGACTCAATCATCTGTCTCAAAGGACATAGCTGGGCGCGTGTGAACAGCAATGGTGTGGCAGAAGGCGCGTTGATGACCTCATCTACCGGTTACACCATCAGCAAGTATGATAACCTCACGCTCGATGCTTACTATCGTACCAACACCACGACTGGTTACACCGATGCTCCGCTCTACTGGTATGCTGTGATATTGCTCAACGCTGCTGAAGCAAAGGCTGAGCTTGGCACCATCACGCAGAACGATCTGGACAACACCGTGAACCTCTTGCTCAAGCGTGGCGACGTTCCTGCTCTTACACTCAATCCAGAGGCTGACCCAGCCAACAACATGGGGGTAAGCAATCTGCTTTGGGAGATCCGTCGTTGCCGTCGCTGCGAGCTGGTAACGGACAACTGGTATCGTTATTGGGACCTTGTTCGTTGGCATCAGTTGGATAAGCTGGATACTGACAACAATCCTAACATCTACCTCGGAGCTAACCTCACGAACGTAGCCGACTGCGCTGTGGATGTGGATGCAAACAAGTATATGGTGGTTTGCACCAAGGCACGTAAGTATGATAAGAAGTATTACCTCTTCCCAGTACCTACGAATGAGCTCAATCTGAACAAGAGCAACAAGCAGAACTTAGGTTGGTAAGATCCTAAGTCGTACCCTAACGAGGGTTATACTACACATAAGATGAAAGGCTGGATTCCTTCTTGGAGTCCAGCCTTTTAACTTCTATGCAGAGATGGAGCACGGAAATCCTACGTTTGCCTCAAAAATGCTGACAGATAGGTGATTCCGTCAAAATAATTTGCTATCTTTGTGCTATCGTTTACGGCTTCCCAAATATCGTGGAAGCATGACTTATTGACCCAACTACTATGCGAAAATCGTTATTACTATCAACCATTGGCATCCTCTTCGCTTCACCCTTGCCTCTTGCAGCACAACAGCTGACCGCAGAGGAAGGCCGTGCTGTCGTTCAGGTTTTTCAGAAATATGCCGTTGGAGTGCAGACCGGTCCGCTCGTTGTGGACTCGTGTCACCGCAGCGATCATGCTATCACGCTCTTTGCTAACCGCAATCTGTCTTACATTCCCGTGAGAAAGGACAATTGCAGAGAGATGAAAGCCGACCTATCTAGCGTGTTCGGCAATCAGTATGAGCCCGATTCGATACACGTCATGACTGATGGCAAAACGCTTGAGAGCCTTGTGCCGCGCTATTATCAAGCCGCAGCGGACAAGCGGCCGGCTTTCACCTATCCAGAGCAGACACCGCTTGTCACACCGCTTGATCGCCCTTACACTCTGACACGCGGTTTGCAGAATCGCCATATCGCCATGTGGCAGAGCCATGGCAACTATTTTGAGTTGGCGCTGAACCGTTGGGGATGGCAACGAGCACGTATGTTTCAAACCGTGGAGGACAAGTACACACAGAGCTATGTGTTGCCTTTCCTCATCCCGATGCTCGAGAACGCTGGCGCTACGGTGCTGACGCCACGTGAGAGGGATCTCAATGCACACGAAGTGGTGGTGGATAATGATGGCGGTTTGGCTACCTCGGCTTACGAGGAGCACGATGGCGCATCGCCTTGGCAGACCGGCGAGGAGGTGGGATTTGCTTATCGCCGCCGGATGTATGTCGATTTTGAGAATCCATTCACAGAGGGTACGTACCGACAGACTGCTACCACCACTGCCAAAGAGCATCTGAGCACCGTCACTTGGACACCATCCATTCCGGAAGAAGGACGGTATGGTGTGTACGTATCTTATCATTCGCTACCCAATAGCACCACGCAAGCCCATTACACCGTCTACCATAAGGATGGCAAAACGGCTTTCACGGTCAATCAGACTATGGGCGGTGGCACCTGGATCTACCTCGGTACGTTTGCCTTTGATAAGGGCGCGTCGGGTAAAGTGGTGCTGAGCAACCTAGCATCTGACGGCAAGGTGGTCACTGCCGACGCGGTGCGCTTTGGTGGCGGCATGGGTAACATCGGCAGAAGAGCCGAGATTGATAGCATCGTTCCTAACACCAAGACCAACCGTAGCAGCATGCGCACACCTCGTTCGCAGTGGCAGCCACGCATCGAATATGCTTATCAGGTGAGTGGTTATCCGCGTTATCTAGAGGGTGCGCGCTACTATATGCAGTGGGCGGGCATCCCTGACAGTATCTGGTCGCCCAATCATGGACGTGACGACTATGGTGACGACTACAAGAACCGCGGCGCTTGGGTCAATTACCTTGCTGGTGGCACCAAGGCGGCGCCCGATATGAAGGGCTTGAATATCCCTGTGGATCTCTCATTTGCCTTCCACTCGGATGCTGGAACGGTGAAGGGCGACTCTATCATCGGCACGTTGGGTATCTATCAGGTGAGTCGTTATGATGGCGTCTTTGCCGATGGCACCTCTCGCGAAGCCAATCACGACCTCTGCGACCTGGTGTTGTCGAGCATCACACATGACGTTCGGGCGCTTTACGAACCTCGTTGGACACGTCGCGGCATGTGGGATTCGCGTTACTTTGAGGCTTGGAAGCCTCGTGTGCCGGCGATGTTGCTCGAACTGTTATCGCACGAAAACTTTGCTGATATGCGTTACGGACTGGATCCGCGATTCCGTTTCACCGTGTCTAGAGCGGTCTATAAGGGTGTCTTGCAATACCTCAGTGATGCGTACGGATATGATTATGTGGTGCAACCGCTGCCCGTCAGTCACTTCGCCATCCACATGCAGAAAGGCAGAAAGGTACAACTCAGTTGGCAACCAGTTGTTGATAGCCTTGAAGCCACAGCCGTTGCAAAGCAATATGTGGTGTATAAGCGCATCGGAAACGGCGACTTTGACAATGGCACATTGGTGCAATCGACTTCCTTTAGCACCGAAGTGCCCCAGGATGTAGTGGTGAGTTTCAAGGTCACTGCGGTCAACGAAGGTGGCGAGAGCTTCCCTTCAGAGGTGTTGTCGGTTGGCTTCAGCAGTGCTAGCAAGGCTGATCTGCCCGTGTTGGTGGTCAATGGATTTGATCGAATCAGTGCGCCTGACGACTTCCGCAGCAGTGATGACGAGCAAGCTGGATTCCTAGCAGATAAAGATAATGGTGTACCTTATCTCTATGACATCTCGTTCACGGGTAAGATGAAGGAGTTTAGACGCAGCATCCCTTGGACGGATGATGATTCGGGTGGCTTCGGAGACAGTTATGGCAACTGTGAAAAGCTCCTCATTGCAGGCAATACCTTTGATTATCCAGCACTCCATGGCGCTGCCATCTTGAAGGCGGGATATAGCTTTGTGTCCACTTCGCGTGCAGCGTTGGACGTCAATCTCTCACCCAAAGCCTATTGCGCGGTGGATGTGATTTTAGGTAAGCAGAAGCAAAGTAAGAAGGGACGCTTCACGGGTGAGGCGCTTGCCTTTAAGACTTTCGATGCCACGATGCAACAAGCGCTGACCTCTTACTGTAAGGCGGGGGGCAATGTGCTGGTTTCGGGTGCTTATGTGGGCACTGATTTGTGGTTTAATGAGTTGGCGCCAAGTAAGTCGGCTGATGTCCAATTTGCCCAAAACATCTTGAAATACAAGTGGCGTGACAATCAGGCGGCAACTGATGGAGAAGTGATGGCAGTGCCGTCGCCCCTTACTACACAACCGTTGACGCTCGAATACTATAACCGTCCCAACGAGACCTCGTACGTTGTGGAGTCGCCTGATGCCATCGAGCCTGCTGATCCTTGCGCTTACACCGCCTTCAGATATGCCGAGAATGGTCTCAGTGGTGGTGTAGTGTTTGGTGGAAACGCCACGGATCATTGGCGCACGGTGGTGCTTGGCTTCCCCTTCGAGGCTGTTAAGGGTGGCGAAACGCAAGCCGTTCTGATGCAAACCATTCTAAACTATCTGCTTCCCAAAGCCAAGTAAGAATGGGGCTAAAGCCTTAAAAATATGTAAACATTGCATATCTGCGTCCGAATTTCATTATCTTTGCATAAGATAAGCTGCACTCGGGAAACTGGAAACAAGCTTCCTTTCCGCTCGTTTGCATTATCTTTGCATAAGATAAGCTGCACTCGGGAAACTGGAAACAAGCTTCCTTTCCGCTCGTTTGCATTATCTCTGCAATACAATAAGAAACGAATATAGAAAAGAATGAAATACATTTGCCCAATAATGATGCTGATGGTGTTGCTGCTTACGGGTTGTTATGACCAGGCAACGAATGGTGATCATGGAGCCATCAGTGACGAACAGAAACTCAAAGGAGATAATACGGTTTACGGATTGGCGTGTGACGGATGCTCTGATTCGGTCATTGTGTTGCTGCCTAATGTGGGTGGTGACCCCGTGAAGTATAACATCATTCGTGCAATGAAGAACCAACAGGTCTTTGGCGAAATAGAGATTGGTGACGAACTGGCTGTGGTGGTTAACCCAAACGATAAGAATGAGGCTACAGAGGTCATCAATCTAGAGATGCTCAAAGGCACTTGGACCTTCCAAGTGACCCCCAAGCTCAAGCCAAGCGCTACCAAGACGGAGGATGAGATCCTTGCGGAGATGTCCGATTCGATGAAAGAAGCGCTCTTTGTGCCCCGCGAATACGGTTTCACGCTAAAGAGCCACAACCTCGCTTCGCCCGTGGGATACATCCAAAAGCAAAATACCCTTGAGGACGAAAGCCCCGTGGAATATCCCAAGGTGACCGTTTATACCGGTTGGCATATCTTCAATGGCATGCTTTATATCTATAAGGACACTGTGGATGAGAAGGGAATGCGATTGCCCAACGACTCTGTGGGGCACGATGATGGTAAGATGGTGTTCCTCTCCACCGACTCAATGGCAGCCCTCTTTGGTAAGAAGGTGATGCAGTATCACCGCAAAGCCAATGCCACCGAAGCCAACAAGCAAGCACAGGCAGCCGTGAACAAACAAGCACAACAAAACAAAATCAAATAAACCAAAGCATGGAAATCATCAATCTATCCGAGCAACACTCCTTAATAAACCAATATATGGCAGAGTTGCGCGATAAAGATTATCAGCAAAACCGTCTCTTGTTCCGTAACAACGTCAAACGCGTAGGACAGTGTTTGGCTTATGAGGTATCCAAACAGCTTAGTTATGCGCTCACCGACGTGACCACTCCGCTAGGCGTAAGTGCTACGGAAACCTTGCAAAGCCAAGTGGTCTTGGCCACCATTCTGCGTGCCGGACTACCCTTCCATGAAGGCTTCTTGACGATGTTTGACCATGCCGAGAATGCGTTTGTCAGTGCTTTCCGCACCTATACCGACGAGGCTCATCATGAGGTGGGCATCCATGTGGAGTATATGGCGACGCCAAGCATAGAAGGCAAGACCTTGATTCTTGCAGATCCGATGCTTGCCACGGGTGGAAGTATGGCGCTAGGGTATCAGGCTTTGGCTTCTAAGGGAACGCCAAGTCATATCCATGTGTGTTCCGTTATAGCCACCCCAGAGGGCATTGAGGCAGTGAAGCACGCCTTCCCCGAAGCAATCACCACGATATGGTGCGCTGCCTTGGATCCAGGGATGAACGAAAACAAATACATCGTGCCTGGTTTTGGTGATGCAGGCGACCTTTGTTTCGGTGAGAAACTCTAAGCATTAGACCTCTTATACATTTTTATATAAGCCAACTCTTGTATTTGTGTACCGCAATACAGGGGTTGGCTTTTTGCTTCATAGCCCCTATCGTTTTTTCTTATTGTATCAGAAAAAAACGATAAAAACGCTTGGTGGTAATTAAATAAGTTCTTATCTTTGCAGTGTAATAGTTAGTACTATTATAACGAAAACGAATTGCCAAACAAAAAACTATTGTTATGATGAAGAAAAAAATCTTACGAGTAGCATTGTTTATGGGACTTTGTTTAGTAGCCCCGCAAGTAGTTAATGCAAATACCACCTGTTTGCAAGTTCAGAACACTGATGAAGGACGGCAAGTTACGGACACCATCACCAAAGAAATAAAAACAACAGACAAAGATGGGAGAACTACAATAACCACCATCGTGATAAAAATATATGATGATGGAACTGTCGAACAAACAACGACAACCCATACATATGTTACGCCTAATCCAGGATAAAGTCACTAAGAGATAAAAAATAGATAATTCCATTGGCTAATCAAATATGGTCTATGTTGATTAGCCAATGGAATTTTATAATGTTATTGATATGATGAAAACGTATATTATAGCATTTTTGGTGCTTTGTGGGAGTATGACCATCCTACAGTGCTATGCTCAAACAAAGACCATTACTTGCATTTATAATGCCCAACTAAATTCATTTACAGAAGATGAAAATGTAAATAAGTCCCTAAAAAAAGATAGAAAGAAATATGAAGTAACTTATAATCAACAAGCCTATTTATGTAAAAAGACCTATGACAACACTGAAACGCAATTAGTGGAGGATCATTTGGTAGATTATATTGACCTAAAAGATAGCATATACACTTCGCAGATCTATTTTTGTTCTTATGTAGATGATGATATCCCCATGAAGACTTATCTTGTAACTGGGCATCTAAAGCCTTTCCCATGGCAGATAACTTCAGAAACAAAAACGATTAATGGCATGCAATGCTTTAAAGCTACTTACACAGAAGAATATTTTAAGTATTATTCTCCACAATATACAGCATGGTTTACGTTGGATGTTCCCATTTCGGTTGGTCCAATGATGCAAACCAACTTGCCTGGAATGATAGTTCGACTATACACGCCAAGTCTCGTTTACAACCTTGATAGCTTTAGTTATTCTACCGATGCAAGCATTGTAAAACCAACAAAAGGAACGCCTGTCAGCGAAGAACAATACAATGAGTATGTAGATGCTAACAATAAAAAGTTGAAGAGCATCTCAGAACAATAATTGAATGAAGAAAATCAACTTAGAATATAAACCTATCTTATTGCTTTGGACAAGCATATTGTTGTTATTGTCTATCCCGATGACGGCTCTGTCGCAAAGTCTTTTCCAAGGCCAGGTGACCGATTCTAAGAACGAGCCGATGGTTTCCGTAACCGTAATGTTGCGTGGCGACACCACCGCTACGGCTCCTCTGAAAGGATATGCGCTGACAGATCAAGCCGGACGTTTCTCTTTTAAAGCCGCAACCACGAAGGGCGATTGGCTTATCGTGAAGAGTTTGGGATATGCCGATGTGCGTCTGCGTGTGGATAGCGTGCGTAGCCATTACACCATTGTGATGCACGAGGATGCCCATACCTTACACGATGTGATGGTGAAGGGCCACTATTCGGGTATGAAGATAATGGGCGACACCATCAAGTTTGACACCAACCATTTTCGTATTGGCACTGAGGACAACGTGGGTGACGTGCTTCGCCGATTGCCAGGGGTGACGGTGTCTGAGGAAGGAAAGGTGTCATTCCAAGGTAAAGGCATGGACAAACTGCTGGTCGATGGTAAGGACCTCGTGTCTTCGGGCGATGACGGTGTGTTGGTCAACAATATGAATGCCGATCTGATGACTGGTGCGGAGATTTTGACCCACTATAAGGATAAGAGCATTGCTGGCCAGTATAGCAATCGCGAACTCACCGCACTGAACATCAAGACCAACGGCAACTGGTCCGTTACGGGTAATGCCAACCTCCAAGGCGGTATTAAGGACAAGTATCTAGGCAAAGCCACGCTGATACACGTCGGAAAGAAGCTGTCGCTTACGGGTTTGCTCTCAGGCAACAATGTAGGCAACTCTATCATGACGTTTGATGACCTGGTGAGAGATGTACGAGGCATTGAGTTTGGCTTGGGCAATAACAGTTACCAGGTGAGCATAAGCCCTGAAGAGTCGGAGATGCTGTACCCCTCTTCAGATGTGTTCAAGAAGCAGGCTGGGCTCGTCTCGTTGTCAGCCAACTATAAACCATCGGATAAGTTTCATATTAAGGGCAACTTGATGTTCAACCGCTTGGGTCAGCGCACCCAGCGTGATGTGTCCGAAACCTACCTTACAGATAGCACCACGATGCATTCGTTGGCGGTGTCAGATTCTAGACACCAGTTTGCTAGAGTGTCTCTATCTGAATATTGGCAGCCATCTGACCGCTTCGAAGTTAATGGCGCCACCCAGGTAGATTACCTTGCGGCACACAAGCAGTATCTAGATGAGGGCAATGGCAGCCTTCCGCTCCATGCGCAACAAGGTGTGCAGTCAGATAACTGGCACTTCATGCAGAGCTTTGCTGCTACCTATAAGCTCGGCAAAGGCGTGCTTTACGGTAACCTTGACTTCACTTATGCCAACCAGCACAAACGTGACAGCTTGCAGACGGATAGCCTCTATCTGCCCATCTCAGCACCCCAGCTAGACGATGTGGCTTATCGTTACCTGATCAGCAGCAATAAGAAGTATCTGCAAAGCCGCATCAGTCCCGAAGTGGGGTACACCTTCAAGTTTGCCCTGCTCTATAATGCCGACTTCTCGGTCAGTTATAGCTACAATCGGCAGCAAACCTCCTATGTCCTAGCGGCCCAATCCTATGACGAAACCCACCTCACGGCGCACAACCTGTCAGCTCATGCGTCATTGAGCAAGAGCAAAGGCGTCTTTCAGTATACCTTAGGGGCTGCGCTCGCTGCGCTTCGGTATTGTTCCAATGATCCACGACTGACGCAGCACAAATGGGCGTTCATGCCCAATCTGAGCCTAAGCTACAGATTTTCCAGCACGGTGGGCTGGTCGGCTAATGCCAACTATAGCCTTGAGGACAATAGCGTTGATCAGCTATTTGACCTGCCCACAATCGTAAGATACAACCGTATGTTAAGCGGAACCACCGTCAGCAAACCCTATTATCGCAAGTGGAATGTGACATCCTCCTTCCATGTGACCTCCTTAGCGGCGCAGTCGTTCTTCGATATGACGATGGGATATATCCTCAATCTGGATATGGTGCGTCCATACATCCACCAAGCGGGACTCAGTTCGGTATCGATCTATTGCAATGATGGGCGCATGGCTATGTATTATGACAACATCTCATGGCGCAAAGGACTGATGTTTATCCCCGTTGCAGCCAAGTGGACGTTCGGTTACACATATAACCAGAATCGCAGCCGACTCAACGATGCCGATAATCTGCTGAAAACGCACAGCGTCAGAACCTCATTGGGATTTACCTCCACGTTTAAGAGCATCTTCAATGGCGAGCTCAATGGCGGATACCAATATAGCAAAGCACGCTATTCGCTCACGCATGCCGGCTACAACTATGACGAATGGAACATCAATGGAGCCCTACACATTGCGGATAAGAGCTGGCGTGCCACCCTGCATGCCGATTATCGAAAGGGTCATACCGCAAGTTATGACGAAGAAAGCGTGAACCTTGGCTTCAATCTAGAGTATAGAATCAAGTCGTGGGGCATCAAACTCACGGGTGAGAACCTGCTCCACATCAACCATTACCAGTGGGTGGACACGTCCTATACACCTTACTACACCAGCACGTGGATCTATCAGAAGATGCCCGGATACGTGATTCTAGGTCTCACCTATAAGTTTTGATGGCCAATATAGAACCTTGCATGGACCTAGTCTGCTCTGAAACAAGACGATTATACCACATCCATACCTTCCCAAAACGATACGCCTCCTTGTGACATCTATTGTCCGCAAGGAGGCGTATTGTATGTTGCTGATTGTGACTATGCCGCTTATTGATGGCTAGCAAAACGTTGCTCAGCCAGCTGCTCATATTTGGTGCCAGGCTTACCATAGTTGGCATAAGGCCAAATGCTGATGCCACCGCGAGGCGTGAACAGTCCTGTCACCTCGATATACTTTGGGTCCATCAGACGGATGAGATCTTTCATGATGATGTTAACACAGTCTTCGTGAAAGTCGCCGTGGTTACGGAAACTGAACAGATAAAGCTTCAGGCTCTTGCTCTCCACCATTCGCTCATCTGGGATGTAACTGATGCGTATCTCGGCAAAGTCGGGCTGTCCCGTGATAGGGCACAGACTGGTAAACTCGGGACAATTGAATCGCACCCAATAGTCGTTTCCTGGATGCTTGTTGACAAAGGTCTCGAGTACCTCGGGCGCATAATCCATACGATATTGGGTCTTAGCGCCGAGCTGTTTCAGACCTTCGTCTTTACGTGTATCTGTCATAGATGTTGATTGAATATTAGGGTATGACGCATAGACGCCATACGGATGAAATGCTGATTAGTGTTGTTGGTTCTCGTTTCCAGTGACGTTGGTGCTAGGTGTGAGGCTGAAGATCTTCCAGATGCTATAGTCCACGCCGTTGTCATACACATCTTCGCCCTCGTGCTTCTTTAGCATCTTCACCACGCGGATGGTGATGGGGAGCGCCACAACCTCGTAGAGCGTCTTGAGAATGACCTGCCAAAGCATCAGCTTAGGGAGCTCCTCGGTGGGCACCACGCCTCCTAAGGCTAGCGGGAAGAAGATGATTGAGTCGAAGCTCTCGCCTGCCACGGTGCTCAGAATGGCACGTGCAGAGAAGTGCTTGCCGCCGTCACGTATCTTCATCTTGCTCATCACATACGCATTGGCAAAGCTTCCCACGATGAAAGCGATAAACGACGCTACGGCAACGCGCGGCGCAAGACCGAAGATGGCGTGGAAGCCAGCGTCGTTAGACCAATAAGGTGCACCTGGGATGGCATCACAGAGCGCACCGAGCGCCACGAAGAAGAAGTTCATCGCAAAGCCGGTCCATATCAACAGACGCGCTTTGCCAAATCCCCACACCTCACACACGCAGTCGTTGATGATGTAAGACACGGGAAAGACGATCAAGCCGCCTGTCAAACTGATTCCTAACACTGAGATCTGCTTTGTCTCTAAGATGTTTGCTGCAATCAAGCAAACACAAAAAAGTATGCTGAAAAGCATGAACAGCACACTCACTTGTTGTCTGGTTTTAATCATTGTCTTGTTTTATTAAAGGGGGTTGAGCAAGTACCCCTGTAGCGAATACGGGTGCAAAGGTAGTTAATTTTGCTGAATATTCGGAACGGAGTCAAAGAAAATCATTACTTTTGCACATCTATGACAGAATCGTATAACCTAATTAATATAAAGAGAATATGAAGAAAATGCTCATTGCCTTGTCGCTAGCCAGTGTGGTAATCACTGCTTGCGCACAGACCAATAAACCCCAAACCGCTACTTCTGACAAGCCTACGGTGGAGAAATACCAAGAGCAACTGGACAAGATCCAGAGTTCGCAAGAGACCATCTACGCCGACTATAAAACTTTGTCTAAGAAAGAGTCGCTCACCGATGCTGAGAAACAACAGCTCAGCGACCTCGAAACCAAGTTTGATGAGCTAGATAGTGTGAAGACGGGGTTGGTTAAGCAGCTCATCGCCGACTATCGCGACACGAAGTTCCCTGCTAAGTATGCCAGCCTGATCATGTACGACCTCAGCTATGACGAGCTGAAAGATCTGTGCGATCCCTCCACGGGCTACTATAACGAGGCTGAGATGGAAGCGCCCAAGCGCTTGTTGGCAGGTCTAGAGCTCCGCCGTCCCGGTTCTATGTTCCATGAGCTAGAGATGAACGACCTTGATGGCAAGGCAGTCAAGCTGAGCAATTGGGTAGGTAAGGGCCAGTATGTGTTGGTAGATTTCTGGGCAAGCTGGTGCGGACCATGTCGTCAAGAGATGCCCAACGTGGTAGAGGCTTATAAGAAGTATCATGCCAAAGGCTTTGACGTGGTAGGCGTATCGTTTGATAACAACAAGGACAAGTGGGCTGCTGCCGTGAAGAACCTAGGTATGGAATGGCCTCAGATGTCTGATCTGAAAGGGTGGGGATGCGCTGCCTCTACGGTCTATGGCGTGAAGTCGATTCCTTCCAATGTGCTCGTTGATCCACAAGGCAAGATCGTTGCCTCTGACCTACGCGGCGAGAAGCTGCAGCAGACCTTAGCTGAGATCTATAAATAATATTTCTGCTACTTATCGTATGTCCTCGTTTTTGGGCTTCAAACGGCTAAACATTCCCCAGCTCGGGATAACGCAATCCCTTTGAAAGGCGTCACTGCATTGCCAAACAAGGACATAGTGCGTTCCAGTATCCTTCGTTTAAGGTTGACAGATACACTAAGTTGTATTCCAAAATGAGGAATATGAAGAGATGCAAGGGCAGATATTGGAGGAAAAAATAAATTGATTTCTGAAAGAAAATAAATTATTTCTCAGCAGAAATCAATT
>CAVJZR010000007.1:0-77690 GCA_963654235.1 Bacteroidaceae bacterium | reverse complement strand
ACTCGTGACCTCCTGCGTGACAGGCAGGCATTCTAACCAACTGAACTAACGCACCATGCTTGTTAGCACTCTTTCGTTAAATGCGGTGCAAAGGTATACTTTTTTTTCGATACCACCAAATTTAATCTTAGTTTTTTTGCAAAAAATATTGAAAAAGGATAGCGTCGTGATACTTGTTTGCTTGACAAAACCAGTCGTGCAAGACCGTATCCCCATTGAAACCCAACTCGTTGAACAGATTGCACGAAGCCTGATTGGTACAATCCACATACGCATAGAGCTGATGTAGGTTCAGAACGTTTCGGCAATAATCGATGATCCACTTCACCGTAGCTTGTGCATAACCCTGTCGTTGGAAAACTTCCACAATGGCAATACCCAGCTCGCAGCGCGAGTGACGAGGGTCTAGATTGATCAAATCGACAATGCCCACCACCTCTTTATGCTCATTCTCCACCATCAGACGTGTCTCCCCGTCAGCAAAGATGTTACTGGTGTTTTGCTCAATATAGTTTTCTATGACATATCGGCTATACGGAACGTTGGTTGCTCCGACCAGCCAAAGCGCCGAATCGTTCTCTAGACGATAGATCAAATCAATGTCCTTGGGTTCTATCGCGCGTATATATATATAAGGTGTAGGCGTGGCCATGATGCTAAAATACTTCTTGTGGTGTGATGATGATGCCGCTTTGTGGGTGATAAGTACCTATCTCGATATTCTTCATGGGCTGTTGTGCAAAGATGCCGAGTACCTCTTCATAGCGATAAGCGCTCATGTCATAGACCACAATGGTGGGGTAGGAGGTGTCAAACTTATCTAGAAGCGAGAGATGACCTTTGGGCAGGTCATGAGTGTTGCCCTCGAAGAACTGTCCCGAGAGCGCTTTCTGCTCAGCGATCTCTTTACATTGAGCCAACGATCCAGCCGAACCGATAAACACATATTGCGGAAAGAGACGCTTGCTCTGTTCCACAAACCCAAGCGAACGTATCGCTCTGTCCCACTGCATGCGTATCAGCGCTAGTGCCGCCTTGCCATAGACAGCCATCTTGATGGGCAGATTGAAGAAGATGCTAGCGTTGCCATAATGCTTCTTTAGGAAGATAAGCATCGCGTCGTAGAACACATGAACATAGCGGAACGAACTCTTCTGTGTGCTTTCGCCCTTATAATGTAGGATGTTACAAGGCAGATACCAGTTGTCAAATCCCCCTTTCAGCACTCGATAGCTTAGGTCGATATCCTCGCCGTACATGAAGAAGTCCTCATCCAATAGCCCCACCTTGTCCAGCACCGTGCGCCGTAAGAAGCAGAATGCACCACTGATCACCTCTATCGGGTTAGGTTCATCCCACGGTAGGTAACCCATGTAATATTTTCCAAGCTTCTGATGCTTCGGGAAACGATCACAGATCCCCATCATCTTGTAGAAAGACACCATCGGCGTGGGCAATCCGCGGCGCGACTCCTTGGCTGCATCGCCATCGGTCTTGAGCATCTTGACCCCGATACCACCCGCTTGCTCATGGCTGTCCATAAACTCGATGCAAGCGTCTAGCACGTGTTCGCCCACCAGCGTGTCAGGGTTGAGCAGCAAGACATAGTCGCTTTGGCTTTCACGGATGGCGATATTGTTGGCCCTTGCAAATCCTAGGTTATGGTTGCTGGCAATGAAATGCACCCAAGGAAAGCGTGGTTTGAGATAGCTCACCGACTGATCCTTGGAATGATTGTCCACCACATAGACGTCGCAGTCGATGTGTTCTATGGCTTGCTGGATGCTATAGAGACATTGTTCGACGTAGTGCTTTACGTTGTAGTTGACTATAACGATGGTCAATCGCTTCACGCTTCCTCCTTTTCTGTGGTTGTAGAATCATCGTTAGGGGTGGTCTCGCATGGCGATAAGGTCTCGCTGAGACATCGTCCTTCAGATGGATAGACAAAGAACATAGCCAAGAGATGCACCAAAGACATATAGAAGAATCCTACCTTCAGCCCAAACTGATAGTAGAACAGGAAGTCGAGCATCATCGGAGCGCCTAAGAGCGCCATGCGTAAGCTACCCCAACGCATCAGCGGCTTATAATTCAGCTCCTTGCTATGACTCAGTTGGGTCTTGGGCGCAGCCATCTTGAATAGATACAATGCCAATGGTGTACCTCCTAAGAGCCACGCCAACATAAAGATATTCACGTAAAACTGAGCCACAATATATTCCTTGCCGCTCCATCCTCCAGCCGTCAGCACCTCGCTCTCAAAGCCTGCGACCACCAAGATGGTCAGAACGATGTAAGCAAAGAATTGTGTGGATAGATAAGTTCTTACTCTGTGCATGTTGATGAAAAATGTTATTCTGATTCGAATGGGGTGCGGTTGATGAGACTTCTGCCCAGCGTCACCTCGTCCGTATATTCCAGTTCGTTACCCACCGAGATGCCGCGAGCGATGACGCTGGTCTTAACGCCACAACCTTGCAGACGTCTTGAGATGTAAAAGTTGGTTGTGTCGCCCTCCATCGTGCTAGCCAAGGCAAAGATCACCTCCTTCACGTCGTCCCCCTTAGCCCGTTCGATGAGCGAACCGATCTCCAGATCACTAGGCCCAACACCATCCATGGGCGATATGACACCGCCTAAGACGTGATACAATCCGTTGTACTGCTGCGTGTTTTCGATGGCCATCACATCCTGGATGTTCTCCACCACGCAGATGGTGGACCGGTCGCGCCTTTCGTTGGCGCATATCGGGCAGATGTCCGTATCCGAAATGTTGTGGCAAACCTGACAGTATTTGATGTCGTGCCGTATCGAATGTATGGCTTCGCTGAGCGCCTCAGCATCTTCGCTAGGCGCTTTGAGCAAGGTGAGCACGTATCGCAAAGCAGTCTTCCGACCTACGCCTGGAAGACTGGTAAATGCTTGCACTGCCTGTTCTAGTATGTGCGAGGGATAAGGTTGGATCATTCTCTTTGCTCAATGACGCATCAATCGTCAAAAAGATATATGCCGATACCAATCTTTGCACCTACGTTCGAATAGTCGCTGTTGTTGAATGAGTGGTCATAGTAGATGGCGGGCTCAATCGTTACGCTGCGATTGATAAAGAAAGCGTAGCCAATCTCTACACCAGGCATCACATCGTTATATGAGTGGTCAGCGTGGATAAACTTGGCGTTAGCACCGAGGTAAAGACCATTCTGGATGATATAATAGCGTATGCCAGCGCCGGCTTCGATGTTATCGGGTAGGAGGTTAGAACCGTTATGCTGTACAGAAGCGTGTGCCAGCACCATCCAGTTGTCCTCAAAGAGGATACCTGCCTTGGCTTCCGCGCCGAGGTTGAATCCGTTTTTGCTGTTATAGTTGAGACTTAGCCCCGTCAACGAAGCGCCTACGTAGCCCTTACCTGCTTGAAACTGTGCATGTGCAGCGATGGCTACAAACATAGCGATTATAAAAAGTGATAGCTTTTTCATTGTTGTGAATTAGGATTGAATGTGAAAACATGTGTTCCGTCGACTCCGATCGAACACCATTGAATTACTTTACAAAGGTAAATCTTTATTTTTAATAACCAAAAAGAATGCGTAACTTTGTGCCAAATTTTGAATTATGTATCATCAAGCAATTGTCAAGCAAATCCTTATACTTTCGTTGGTAATCGTCGGCTCGTGTGCTTCCATGGCTCAAGGGGTGCATGGAAACGAACGCGCGTTCAATCTGGAGCAGCTCCCCAAACGTGAGATACGTGCCGTGTGGCTCACGGTGCTACAGTCGCTCGACTGGCCCAAGACCTATGCTAAGTCGGCTGCTACGATCAGTGAGCAGAAAGCCGAACTGGTCCGTACGCTGGACCGATATGCCGAAGCCAACATCAACACCGTGTTGTTACAGACGCGCGTGCGTGCTTCGTCTATCTATCCCTCTGCTTATGAACCTTGGGCACCCAGTCTGACGGGACGCGAAGATGGCAATCCAGGGTACGATCCGTTGCAGTTTGCGATAGACGAGTGTCATAAACGCGGTATGGAACTGCACGCTTGGACCGTAGCGCTACCCGCAGGCGACTGGAACTCGCTAGGTTGTAAGCGGCTGCGACAGCGCGGACTGAAGATGCGAAAGCTAGGGCCGTATGGCTATCTAGACCCCAGCGATGAGAAGGTGGTGGCATATCTTGTGAAGGTATGTACCGAGATTGTGGCAAACTATGACATAGACGGACTCAACTTCGACTACCTGCGTTATCCCGAAGACTGGCCCAAGCCTACCTATAAGAATGGCGATACACCCGACCAGCGCCGCCAGTACCTCAACCATCTGGTCAAAGAGATTCATGATGCGGTAAAGGCTATCAAGCCTTGGGTGCGTATCAGCTGTTCGCCTATAGGCAAGTATGCCGATCTGCCACGTTATTCCACACACAACTGGAACGCCCGTGACCGTGTGTATCAGGATGCGCAGTACTGGTTACGCATGGGATGGATGGACCAGCTCTATCCTATGCAATACTTCCGTGGCGATAGCTATTATCCCTATGTGGCCGACTGGATGGAGCATAGCTATGGCAACGCCATCGCCAGTGGCTTGGGTACGTGGTTCTTAGACCCAAAAGAAGGCAAATGGACCTTGTCCGACGTCAGTCGTGAGATGGAGGTGAGCCGCCAGTGGGGTATGGGACATGCTCATTTCCGTTCCAAGTTCTTGTTAGAAAACCATCGTGGTATCTTCGATTTTGAGAAGCAGTTCAGTCCCTATCCGGCTCTCACGCCAGCGATGAAGCAGTCGCGTGCAGCTCAGATCAGCGCGCCCACCCATCTCAAGGTAGCCGATGGCGTGATCTCCTGGCAGGGCGATGCACCTTATTATAATATATATGTCAGCGATCAGGCACCTGTTGACATCCACAACCCGAAGAACCTGCTCTTGCCTCGATACGCCTATCAGTCGCTTAACACCAATGCCAAACCCAACATCTTGAAGGGATGGCCCTATGTGGCGGTGACCGCTATGGATCGATATGGCAACGAGAGCGCCCCCGTCAGCAACGTGCAAGCTCGCCCAGTGGCGCAGACAACCTCCACGCTGCCCACAAACATCTATCTGCCCAACGACAATCAGTATGTGGATATCACCCAAGCGGTGAGCAACCTCGGTCCGGTGGATATCAACTATTACACCATCCAGTCGCTCCAAGGCAACAAGATACGCTCCTATCTCCAACCGATACGTGACAATGACGGCACGCAACGACTGTTCATCGGTGTGCTACCCGATGGTGTCTACTGGGTTACTGCACACAACAAACGCACCAATAAGTTTTATCGCGTGGGTAGCTTCGAGATTGTCCCCGCTCGTTTGGCATCCTATCGCTCTCTATCTAGATAAGCCAATCTAGCTTTATACCCTTAGAGCGAATATCTTATCGTAACGTTCCGCCTCCTTGCATATAGATGCAGAGAGGCGGAATTGTTTTGTCATAGGGGTAGGGTGGCACCTTTCTTTGTATATGATTACTAATCGGATATCTGTCACAGGTCCTGCTTATGGTTGGTTTTAATGAATGTTAAAGCCTCCGCTGCTTTCACAAAGGGCACGTTTCAGAAGACGAAAGAACCTGTTTCAGGTTGTAAGAAAGCCCCAGCTCGGGATAGGAATGCCTTGGAAGCCTCCAGATAAGAGCATTATACGTCTGCAGCACATATTCTTTCATGTGCTCATATCGCCATTCTTATCCTCTGAAAGCGCCTAAAGCTAAACAAAAAATAAATTAATTTCTGCTGAGAAATAAATTGTTTTCTCTCAGAAATCAATTTATTTTTCTCTGCCACCCCATCCCTTCTATCTCTTCATATACCTCATTTTGGAATACAACTTAGTGTATCCGTCAACCTTAAACGAACGATACCGGAACGTACTATGTCCTTGTATGGCAATATAGTGATGCCTTTCAAGGGGGAGTGCGTTATCCCGAACTGGGGTAAGAAAGCCTCTTTCAGAATGCGATTATATCGCTTTGCCTTTTCAGTATGTATAAACGTCGTTGGCTGTAGCGCTGATTTTGTGATATCAGACCATCTTTGAGGGCAAGGTTTTAGGGCTTTGCTGCGCTGCTAGACACGAATACTAAACTAAAAAGAAGAACCAATGTCATGTGAAATGGGAACGCAATCAGAAATCCGAATCAGGAAAAATAATCTGAAAAATCTATAGAAATCATTGTTGGAAATAAAACTTTTGATTATCTTTGCCCTGCCTACTGATTACCAAGAGAGTAATATCTTGACATCATATAATAATATAACCTAAATTGATAGATTATGAAAAAAACGTGTTTGTACGATAAGCATGTTGCTTTGGGTGCATTGATGCAACCTTTCGCAGGCTTTGATATGCCTATTCAGTATACCAACATCATTGCAGAACATCAAGCCGTAAGACAGCATTGCGGTGTGTTTGACGTGAGTCATATGGGCGAAATCAATGTCTCGGGTCCCGATGCGGAGCGTTTTATCAATCATATATTTACCAACGACGTGACAGGTCTTCCTGTGGGAAAGGTGCTTTATGGTATGCTATGCTATCCTGACGGAGGCGTGGTGGACGATACTTGCATCTGTAAGTTGGACAACAACCTGTTCATGCTGACCATCAACGCTGCCAATATAGATAAGGATAACGAGTGGATAGGCGAGCAAGCCAAGGACTTCAACGTCATCATCTGTTACAAGAGCGACTATTTTGCACAGCTTGCTATCCAAGGTCCAGAGTCGGAAACCGTGATAGAGAATGCTTTGGGTGTTCCTTGCAGCGACTTGAAGTTTTATGAAGTGAAGACCTTGGAGAAGTTTGATGAGACCATTATCATATCTCGAACAGGTTACACAGGCGAAGACGGATTTGAGCTTTATGGCACACCCGAATATATCTGCGACTGTTGGGACAAGCTCTTGGCAGCCGGTGTGACACCTTGCGGACTGGGTTGCCGCGACACCTTGCGCTTTGAGGTGGGATTGCCCTTGTATGGCGACGAACTGACCGATAAGATTACGCCCGTCATGGCAGGTCTTAGCTTGTTCGTTAAGCTAGACAAACCCGAGTTTATCGGTAAGGAAGCGCTTGCTAAGCAGAAGGCAGAAGGCCCTGCACAGCGCCTCAGAGGTATCGAGCTCGAGGGTCATGCTGTGCCTCGTCATGGCTACACCGTGCTCAAGGATGGCAAGGAAGTGGGCTATGTCACCACAGGCTATCGTCTGATCTCGGTGGATAAGAGTTGCGCTGTGGCTTTGGTAGATGGCAGTCTGAAGCTCGGTGACAAGGTGGAAGTGCAGATTCGCAAGAAGACTTTCCCTGGCACCATCGTCAAAAAGAAGTTCTATGACAAGCACTACAAGAAATAGAAATATAACAAACAAAAACGTATCAAAATATGGCAAAAGTATTAGAAGGACTCTATTACAGCGAGAGTCATGAGTTTGTAAAGGTAGAAGGCGACACCGCTTATGTAGGAATCACCGATTATGCACAACATGCGCTAGGCAATGTGGTGTATGTTGATCTGCCAGAGGTTGACGATGAGGTGAGCGCAGGTGAGGAGTTTGGCGCCGTAGAGAGCGTGAAGGCTGCCAGCGACCTGAATAGTCCCGTGTCAGGAACCGTGGTTGAGGTCAACGAAGAGCTGGAAGATGCTCCTGAGCTGATCAATAAGGATGCCTTTGCCAACTGGATTATCAAGGTCAACTTGAGCGATAAAGCCGAGCTGGAGAACCTTATGGACGCCAAGGCTTATGAGGCTTTCTGTGCTGAACAGCACTAATCCGTAAGTCAAACCATATCCCACCATTGTCTGACAATGGCGTATAGAAGTTAAAGATCACTGCAGGGAACGTCAGCTGATAGCCCCTTCATCCTTTAGCTTCTATATGTCTTTTAAGGAAGGCAAAACGTTACATTATCCTTCGAGGTATGTTCAGTCAGTTCCGATACCCCTAATGCCCCATCCATCCTCGGGGTTGCGTCATGTTCTGCAGCATTCTTACCAAGATAATATGACACCCCACGCAGCCACGTGATGACGCGAATCTACCTTGAAACAAATACTAGAAGACAACTATGACCTTTAAATATTTTCCACAAACAGAAGAAGAGGTGCAGCAGATGCTCACCAAGATAGGCGTGCAGAGCCTTGATGACCTTTATGCCGATGTGCCCCAATCCATCCGTTTCCATGGCGAGTATGATTTGCCCGAGGCTATGAGCGAACCCGAGATACGTGCATTCTTTGATCGTCTGGGCAGTAAGAATAAGCAACTCACCTGTTTTGCCGGTGCTGGTGTGTATGATCATTACACCCCATCCGTGGTTCCCAACCTCCTGCAACGTAGCGAGTTTCTGACCTCCTATACGCCGTATCAGGCAGAGATCTCACAAGGCACGCTCCATTACATCTTCGAATATCAGTCGATGATGGCTGAGCTCACAGGCATGGACATCTCCAATGCCTCTATGTATGACGGCACCACAGCCACAGCAGAGGCTATGATGATGGCTTATCATGCAGCGCGTAAGGCTGACACAGTGGCATATAGCGCAACGCTTGACCCCAAGACAATCGCTGTGCTGAAGACTTATGCTCACTTCCACGGCGTGAAACTCGTGAAGATCGAAGCACAAGACGGTGTGACCAGCGTGGACGATATGAAGCAGAAGCTAGACCAGCACGCTGTGGCAGGAGTCATCGTGCAGCAACCCAACTACTATGGCATCGTAGAGGACTATACCGGTTATGCTGACTTATGTCATGAGAAGAAGGCGCTCTTCATCATGAATAGCATCGTGGCTGACCTCGCCTTGCTCAAGACACCAGGCGAGTGGGGCGCTGACGTGGCTGTTGGTGATATCCAGTCACTGGGATTGCCCGTGGCGTTTGGCGGTCCTTATGCTGGATATATGTGTTCTACGTCAAAGCTCATGCGCAAGCTTCCCGGACGTATCGTGGGTAAGACACAGGATTCGAAAGGTCAGCGCGCCTTCGTCTTGACCCTTCAGGCACGCGAGCAACACATCCGCCGTGAGAAGGCTACATCCAATATCTGTTCTAACGAGAGCCTTATGGCGCTCTTTGCTACCATCTACCTATCCGTGATGGGTAAGGAAGGCGTCAAGGAAGCGGCACAGATGAGCTATGACGGCGCCCATTATCTCTGTCAGCAGATGTTGGCAACCCAGAAGGCAAGTTTGGTTTATGACCAGCCTTTCTTCAACGAGGTGCTCCTAAAGGTGGAGCATCGTGATGCCTTCTACGATGAGTGTGTAGCGAAAGGTATCCTTCCTGGTGTCAAGGTGGGCGATGACCAGCTGCTTATCGCGATGACTGAGAAGCGCACAAAGGCCGAGGTGGACCAGTTGTGCGAAATACTTAACCTTATTAAAGACTGATACGATTATGAATAACAAGTTATATGGCAATTTGATATTTGAGTTATCTCACCCCGGACGCAAAGGCTATTCGCTGCCCAAGAATCAGTTTGGGCATTATGACTTGCCTCAGACACAACGCCGTGCAGTGGATGCCGAGCTGCCCGAGTGTGACGAGATGACCGTGGTGCGCCATTATACCAACCATAGCGAGAACAACTTTGGCGTGATGAATGGTTTCTATCCATTGGGTTCATGTACGATGAAATACAATCCGGTGATCAATGAGGAGATAGCAGCGCTGCCATCCTTTACCAATATCCATCCCCAACAACCCGCCCAGACCGTGGAGGGCGCCTTGGAGGTGGTCTATCAGATGCAACGCGCCTTGGCATCCCTGACTGGTATGGCAGACGTTACGCTCAATCCTTGCGCAGGCGCTCATGGTGAGTTGACGGGCTTGATGATCATCCGTAGCTATCATCAGTCGCGTGGAGATAGTAAGCGTGTCAAGGTTATCGTACCCGATTCGGCTCATGGCACCAATCCCGCTTCGGCTGCCGTGTGCGGTCTGGAGATCGTGGAGGTGAAGAGCACCGCTGAAGGACTGGTGGATGTGGCTGACCTCAAGCCCCTTTTGGGTGACGATGTGGCTGCTATCATGATGACCAACCCCAATACGCTGGGTCTCTTCGAAAAGGAAATACCTGAGATAGCACAGCTCGTGCACGATTGCGGAGCCTTGCTCTACTATGACGGAGCCAACTTCAATCCTATCCTCGGAGCAGCACGTCCAGGCGATATGGGCTTTGATGTGATTCACCTCAATCTGCATAAGACCTTCTCAACACCTCATGGTGGTGGCGGCCCAGGCGATGGCCCAGTGGGTGTGCGTAAGGGTCTAGAAGCATTCTTGCCTAAGCCACACGTCATCAAGACGGAAGAAGGACTCAAGGTGGACAATCCTACACAGAGCGCTGACGGCTATGATGTGCAAGCTAACCATGTGGGCGCTTATCTAGGCAACTTCCTCATCGTGCTGCGCGCTTATGTTTATATCCTCACGTTGGGCAAAGAGCATATCAAAGAGGTAGGTCCGTTGGCCACCCTGAACGCCAATTATATAAAGGAATGTCTGAAGGACGACTACGAGTTGCCTATTGATACGTTGTGTAAACATGAGTTTGTGTTCAACGGATTGAAGGATAAGTCGACCGGTGTCACCACGATGGATGTGGCAAAACGATTGCTCGACTATGGCTACCATGCTCCAACGATCTACTTCCCCTTGTTGTTCCATGAGGCATTGATGATCGAACCTACCGAGAACGAAAGCAAGGAGACTATCGATGGGTTTATCGAGGTGATGCATAAGATAGCAAAGGAAGCGCGAGAGACCCCTGAGGTGGTCAAGGAAGCACCGCACGATACGCCTATCGGCAGAGTGGATGATGTGCTTGCAGCTAAGCACCCGATTCTAACTTACAAACAATTGCAAAATGATAACCTCTGATCTGATTATTATAGGTAGCGGTCCTGGTGGATACCACACCGCTTCTTATGCAGCCAAGCACGGCTTGCAGGTTACCATCATTGAGAAAGAACATCTCGGCGGTACCTGTCTCAATGCGGGATGCATACCTACCAAATGCCTGGCACATGATGCTGACTTGCTCCGCAATCCTTTGTTGTCATGTGTCGGTGGTGGATTGGTCGACTTTAAGCGTATCTATGAACGTAAGCAACAGGTGGTAGAGAGTCTGCGTAGCGGTATCGAAACGCTCCTCTCGCAGCCCAACATCACCTTGGTGCGCGGCGAAGCATCCTTCGTGGATGCACAAACGGTACAGGTTGGCGACCAGCAATATACAGCCAAAGATATCCTGATAGCCACCGGATCAGAGGCGCGCTTGTTGCCTTTCATGGATCCTGAGATGGTGCATGAAGGATCTTGCGTGATGACTTCTACCGAGCTACTCAACACGCAGACGGTTCCCAGTCGACTATGTATCATCGGTGCGGGTGTGATCGGAATGGAGTTTGCCTCAGCATTCAGCTCGTTTGGTAGTGAAGTGACGGTTATCGAGTTTCTCAAAGAATGTCTACCTCCCGTCGACGCCGATATCGCCAAGCGGTTGCGCAAGTGCTTGGAGAAACGTGGTGTGACCTTCTATATGCAGAGCGGTGTCACCGCCATCACTCCAACGGAGAAGGATGGTGAGAAGCAAGCTACCGTATGCTTCAGTCGTAAGGGAGAAACCGTGGAGCTGGAAGCCGATGCCGTGCTAGTGGCAACGGGGCGCCGACCACGCATCGAAGGTCTTCAGCTTGAAGCTGCGGGTGTGGCTTATACGCCTAAGGGTATCACGGTGGACGAGCATATGGCTACCAACGTGCCGCATATCTATGCCATCGGTGATGTCAATGGGCAGATGATGTTGGCTCATGCCGCTTCTTTCCAGGGCATGAAAGCCGTCAATCATATCTTGGGCAAGGAAGACGGCATCCGATTGGATGTGATGCCAAGTGCTATATTCACCTATCCGGAGGCTGCAAGCGTAGGTCCCACCGAAGCAACGCTGAAGGAACAGAAGGTGGCATATACCTGCAAGAAGGGCTTTTATCGTGCCAACGGCAAGGCGCTCGCCATCGAAGAGACCGAAGGAATGCTCAAACTCTTTGTCGGGGAAGCTGATCATCGCATCTTGGGATGTCACGCTTATGGCGCACATGCGGCTGACCTCGTGCAAGAGGTGGCTGCTCTGATGAATCGTGATACCACCATTGAACAGCTCGGAGATATGGTACACATCCATCCAACGCTAAGCGAGATTCTATCGGATGTAGCTCATTGATTTCTAGAATCTTTCGTTCTATCCACCCTTATCTACTCAATGATATAGTGGGCGAAATGTGATGGAATTGTTTGGAAGATAAAATAGAAAATCGTAACTTTGCATACGAAAGGACAGCTTATAGGTCGTATCGATTCGATCGGGATAGTCATCAAATAAATTGAAATAACCGAGACAACTCACTTGTTCAATGGCGGGCCACATAAACCGCATTCCCGCGGGTAAGTCACAGGACCGGTGGATTACAAAAGAAAAGGAGTTCTCATATCTTTGATACTCGGACTTTTCATCACATCGTCGATGCGACCTTTTCACAAACAAATAAAGGCTGAGGAAAAAGCATAAGCTGATTCTTCAGCCTTTAATAGTCTGCTGGCACGAAGGCACGATTTATTGCTCCGAGATGATTCGGGATGGTACGCCTTAAGGCAGTAAACGAGCTTGATGTCGTGTCATTGTATAATAAGAAAGAAATCATAATAAAAGAAAGATAGCATCATGTTTAGTGGAATAGTGGAAGAGATGGCAGAAGTGGTGGCCATCCGTACAGATAGAGAAAATATGGATTTCACCTTGCGTTGCTCTTTTGTCAATGAGCTAAAGATTGATCAAAGTGTGGCGCATAACGGCGTTTGTCTGACGGTGGTGGACATCAGCGATGGCACCTATACCGTAACCGCAATGAAAGAAACCCTGATTCGTACCAACCTCGGACTGCTTAAGGTGGGCGATCATGTCAACGTGGAACGCTCTATGCTGATGAACGGACGTCTTGATGGGCACATTGTGCAAGGTCATGTGGACGAAACCGCTAAATGTATCGGCATGGAAGACGCTGGTGGATCAACCTATTTCACCTTTGAATATCCTCAGAACAAAGCCATGGCGCAGAAAGGTTATTTCACCGTGGATAAGGGTTCGGTCACTGTGAACGGCGTGTCGCTTACGGTGTGTAACCCCACTGACAATACCTTTACGGTGGCTATCATTCCTTATACACGCACGCACACCAACTTTGCTGATATTCAGCTCGGAACGGTGGTTAACCTTGAGTTTGATATTCTTGGTAAATACATCGCCCGGCTCAATCACTTTAACGATTAAATAGTGTTAATGACAAGGCTTTGTCGATGATTGGCTATATTTTTATAATTAACGTAATATAATTATCGACAAGGCCTTGTAAGACATGGATAATACTCTTACTTTTGCAGACAGAAAACAGAGTAAAGAGTATGAAAAAACAAAAGTTGACTACTTACATGCTTCTTGCAATGGGATTATTGGCTTGCCAAAACATCGAGGCACGCAAATGGACATTGCAAGAATGCATTGATTATGCCCTTCAACACAACATCTCCTTAAAGCAGAATATCCTGACGAAACAGTCGGCGCATGAGGATGTGTTGCAGTCGAAGGCTGAACTTTTTCCCTCGGTAAGTGCTTCTACATCACAGAACGTGTCCTACACGCCGTTCCCAGAGACCGGACGCCAGCAGGTGGCAAATGGTTATGTGGAGACAACGACGGATAAGGTGTTCTACAATGGTACTTATGGGGTAAACTTCAACTGGACGGTGTGGAACGGAAACCAAAACCGTCTGAAGATCAAACAGAATCAACTGTCTGAGCTACAGGCTGAAACAGATTCGGCAATCACTGCCAACTCTATCCAAGAGCAGATTGCGCAGATCTACGTACAGATCCTTTACACGGCTGAGGCTATCAAGATTAACAAGCAAAATCTAGAATTCAGTCAGGCTAACGAGGAACGTGGCAAGACGATGGTTGACGTTGGAACATTCAGTAAGTCTGATTTGGCTCAGCTCACAGCGCAGCGCGCCAATGACGAATATAACGTGGTGGCTCAGCAATCTAACCTGCGCAACTACACGCGTCAGCTTAAAGAACTGCTTGAACTTACCGGCGATGAGGAGTTTGAGGTGGCTTTGCCGGACGATTTGAATGGTGACGCACTGCAAACAATCCCTTCTCTGCAATCAGTGTACGAGAAAGCGGTGGCGTATCGACCCGAACTAGAGAGTCAGCGCTTAGCCATCCAATCGGGTGAGCTTGCTGTTCAGGCTGCAAAAGCACAACGCATACCTACCGTCAGTGTCTCAGGTGGTGTCTCAACCAACGTTACCTCTATGAGTGACAACGCTTATGGCACACAGCTTAAAAACAATTTCGCTACCAATGTGGGCGTGAACGTCAGTGTGCCAATATGGGATCAGCGTCAGACACGTACCGCAATCAACAAAGCCAACATCTCTATGGAGAACAGCCGATTGGCTTTGCAGCAACAACAGACTCGGCTCTATTCCACCATCGAGAACTATTGGATACAAGCCGTGGATAATCAAGCTAAGTATAAAAGCTCGTTGACCAATGTGGAATGTCAACAAACCAGTTATGAAATGTTGTCAGAACAATTCAGACTGGGACTGAAGAATATCACCGAACTGCGTCAAGGGAAGGAGTCTTTGCTCTCCGCTCAGCTTAATGAGTTGCAGAGTAAGTACCTTACCTTATATAATATACAGATGTTGCGCTTCTATGGTGAGAACAGTCTGACCCAATCTTATTAATCAATAACTAACAATCACTTCTGCATCCGTACGCTTTTCCATATCCAGAACATGCATAACAAGGAGAGCAAAGGAACGCAGACAAACAAATAACATTGTATGAAAAAGATTTCAAAAGTGTGGTATATCGTTGCGGCATTGCTAGTTTTGGCAGTCGCAGCATTCTTCTTGACAAGAAAAGATACCGAAGAGAAAATCTCCTTTGACACTGCCGTGGTGGGCAATGCCAATATTCAGAATAGCGTTACCGCTACCGGAACCATCGAGCCTGTGACTTCGGTCACTGTCGGTACACAGGTTTCTGGTAAAGTGAGCAAGCTCTATGTCGACTACAACTCTGTGGTTAAGAAAGGTCAAGTCATTGCCGAACTGGACAAGACCAACCTTATCAGTGCGCTCAATCAAGCTAAAGCCGGACTCAAGAGTGCTGAGGCTCAAGTGCAAAGCGCACAAAGTCAGGTGGCTAAAGCACAGGCTGACGCTCGCAGCGTACAAGCTAACGTCAACTATCAGAGAAGCAACTTCAATCGTTATGCGTCTCTTTACCACAAAGGACTCATCAGTGCTAATGACTATGAGAACGCTAACCTCAACTACCAACAGGCTCTGCAAAGCTTAGCAAGTAGCAATCAGCAGGTAGCAAATGCACAAGAGTCGGTTTCACAAGCACGTCAGCAAGTGGCTCAACAAGAAGAGCAGGTGAAGCAAGCTGAAACCAATCTGGGTTATGCAACGATCACTTCGCCTATCGATGGCGTCGTTCTCTCAAAGAGCGTAGAGGAAGGTCAGACCGTAGCAGCTAGCTTCTCTACTCCTGAACTCTTCACCATCGCAAAGGACTTAACCAATATGCAGGTTGTTGCCAATGTCGATGAGGCTGACATAGGTGACGTTAAGACTGGCGAACGCGTATCTTTCACCGTTGACGCTTATCCCGATGAGACCTTCAGCGGTACCGTAACACAGGTGCGTCAAGAGGCAACAACAACCAACAACGTCGTTACTTATGAGGTGGTAATCTCTGCGCCAAACAAAGATCTCAAGCTAAAGCCAGGCCTTACAGCCAACGTTACCATCTACACACAAGAGCGTACAGGTGTGCTGAGCGTACCTAGCAAAGCATTGCGCTTCTCTCCAACCGCAGAGACTGTGGGTAAAAAATACAAGATTCAAGACATCAGCAGTGCTAAGAACAAGGTTTGGACGCTTGAAGGCAACGTGCTGAAAGCTCACCGTGTGAATATCGGTATGACTGATGGAAACCATACTCAGATTCTCTCTGGTATAGCTTCAGGTAAGAAGATCATCGTGGATCTATCCGTGACTAAGCCCGATGATGAGAGCGCAGAGGGAGATGATGACACCCAAAGTCCATTCGCGCCTGGACCAAAGAAGGATGACAAAAAGAAATAACAGCTATGGAGGAAAAGAAAGTTGTCATTGAATTGCAAGACGTACGGCGCGACTTCAAGGTTGGCGATGAGACGGTGCATGCTTTAAGGGGCGTGTCTTTCAAGATCTTCGAAGGCGAGTTTGTTACCATCATGGGTAAGTCGGGGTCGGGAAAGTCGACCTTGCTTAACCAGTTGGGTTGTCTTGACACTCCATCCAGCGGCGAATACTATCTCGATGGCGTAGCGGTGAGGACTATGTCTAAGTCGCAACGCGCCACATTGAGAAACCGCAAGATAGGTTTTATCTTCCAAAACTATAACCTATTGCCTAAGACCACCAGTGTGGAAAACGTGGAATTGCCTTTGATGTACAACCCCGATGTGAATGCTCAGGAACGTTTCACCCGTGCGGTAGAGGCTCTGAAGGCAGTGGGATTGGGCGAAAGACTTTATCATAAGTCCAACCAAATGTCCGGTGGACAGATGCAGCGTGTAGCTATTGCGCGTGCTTTGGTCAATGATCCGGCGGTGATTCTGGCTGACGAAGCTACGGGTAACCTTGATACGAGAACCTCGTTTGAGATCTTGGTGCTCTTCCAAAAGCTTCACGCAGCAGGTCGCACAATCATCTTTGTGACCCATAACCCCGACATTGCGCACTACTCTAGTCGTAACATCGAGCTACGTGATGGACATATTATCAGTGATGAAGTGAACACAAACATCATGAGCGCCGCTGAAGGATTGGCTGCTTTGCCTGCTAACAGTGACGAGTGATAACCCTTTAGAGATAACGATAACATGAATATATCTAATCTATTCAAGATAGCGCTCCGTGCTATAGCTGCCAATAAGGTGCGGTCTTTCCTTACGGCCTTGGGTATCATCATTGGTATTATGGCTGTGATTACAATGCTTGCCATTGGTCAAGGAACCAAGAATAGCATCCAGAGCAACATTGCCGAGATGGGATCAAACATGATTATGATCAATCCTGGTGCCGATATGCGTGGCGGCGTGCGTCAAGATGCGTCTTCCATGGAGACCCTTAAACTCACCGACTACACCGCATTGAAGGACGAATGCAAGTATATCAAAGCCATTTCACCATTGGTGCAGAGCTCGGGACAGTTTATCTATGGTAACAACAACACTCCTTCTTCTATCTACGGAGCCAACCAAGACTATCTCACGATACGTCAAGTGGAGGTGGAAGATGGTGAGATGTTTACCGATGCAGATATCAAATCCAGCGCAAAGGTCTGCTTGTTGGGCCAAACCGTGGTAGACAATCTTTTCCCCGATGGTTCTGATCCTATCGGCAAGGTGGTGCGTTTTAATAGCATTCCCTTCCGTGTGATAGGTGTAATGAAAAAGAAGGGATACAACTCTATGGGTATGGACCAGGATGATTATGTCCTTGCACCATACACATCAGTGATGAAGCGTATCCTTGCGCAAGACTATCTAGGCCAAATCCTTGCTTCGGCTATTACCGAAGGAGTGACCGATCAAGCCACTTCTGAGATGTCCACCATCCTCCGTCGTACCCACAAACTGAAAGAGGCGACTGACCAACAAGAAGGTGATGATGACGATTTCACCATCCGTTCACAAGAGGAGTTGGCTTCGATGATGAATTCGACGACCAGTATGCTTACCATTCTGTTGGGTTGTGTCGCTGGTATCTCACTCGTTGTGGGTGGTATCGGAATCATGAACATCATGTATGTGAGTGTTACTGAACGTACTCGCGAGATTGGTCTGCGTATGAGTGTGGGCGCTCGTGGTATGGATATCCTTAACCAGTTCTTGATCGAAGCCATTCTGCTGAGTGTCACTGGTGGTATTATCGGTGTGATCTTGGGTGTTGGAGCGTCGTTTGCCGTCAAGACCTTTGCCCACTGGCCGATAGCTATTGAACCCTGGACGATAATCATGAGTTTTGCGGTATGTACCTTTACGGGTGTCTTCTTCGGTTGGTACCCAGCTAAGAAAGCCGCTCAACTAGATCCAATAGAAGCTATACGATATGAGTAAGATGTCTTTGCACAAGTCGAATACTTGGTTGCACGTGGTGATTTGCATGGCGGTATTGTTCATGCCGCTCATGTTTATCTCACCTGAAGAGTCGATAACGTGGCGCAACTACCTTAGTCGTAGCGTGGAGCCGTTATTGATGCTGACCGTGTTTTATGTCAATTATCTTTGGCTTGGCAAACTCTTCTCACTCGGAAAGAAACGTAAGTTCTGGATCGTTAACATCTCGTTGATTGTTTGCATGGCCATCATGCAGCACGTGTATGTATGCTGGTGGTGGCGACAGGATAAGCCGCGGATGGAGCATAGAAAGCCACCGCGCCATCATCGACCCCAACCCACCTCTTCACGTATCATGTATGTCACGGTGCTGTTTATTCTTCGAAGCTCTTTTAGTTTAGCTGTGTGTGGTGGAGTGGGCACTGCCTTGGTGTTGTCACGTAAGTGGGCGGAGGCCAAAGAGCTCAAACGTAAGGCTGAGATAGCCCAAGCTGAAGCCGAGCTCAGCAACCTTCGTCAGCAGATCAACCCCCATTTCTTGCTCAATACGCTCAACAACATCTATGCGCTCACCGCATTTGATACCGAGACAGCGCAGAAAGCGATTATGGAACTGTCCAAGATGATGCGCCATATCTTGTATGACAACCGTCAACCCGACGTCTGTCTAGCAGACGAAGCCGAATTCTTGCACAACTATGTGGACCTGATGAAGCTCCGTGTGACACGCAACGTGAAGGTGAGCGAGACCATCTTGCTACCCGATCCCTGCTCACTTAAGGTGACACCGATGCTGTTTATCTCTTTAGTGGAGAATGCCTTCAAGCATGGAATCAGCCCGTTGGAACCCAGTTTTATTCATATCTACCTTTCAGGCGATGAGAATCAGATTGTCTGCCGAATAGAAAACTCATCCTTCCCGAAGAGCGACAATGACCGAAGTGGCCACGGCATCGGTCTAGAACAAGTGCAACGACGATTAGAGTTGGCTTATAAAGGAAAGTATGAATGGAACCGTAACTTAGATAAAGAACGTAATATTTACACCTCAGAAATAATTTTATATGACACTAAACTGCGTAATAATTGACGATGAACCCTTGGCAGCGGACATGCTAACCGCCTATGCCGCCAAGATACCTTTCCTCAACTTAATAGGAACGTTTAACAGTGCGATTGAAGGCATCAAGGTCATCAAGCAGAATCAGATCGATCTGCTCTTCCTTGATATCCAAATGCCCGAACTGAGCGGCTTAGAGTTTGCCAAGATCCTATCTAAGGACACCAAGATTGTGTTCACCACAGCCTTTGACCAATATGCTATCGAAGGTTATAAGGTCAACGCATTCGATTATATATTGAAGCCCATCAGCTATGATGCGTTCCTTAACGTTGCTCAGAAGGCTTACAACTGGTTTGAAACCAAGCAGACGGCAGAGATCTCTGCACGTGATCGTTTCTTCTATGTAAAGAGCGAATACAAGCTGGTACAAATCAAGTTTGATGATATCCTCTACATCGAAGGCGTGAAAGATTATGTCAAGATCTACCTCGATGGTAACAAACCATCCGTCATGAGCTTGATGAATATGAAGAAACTGGAAGACTATCTGCCCAGTCCCGAATTCCTTAGGACGCACCGTTCATACATTATTCATATGAATAAGGTGCGTGCCATTGATCGTTTCCGCATTGTTATAGGAGACGAAATCTTACCCGTTTCGGATACATATAAGGAGCAAGTGCAAGAGTTTCTTGACATTCATACCCTTGCTTAGTATGAATGTCTAGGCTAAAGCCATCCATAGTGGTCAGCCACGATAACCCTTTTTATTTGAGATATAATGTCCTCACCTCGGCATTATTCATCTTCTCAATCTCGTTCATAGGCTTATCGTAGTAGACACTTTGGATGGCTTTATTGATGATACCATGTCCCACGGCTAGCACGGTCTGCTCAGGATAACGATCCGCAAGCCATTGCATGAAGTCCTTACCGCGTTGCTTCAGATGCTCTAGCGACTCGATGTCTTCCGGCCACTGCTTCACCGCTTGCAAATCTGGGATGTATTTGCCCGTGAACGAACCCCAATCGCGCTCCCGCAGTAGGGGAGTGGTGGTCACATCTTGATGGTGTGGTGCAGCAATAATCTCGCAGGTCTGGATCGATCGATGCAGATCACTTGACACAAAGGCGTCAATGTGGCTATTTGCCATTTGTTCGCTAACGTTCTGCGCCTGCTCTATACCTTTCTCGTTGAGCAGTCCTTGCGTTTGTCCTTGCATGATTTTTGCGGCGTTATCTACCGTTTCGCCGTGGCGTACTAGATATAATGTAGTCATATAAGTATTGTATTTGTCCACAAAAGTACGAAAAACCGCTTTGATAAGCTATTTATCAAAGCGGTTTTTCGTATATTTGCATGTATTAAATGATATAAGTTCTAACATACAATCAACTAAAATGAAGATTATACAGAGTTCATGTTTTCGCAGTTTGGTAGCTATCCTTGTTGGTTTCTTCGTCATTATCTATCGTAGCCAAACGCTTTTGTGGCTCACGGTTCTTGCCGGAGCATTGTTCTTCCTATCAGGATTCCTTACTTGGCTTACGTATTATCTCGAGGTGAAACGCCTCCAACGCAGCGCCCGTATGGTCAATGAGCAAGGCGAACCCGTTGGTGTGCGTAAGCCGATGTTCCCCATTGTGAGTGTAGGAAGCATGATCTTAGGTCTGATATTGGCCCTTATGCCTCAGACGTTTGTCTCAGGCGTGGCTTATGTCCTAGCCGCCATGTTGCTCTTAGGTGCTATCAGCCAGTTTGTCAACCTAGGCGAAACGCGTCGTTATGCCACCATTCCCACCGTCTATTGGCTCTTGCCAGCTGTCACCTTTGCTGTGGGCGTCTACATCTTCGTTCATCCTATCAGCGCGATGGCTACCAGTCTGCTGATCATTGGTTGGTGTATGATCTTTTATGGCGTAGTGGAACTGATTAATACCATCCATACCTACAAGCTTCGTAAAGCCTTCTACAAGGCGCAAGAAGCCGAGGTAGTGGAAGGAGAACCCCAACCTTCTGATTCGGAACAATCGTAAAGGGGTAGCTATATCCCCTTTGCGCCGCTCTTAGATTGCTTCTTGCTATTGATAGAAGCAATCACAAGCCGTATCTCTTCATATGTGACAGAATCAGGACAGAGGTTCTTGATGGTGCCAATGCCATTGCTTAGTCCGACAGCGCGAACCAGCTTAGCTATATGGTTCAACTTCTGGCTGCCAATGATATCAGCCGCATCCACTTTGCCATCCTTCACTCCGTCAATGAGATGCGAATAGATTGTCCCCACAGTGAGTTGGCGTTCCTTGGCTATCTCCTCCACGGACAATCCCCTTGTAAATAGCTCCAACGTCTTCGTTTGCGTTGGGATACGTTCTTTTTTCGGCTTCTTCTCAGCCGCCGCACTTGTTTTGCTTCTTCTGTTTCCCTTTGTTTTGCTCTTTGCTTCTTCTTGATCCATCACACCAAGGATAGCCATCTGCTTGGCGTGAAGGTAAGTGTGAAGTTCGTATCCTTGCTTACCTATCCACTGCAACACGGCGTGCTTGGCTTGAATGATCTGTTGTGCTTCGGTGAACACCACATCAAGACGCTTCATCGCCAGCTTGTTCGTGCCCCCGATATGCCTTGTTCGCATGAACAGCTCATCAAAGATCTCATGCAGATGTTGCGCAAAGTAGGTGGCGCTGTTCTTGATACGTTCTTTGAAAGCCTCCTCCCGAAGCTTACTGAGCGGCGCACTTCCTAGAATGGCAAGCCACTTCTGAGAGATGGTAATCAGCTCGCGCAGTTTCATACCCGCATTCTGATAAGCCTGACATAGCGACGCCTCACGATAGAAAAACTCGAATAGCACCCGCTCAAGCTGTTGTTCGCTTTGTCTGATGGTGTCAAGCGTGAATAGCTCGATAAGCTGCTGACGCTCATAAGCCTCTTTCATGGCAGGAAGCCGCTGGATGGTATCTTTGGCTAACGATTCCTGCTCACTGATATATTGTGCCACATTGACATCATTGATGATGGCGCTCTGCGGAATGGGGCGGCTCAGCACCAACCCCTCGAGCGTCTTACACCTACTCAGAGCTACATACACCTGACCCGGCGCAAACGCTTCTTGAGCTTCGATGATGGCATGCTCGAAGGTCAATCCTTGACTCTTGTGAATCGTTATTGCCCATGCCAGACGTAGCGGATATTGAGAGAATGTGCCAAGAACCTTTGGCTCAATCTCTTGTGTCTTAGGATTGATCTCATATTTGACATTCTCCCACGCCTCGCGTTCCACTTCTATCGGACTGGGATCGCCTGGACACAGCACCTGAATGGTGTCGCTATCAAGGTAAACCACGTGGCCTATGCGTCCGTTGTAATAGCGCTGCTGACCCGAAGCGTCGTTCTTGATAAACATCACTTGCGCTCCGTCCTTCAAGGTAAGCTGTTTGTCGGTGGGGTAACTCAGTTCGGGATAGTCGCCTTTGATCTGTGCGTCATAGACAAAAGACACCCCACGCAGGTTTATCAGCTGACGCTGGTTGTACGAATCAGCCATTCTGTTGTGTGTGGTGAGCCGGATGTAACTGGACTCGGCAGGCTGAACAAACTGGGGATCATACCGGCTATTCAGCAGATTGATGTCCGAGAGCGTCATCTGATTGTCACGGATGTGATTGAGCAGAGAGATGAACGCTTGGTTTTCCTGTCGATATACATGCGTCAGCTCGATGGTTACGTATGGGATCAGTTGCAAAGCGTGCGATCCAAAGAAGTAAGGCGTGTCATAATAACCATTGAGCATCCGTTCATCTTCAGCCGTCACCACAGGTGTAAGCTGGTGCAGATCACCGATCATCAGCAGCTGCACGCCCCCGAAAGGTTTGTTGTGCTCACGGTATCTGCGCAACACCTGGTCTACGGCATCCAACAGATCGCTGCGCACCATTGATATCTCGTCGATGACTAGGAGGTCTAGTGTGCGTATAATCTTACGCTTGTCTTTGCTGAAATCGTATCTGCTCTTCACCTGTTGGTTAGGAACAAAAGGTGTGAAGGGCAGTTGGAAGAACGAGTGTATGGTCACACCATTGGCGTTGATAGCTGCCACACCCGTAGGCGCCACAACGATCATACGCTTCAGGCTATGTTCCTTGAGGTGCTTGAGAAAGGTGGTCTTACCCGTTCCAGCCTTTCCTGTGAGGAAGATGCTGCAGTCGGTGTGCTCCACAAAGTCCCATGCGGTGTTCAGTTCCCGATTACTCGTCATGCTTATCTTGTGGAATGAGGCCTTCGATATAGTTGCAAATCATGTTGATACCGCAGATATTTTCGCCACCTTCAGGTATGATGATGTTGGCATAACGCTTGGAAGGCTCGATAAACTGCTCGTGCATCGGTTTGAGTACCTTGAGATAACGTTCCACCACCATCGAAACCGTACGTCCGCGGTCAATGGTGTCACGCTGAATGTTGCGAATCAGGCGTTCGTCCGCATCCGTGTCAACAAAGATCTTGAGGTCCATCATGTCGCGTAGCTTCTTATTGCATAGCGTCAAGATGCCCTCAATGATGATCACCGGCTTAGGTTCTACGTGGATGGTCTCGGGCAGACGGTTGCTCAAGATGTACGAGTAGGTGGGTTGCTCCACCGCTTTGCCCTGGCGTAGCTCGCCAAGATGCTTGATGAGCAACTTCCAGTCGAAGGCGTCGGGGTGGTCAAAGTTGATGGCTTTGCGCTCCTCGTTGGTCATTCCGGTGGTGTCGTTGTAGTAGCTATCAAGCGGAACCACAGCCACATAATGGGGTGGCAACGACTGTACGATCTTCTTTACCACGGTGGTCTTACCCGATCCGGTACCACCGGCTATACCGATAATGGTGATATCTTTCTTGTTACGCATCATCTTATTGATAGTATGATTATTTGGCTATTAATGATATGGATGATAACATCTGGCGGTAGTAGTCCGCTTTCTGTTCTATTTTCATGGGAAAAGCTCTGCTGCTAGAGGGCATCCGATAGAGTTTGATGGTCCGTCCGCGGTAGCCGAACTCACGATAGTCGCCCATCTGCATGCCTCGGACCTCTATGCCGAAGTGGGAGGTGAACAGCTTGGTAGCCAATTGGCCCGCCGTCACCACTGCTTTACATCTCGGTAGCCTATCCAGCAACGCATCTAGATCTGTTGATTCCACCACCTTTAGATCCTTATCTGCCGCCGTGCCGTTCAGCCGTTGTATCTTGGTGCAAGTGTCATAGAGCGCTATGCCTTGCTGAGCAAGAAACGTTTTCAGCTGCTCCAAGCGGTAGGTCTTGTTGGCTAGGTCCACAAAATGGCCCTTGTCCTGAAAGTAAATCAGTCCGAAGATGCGCCACATATCGTTGGTGATGTTGGGGTAGTACCAAGGCATACACCATCGTTTGGGTGATGGTGGAAACGTGCCAAGCATGAGGAGCTGAGCGTTTGGAGGAAGGAAAGGCTCAAACGGATGTGCTTCTACTGGTACGGTTGACGATGATTGTGGCTCACTCACTTTTTTATTCGTTCTACTTTGTGTTTCTTATTTTTATCTTTTGCAAAGATAAAGAAAAAGCCGCAACAATCGAAATAATAACTAATCAAGTTTCATATTTAGCCTTTCAGTCCACTTGCAATTCAATATCAAGCAGAAGAGGAGACCCTTTGTCACACCAAGATAGATGCTTTGATCTTATTGCCGATTATCTTTGACGTGGCGAAACGTATCCTTTGACAATAAAGAATAAATTATTTTCGGTTGAAAAATAATTTATTTCTCCCCACGAATTAATTTATTTTTCCTTCCAAGAGGGTCATTGCTACCTCTTAAAATGTGTGCTTTGACACTTCAAAGAAGCACGTTTAGCAAGGCAACAAGTACGCTGCAACGCTTCGGATCGATTCCTTATGCGAGGCAAAAGGGCAAAAAAAGAGCCGCATGCAACCCTCAGGAAGTTGGACATGCGGCGTCTCATTAGTTAAGTGAGTAAGTATTATTTAACGATATACTTCTTGTTGTTGATAATGTAAGCACCCTTCTTCAGACCCTTCAAGCTCTTAGCGTTGAGCAATACGGTCTTGCCGTCAAGCGTGTAAACATTATATGAGCTAGCACCTTGAGCTTCGATAGCTTCGATGCTGGTCACATTGATGGTGGCATCGTTAGAGAAGCTAGACTCGCTACTGTTGCCTTCAGCATCCTCGTAAACCACGGTGATGTTGTAAACGTAGTTCTTGTCAGTTTCCACACCCTTGTCGGTGAATGTGGTATGGTCGCTATCAATGTGACCAACTAGTTCGCCGTCACGATAGATGTTGTAGCCTGTCACCTTCTCATTGGCACCGTCAACACCCTGTTCGAAGGTGATGTCATCGATACCGAAGAGGAACGAGTCGCTGGTATGCTGATGGATAGCAAAGTACTTGGTTCCTTCTGGCAGATCCACAGAGATCTGTTTCCAGTTAGGTCCAGTGCTGAGTGCTACCGTTCCGTCAGCTGTCTCAGAAGAAACAACCTCGAAGCTTGTGGTCTCGTCGTTGGTGCTTGATGCCAATACGTCGAACGACTCAGGATAACCATTGACGTTGTATGCGTAGAACGAGATAGTCTGCGCCTTACCCGATAGCTGTGGCGAGATGAGCCAGTTGTCAGACTCTACGTATGTATAGCCTGCGGCATCCACCTGATAAGGTGCTCCTGCAAACTGATCGCCTGAGTGAGCAGCAAGACCTGGATTGTTCTCTAGGGCATCAAACTCGTCTACCATCTTGCTTGCGTTGAACGCAGTGAAAGCAAACTGCTGATTCTGTACAGGGTAGGTGTAGCTGCTGAAGAACTGACCAGCGTATCCACCATCTACATCCACGAGCTTCCAGTCGCCTAGCTCGGTAGCAAATGCGTTGTAACCTTCAAAGCCTTCAGTTACCACCTTGCTGTCAGTAGGCAATGGCTTGCTCCATGAGAGCACCACGTCAGAACCATCAGTCTCGGCCTTGAGGTCGTTCACCTTGTTATATTGTGATGCGCTGACCTCGATCTGCTTTGTAGCTGTGGTGTTGTTGGTCAGGTCTAGATCCTTGTCATACACCACTTCAGCCTTCACATTGAGCGTACCTTCAGCGTTAGGCTTAACGGGAAGTGTCACTGTCACCTGTGTGCTTTCCTGTGAACCAAGCTCGTCAGCAACCGTTGTGGAAGCTTGTGCCTTATCGTTGACATATACCACTACCTCATAATCGGCAGCTTTGTTAGCGCCAAGGTTCTGAACGCCCACTACCACGTTGTAGCTCTTACCTGCTACGCAGCTGTTAGGAACGCTGATAGAGGTAGCTTTGAGGTTGTCAGACAGTTGGTTGTACAGGTTGATATTGTCCAATCCCATGTATGTGTCGTCACCTTCGCTGACGCCCTTAAACTTCACAATCACATAGCGCTCGCTGTTTAAGCTAGATAGGTCGATGCTCTCTGTAGCCCAACCTTCCTTGGTGGTAAGCGCGAGATCCAGATTCTTGAGTTCCACTTCTGTGCCGTCTGGCTTCTGAGCGAGCACCACAAGATGAGCTGACTCGTTGACCTTAGCATAGTAGTTGAATGACAATACAGGATGAGCCACATCCTTGATGGCCAACTTCGGACTGCAGATAGAGCTCTCGTCGCCTTCCTCGATGGTAAACTGTTGCTCACCAAAGGTGCTGTATGATACGTTTGGTGCCCATAGCAAGCAGCCACCGTCCTGATCAGCCGACATATCCTTAGACATAAACCATGTGGTAGAGTTGTCGCGTGAGTTGACTGCGTCGTTCGATTCTACATACATGAAGTTGTCTAGTTTGCCTTTGCTTACCGATTCGAAGTAGGGCAGCGTTAGTGGTTTACCCACAACCATCGTACCCGTAGAGGTGTATGCGCTGCTACCGATGCTGTTGGTAGCTTGTGCTGCGAGGTAGAGCAATCTCTGTGAAACACCATCATAGGCCGTTGTCTTCTCAGGATCGAGGTTGATTGTAACCTGAGTCTCGCCCGGATTGCTTGTACCAAGATTCTCGCCCAAAGTGGTTTCGCCGTACGAGTTGTTCGTGTAACGATAGATACCCACGCTCACCTCGCTAGGATCAACGTATCCGCCGTTAGATCCGGTTTCAGTGAAGGCATCCCATTTGGCGATGACATTGGTCTCGTTATCGCAGAGCTTGGTGTTCTTAGGCACGCTAGGAACATCCTTGCCTACATAGACGGTCTTAGCCTTGACGCGACCCTTGAGGTCATTGCTGTAACATACCACTTCATAGGTGTGGCTGCCATTGGTGGTGAAATCGTTGTCCGTGTAGCTTCCGTAACCACCAGGAGTCTGCGCACCTAAGGTAGAAAGCAATTCGCCATCACGATAGATCTCCACCTTAGAGATAGAGCTGAGCGCCTTGCCCAAAAGGTTCTTGCTAGGAAGACGGAAGTCGAGGGTAGCTGTGAGCTTGCCTTTGCTACCGGGAGTGACAATCAATGTATCTACCGCATCAGGTGCATTGAAGGAAGCGCCCTTCTTGATGGCAAAGCTATCGACGTATAGTTTCAACTGGTCAGACATCTCGGTGTTGTCATGCAAACCAATGTAGTATGAACCATCTTCGTTCACAGAGAAGGTGTATGTGTAGACATTCCACTCGTTGGAAGGTGTGGTGGTTTCTTGCAATGTGCTGGTCATGTCAGCGGGCGTGTCACCCTTACCATATTTGATCTCAAGCGTGTTGACATAATGTGAACCCGCATTCATGGCTTTCACGGACACGGTGTATTCGCGGTTGGCCTCTAGGTGGATGCCCGGAGAGATCAACCAGTCGTCGTTACCCTTGTTTACGCTTGAACCTGTCATAGCGTAGTGGTTGGAGCTATCGTATGTCCAGGTCACTTCATCGTTGTTCTCATCATATACGGTGAACAAGGCAAAGTCTTCACTAGAGCCGAAGTTGTTGCTCCAATCAGGCTCGATAGCATCGCCAGCCAATACTGTGTTCGATTCGGTAGCGGTACTTTCAAACTCTTCGTTCTTAGCTACAACCTTGTAACTGTAGTTGGCTTGATTGCCGTCAGGAATCACATCCTGTGCGGTGCAGTCGCTTAGACCTTCTTGGCAAAGCGTGGTGGTGTTCTCTGACTGGTTTACACGATAGACATCATAGGTCAGCGTGCCTAGGTATCCTTGGTGCATACCCTGTGTAGGAGCCTCCCAAGAGATAGTGGCGTTCTTCTTGTCGCTGATCGTTACGGTTACATTGGTAGGTGCAGAGGGAACGTCATAGCCGAACCAAGCAGTTTGCTTAGAGACTTGTGACATGCCTTTGCTGTTCTTGCTATAGGCTGTGAAGATGTAGCTACCGCTCCTTGGGATGGTCAGACCAAAGTTCATCTTGGTATCTCCAGGCTTACCTGTACCCGTTGCAATCTGCTGTCCGTTAGCCTTGATGACGTAGGTGAGATCCTCATCGGTAGATAGGTCTTCGCCACCCTTGGTCTTTGAAGGTAAAGCAAATTGTGCAAAGCCACCCGTCAACGAACCATCATTGAACACGACGAAGAAGCGACTAGCTTTGGCAGGGACGTCATCGGCCTTGTCTTCTTGAGGTACCACCATACCTGCGAGGTTGCCATCGTAGCTGCCCACTGCGGTAGCGGCACCCGTTGCTAGGTCTACGGTGTAGAGTCCTGAGTTGCCATAGGCATCCACGGCAGCCCAGTAGAAGGTGTTGTCAGATGGATCGATCTCACCGGTCTGTGTGTAATAAGTGCCGTCAGTGTCAGCAACGGTCAGCCCTGTGGCACCCACGAGGGTCTCTGCACCCGTGCTGAAGCTTACCTTATAGAGGTTGCCATCTGTTGCAACGCCATAAACCTGGTTGTCGCTGGTGACGCCAAGCGCTACATAGGTATGGGTAGACTTGCCGATATTGGTACGGGTCATTTGGATGTAATCTACCGTTCCCCATTCCAAAGCAGACAAGTCGCTGTTGTAAAACTGTCCGTAGACCGTGCCGTCTTCGGCTTGTGCGGTCTCCTGAGCCACTAAGTCGTAGTGGTTGTCAAGCTTATCGCTAGAGAAGGACCAGTCTTCTAGGTTTACCTTGAATAGATATTGAAGGATTACACCATAGGAGGCGTATGACGTGTTGAGGTAGCTACCATATAGATAACCATCCTCTACCTGTACACCGTTTACGGCAATAGGACTGTATTGGGTACCAAGCTTGGTGAAACTAATCTCTCCTGATGTGGGAAACGAATAATATCCATAAGGCTTGTTGGTACCCCAGCTAGAGAGGCTTACCACGTTGGCCCATAGATTTTCGGCCTTAGCTGATGCAAGCAAAGGCGACTTGAAGGTGACCTTAGCGTCTTCCTTCAGTACGGAAGGGCGGTTGGCGTTAGGCAGCAACGACTGGTTGGTTGATAGAAGCTTTCTCTTCGCCAACAACGGATAGTTGTTCTTGAAATCCTGAATAGCTTTCTGCCTTTGTTCTGGTGTCATCTTGAGCAGTTCGGGCTTGACCTGTTGCTCTAGCGTTTGCGCCTTGACCCATCTTGGATTTCCCAATCCAAGGGCAAGTAACGAAGCCGTTAAGATAACATTCGTAGCATTTTTATTCATAATCAAATAGTTTATTATGTGAATGTTTTTAAGATTTTATACGATTATATCTGACGTAGGGGTTTAAGGATGTTGCTATTTCTATTGCTTGCAAATTTAACAATTATTTCTAATAGAACAAATATTTATACCGAAATTTGCTTAATAAGTCAAAACAATGTGTCGTTATGAGATAATGGTTTGTAATTTTTCTGCATTTAATTCAAGTTTTCTATGCAATGGTTTGCTCACGTTCTATCCACGCTGATAGCCTTTCGCATGGTGTGTATAAGCCTTTTTGTTACCTGTGTTGCTTTCGTTTTGTGTTCAGTAGAGATTAGCCTTAACGCAGCGTGGGGATAAAAACAAAAATCCTTTGGCAATGCGTGGGGTAGGCTGCGCATTGCCAAAGGATCTTAAGTCTCCTTTCGGTGGAGTTTGTCTGAGGCGTTTATTGGGCTTGTTCCTTGACCATATAAGCCACAACGGGGAGGTGGTCGCTATAGCCGTCAAGCCATACACCGCCTGCAGTGGTACGTTTGGGCGAGCCTTTGTATTTGCCTTCCGTCTGCATCATGTAGTCGCGCTTGAATATTTGGTTCTTCCAGTACTTCAGCGAGCTATAGTCTTTCTTGCCCTTAGGATTGAGGCAGTTGGGCGAGAACAGGATTTGATCAAAGAGGTTCCATGCTCCTTGGTAGCTCAACGTGCCCAGTCCTTGCTTTGCTATGAGGTTATACCAAGGGTTGTACATGTCGTTTGGACCTACCTGGTCAATCTCGGGTTTGCCTCCCAGTACCTCGTACATACTCTTATTGGTAGGGTCATCGTTCATATCACCCATGACAAGCACCTTCACTTTGGGGTCGTCACGATAGAGCGAATCCTTCAATGCCACAATCTGCTTGGCTCCTAACTCACGATAGTAGGACGTAGCGCCACGGCTAGGAAGGTGGCACACAATCACCGTGATATGTTCATCGGCTAGCGTTCCGCTCACGGTCAGGAAGCCACGGGTCTTGTGCGCTGTGTCCGATGCGTTCTCGTAAACATAAGGAACGAGCTTGGTGTTGCGGATGGTAAAGAGGTCGGGGTTATAGAGCAAGGCACAGTCGATACCGCGCTTGTCCGGTCCTTCGATATGAACGTATTTGTAGTTGCGCTTCGCCAGTTCGGGTTGCGCCACTAGATCGTTCATCACATGCGCATTCTCCACCTCGCTCAGACCAATGAACGCGCATCCAACGTTGGGCAGAACGTCCGTACCCATCTCGCTCAGAACCGTTGCCATGTTGTGAAGCTTATGGGTGTACTTCATCTCGTCCCACTTGTAACTGCCCGATGGGGTGAAATCATAATCGTTTTTGCCTTCGTCGTGCGTGTAATCGAAGAGGTTTTCCTGGTTATAGAACCCCACGGCGTATACCGAGAACTTCTTTTGCGCTTGAACCGATAGGACGGTTAGGATAACGGCTAAAAAGAGAAAAAGCTTTTTCATGAGTGTTTATGAATTAATCATTATTATTCTTTGATAGTTTATCGTGGCATTACATATGTGTAAAAAACCGCTGCAAATTTCGTCAATTATTCCGAGATAAGCGAGTGTTTCATCGTTTTTTAATATGAAAAGGTTCTATGTTTAAAAAATATTTCGTTACTTTGCAAGCAGTATAAAAAACTTTTAATCTTTCTAAATATGCAAAAAAAGCTGATACTTGCTGCGATTGCACTTTGCGGCACGACAGCGGTGGTTGCTCAAAATCCTAAGAAGCCAACTGACTCTCGGGACAAAACGTCGACCCTTATGGACGAATCGGCGTTTACCTTTACCGAAGATCAGCTTGGTGAAGATGATCAGATGAGTAGCAATGTCACCATTCTCAATTCGAACAATAATGTTTACGCATCAGAGGTGGGATACCTCTATTCTCCTTTGCGCTTCCGTTATCGTGCGCTAAGTCAGAAGTACAACGAGGTGTATATCAATGGCGCACCGATGAACGACATGGAGTCGGGACAGTTTCGGTACTCTCTCGTGGGTGGTCTGAACCAGCAAACGCGTAACGTCGAGTTTGCTTTGCCCTTCGAGGAAAGCACTTTTGCAATGCCCGGTTTGGCTGGAAGCAACAACTACAACTTCCGTGCGGGATCCATGGCAGCCGGTCATCGCCTGACATTGACAGGCGCTAATCGCAACTATACCGTGCGCGGAATGTACACTTATGCTAGCGGCTTCAATCCTAAGGGTTGGGCTTTCGCTGCTAACGTGACTTATCGCTGGGCTAAGCAGGGATATGTTGAAGGTACATTCTACAACTCATTGTCTTACTTCTTTGGTGTACAGAAGAAGTGGAACAATGGTCATTCGTTGTCATTCTCTACATGGGGCAACCCAACGGAGCGTGCCGCACAAGGCGCTTCTACCGATGAGGCTTATTGGCTTGCCAACGATTATATGTACAATCCATATTGGGGATATCAGAACGGACACAAACGCAACTCGCGTGTGGTAAACGATTTCGCTCCGTCGGCTATCTTTACATGGGATTGGAACATCAGTGATAAGACCAAACTCACCACTACGCTGTTTGGAAAGTACTCGATGTACAAGAGCACAAAGCTCAACTATAACAATAGCGAAAACCCTCAACCCGACTATTGGAAGAACCTTCCTAGTAGTTACTACGACGTTTGGGATGAGAGCGACACCCGTTATCGTACACCACAGACGCTTGCCTCTTGGAACGAAGCAGTGGCTTGGTGGAAGAGCAAGACCAATCGTCAGATCAATTGGGACCGACTCTATTATGCCAACCGTCAAGCGGCAGCCAACAATCAGGACGCTCTCTATTATGTTCAAGCCAAGCACAATGACAACTTGATGCTCACCTTGGCTTCTACGCTCACCTCGCAACTGACCAACAACAGCCGCTTTAACGTGGGATTGATGTTGGGAGCAAATAGCGGTAGACACTATCAGACCATGGATGACCTATTGGGCGCCACCGCTTATCATAACATTAACACCTACGCTCTAGGTACTTATGCCGAGAGCGATCCCCGTATCCAGTATGACTTGAACACCATGGGAGCAGATGGAAAAGGCGCTCTCGTAGGTGTGGGAGATAAGTTTGGCTACGATTATCGTATTGATGTGCGTCGCGGAACGTTGTGGACAAGCTACAGCGAAAACTTTGGCGTGCTCCATTACACTCTCGCTGGAAAGTTGGGATACGACAATATGTTCCGTAAAGGATACATGCGCAATGGTATGTTTGCCGACAACTCGTATGGCGAAAGCCGTAAAGCTGAGTTCCTCTCAGGCGGTATGAAAGCCAGTGGAACCATTAGTTCACAGGGACACACCTTCTCTCTCGGTTTGGGATACGAGCACAAGGCTCCTGATGCTAACAATGCGTTTGTGTCACCTGAGATGAACAACGACTTTGTGGACAACCTTCGCAACGAACGCGTGTTCTCTAGCGAGTTCTGTTACCAGTACATGGGCACTTGGCTTCACGCCAATCTCAATGCCTACTACAACCGTATGACCAACGTAACCGAATGGCAAAACTACTATTTCGATGACATCAACAGCTTCTCTTATGTGTCTATGACTGATATAAAGAAGCATTACTTCGGTGTCGAACTAGGTCTTGACTTCAAGATTACCACTTTCCTCAACTTTAAAGCATTGGGTCACTGGACAGATGGAAAGTATATCAACAACGCTCGCGTGCGTTACCTCAACTCTACCAAAGCCAATTACACGGATGACGTAGTATATAATAAAGGTATGCGCGAGAACGGAACACCTCTTTCTGCGTATAGCGGCATCATCAGTTATCACCAGAATGGATGGTTCATCGACTTGAGTGGCAACTACTATGATCGTATCTACTTGAGCTATGCACCTAGTATGCGATATGAAGGAACGCTCATTAGCGCAGGTAATGTGGACAATGATGGCAACTATATTGTGCCCGAACAGGCTAAGGGAAAAGGTGGATTTATGCTTGATGCCTCTATTGGTAAGAGCATTCGATTGGGTCACAACAGTCTTTCACTTAACCTTACAATCACCAATCTTCTCAATAACCGTCACATCGTAACTGGTGGATACGAGCAAAGTCGTAGCGACTACACGCTCTCTAGCACCGGAACACGTACCGACCGTGCGTATAAGTTCTCCATGAACCCTAAGAAATACTATATCAACGGTATCAACGGTATGTTCAATGTAGCATATAAATTTTAATAACGCAGCCTTAAAGTCATGAAACAAATATTATATACAGTGCTAGCTTGCATCAGTATTCTGCTCTCATCATGTATGGGAAAGGACTATGCAGAGGCTGGTTATGATGAAAATCCTTACGGTAACAATGAGCTTACCGAATCGAATGTTGTGTCGATAGCGCAACTCAAGGAACGTTACGCAAGCTCAATCTCTACAAGCAATGCCTATGAGCAGGTGACAACCGATTTGCAAATCAAAGGTGTGGTGACCAGTAGCGATGCTGCCGGAAATATATATAACGAGGTTGCCGTGCAAGATGAGACCGGTGCCATCCTTGTTTCGGTATCTCAAAGCGGTATCTATGGCTATCTGCCCGTAGGCACTGAGGTGCTGATAGAACTCAAAGGACTTTACGTGGGCAACTATGGTTTGCAGGCGCAGATAGGTATTCCTGCTACTAGCTCCAGCGGACAAAACTCTATTGGACGCATTCCACGTGCTATATGGGATCAGCATTATAAGATCTTAGGCACAGGAAACAAGGTTGAACCCACCCTCTTTGCAACGGGCAAGGAGAAAACCAACTGGACCTTCTCTAAGGATGCAGGTAAGCTTGGCGTTCTTAAGGATGTGTCATTCCGCTTCACTAGCGTTGACTCAACCTATGCCAATGTTAACGCGGGTGCAGGTTCTGTATCATGGCGCCTCAAGGAGCAGGGCAGTGATGTGATTGTTTACAATAGCAACTATGCCGATTTTGCTAATGTAAAGGTCCCCACAGGTAAGGTGAATATCACTGGTATCATCAAGCGATATAATAACCAATGGGAAATCATCATTCGTTCGCTTGACGATGTAGTGTCAGCCGAATAATCTAAATAATCCAATTACAGACAAAAATAAAAAGAAATACAACAATGAAAAAGTTATTTTTATCCTTTACAGTGTTAGCTGCAATGGCTTTTACTTTCACTGGTTGTGAGGATGTACCTCAACCTTATTCTACGCCAACAGAGGACAACTCGAAAACCGATGAAGTCGTTGCGCAAGGAACGGGAACCCAATCAGATCCTTATAACGTCACTGCTGCCCTCGAGTTTATAGAGAATGGTGTTGATCTAAACAAGACCGTCTTTGTCACGGGTACCATCGTGAGTATCGAGAGCATTGATACTAGCTATGGTAATGCCACTTATAAAATCTCGGATGTGGCAAATTCAACCACCAACACACTGACCGTATATCGTGGTTTGAGCTTGGGTAACAAGAAGTTTACGAGCGAAGACGAACTGAAGGTAGGCGATGTGGTTACCGTTTGTGGTACTTTGGTCAACTATAATGGAACCAAAGAGTTTACCACAGGCAACTATATCTACTCGCTCAACGGCAAGACTAGCGGTGGCGACACTGGTGGTGATGTGACTCCAACAGGTGATGGTACTCAAAGCAATCCTTACAATGTGGCTGCTGCCTTAAATCTTGTTAGCAAATTAGGTGCTGACGAGACTACCGATGAGGCTATCTACGTGAAAGGTAAAATCTCTAGCATCTCACAGGTAGAAACAGAAACATATGGCAATGCTAACTATTATATCACTGATGATGGTAATAATTCGATCTACATCTTCCAAAGCTATTACCTCGGCAATGTCAAGTTTACCTCTTCTAACCAGATTAAGGTAGGCGATGAAGTGGTGATCTATGGTAAGTTTGTCAACTACAAGGGTAACACTCCCGAAACCGTGGGTAAGGGATCTTCATATATCTACTCGCTCAACGGAAAGACCGCAGATGACGGTCAGACCACTACCGGACTTTACGAAAGCTTCGATGAGAGCCAGGGCGATTTCACCATCGACAACATCAGCTTAGGAGATGGCCTCAGCTATGTATGGAAGTGGAACTCATCCAAGTACATGAAAGCCTCTGCTTATGCTAACAAGACCAACATTCCAGCGCAGAGCCGTTTGGTTTCACCTGCGTTCAGCTTGAAGGGCTTAACCTCAGCAACCCTCAGCTTTGACCATGCAAGCAAGTTCTTTGCCGATGCTGCCACCGAACTTAAGGTACAGGCTTCTACCGATGGCAAAACTTGGACTGATCTGAAGGTATCTGCTTACCCTGACGGAAACTCTTGGAACTTTGTTAGCGCAACCTGTGATTTGAGTGCATACGCAGGTAAAGACGTGGTATACATCGGCTTCCTTTATACCAGTACAGACGCTGCTGCGGCTACATGGGAAGTGAAGAACGTTGAGGTAAAATAATAAAAAGAAAGTGAAATATTTGGCAGAGTGCAGAATAAATTGTAATTTTGCACTCTGTTTAGTGGACAATTATATTTAACATCAATAATAATAAAGAAATGAAAAAAGGTATTCATCCAGAAAACTATCGCCCCGTCGTATTCAAAGATATGTCCAACGGTGATATGTTCCTTACAAAGTCTACATGCAAGACTACAGAAACAGTAGAATTTGAAGGTGAAACTTACCCAGTGGTTAAGGTCGAAATCTCTAGCTCTTCACACCCATTCTATACTGGTAAGAGCAAGCTCGTCGATACAGCAGGTCGTGTTGACCGCTTCATGAGCCGTTACGGTAAGTTGAAGAAGTAATCGATAATACCCTAACAATATAAAGTGCGGTCAAGCGTAGTTGCATATGCGCTTCACCGCACTTTTTGTCTTTATGCCTTTTGAGTATTTTGCAAGCAATCGTTCAAGCTCAAAAGGAAGAATATTGAAGCCTTGTAAACAATCTAAACTCAATAATAGAAACAATGAAACATTTCTCCCATCTAGCTTTATTGGCTCTTTCGATGATGCTATTTGTTGCTTGTGGTGGTGACGACCCAGTGGACAACAGTGGAAATTCTACCACAGAAGATACTAAGAACGTCAACTCTAACCTCAGCAACCCTAACGTCTATACCCATTTGTTAGAGTTTCCCAAGGTCAAAGGTGGCTCTAGCTTGATCCTTGTACATAGCACAGCTGCCTACGGAATCAATTATTCGGTGGAGTGGGATACCGATAAGAAGTCGCAACGATGGTCATGCTATGAGCTTCACAGTGGTAACAGTGTGCGTAACACCACCCGCTACACCAATCCTGATGACCAATACCCTCAAGATCCCTTGCTTGCTCAGGAATATCAGTTTAGCTCTGATCCGTTTTGGCGTAGCGGTTATGATCACGGACATATCTGTCCAAGCGCCGATCGTCTTTGTTCAGCAGAAGCCAACAAGCAAACCTTCTACCTTACCAATATGCAACCCCAGCTCAATGCCTTTAATACCGGTATCTGGGAGAGTATGGAAAGTTGGGTGAGAGGTAAGAATACCAACTCCTTCAGAGACACTCTCTATGTCGTTAAGGGCGGAACCATCGACCGATCCGACTATATCCTCAAGACGCTGGACAACGGACTGATCGTTCCTAAGTATTATTTCTGTGCCGTACTATGTAAGAACTCGCAGGGCTACAAAGCCATCGGACTATGGTTTGAACATAAAGCCAATAGCGAAACGATCAGCAAGAAGTATGTTGTCAACATTGATAAGCTAGAGGAACTCACCGGAATTGATTTCTTCTGCAATCTACCTGACGATATCGAAGAACACGTAGAGTCACTCCCTGTGGAAAATGTTTGTCGTGCATGGGGCTTCTAATGGTGATGCCAATGCGCAGAAACCATTGTATATAGATCAATAACGATATGGAACATCCCTCCATCCTGTTTTAGAAATAGAGCTAACAGGTCGATTATAGATGAGGGAATAACAATCAGAAGGGGGCTTCTCGCGAAGCCCCCTTCCTCAATCTACAAATAAACTTAATCACTTACCTATTATCTCTTATAGGTCAAACAACTAAAAAAGTCTCTCTTCCAATTAATATTTTGTTTTAGTCTCTTCTCTTGATTCTTCTATCTGTGTCCACCGAAGCTTCCGCCTTTTGAACCGCCACTGAAGCCGCCGCTACGTGATCCGCTTCCCATGCTGCTACCACCGCCGCGTGATCCGCCAAAGCTACTGCCTGAGTTGGATGGTCCGCTGAATGTGGAGCGAGGTGCAGAGGTCGATGTGCGAGGTGCTTGTGAGCGTGTTCCGCCGAAGCTATTGCTACGATTTACATCAAAGTTGCCCCTTGTCGTGGGTGCGGTGTTAACCGGTCCGCGTGAAACGGTGGTGCGAGTGCTGCTCTGTCTAGGAGCCTGCTGTCCGCCGAAGGAGCGGTTGCCGCCGTTGCGTGAGGCTTGGCTGCCGAAGGTACGTGTGCAATCGTCTTGGCGTCCAGCGTTGGCTTGGATGTTGCCACCGCGTCCATAGCTACCGCGATTGAAGTTGTCACGCATGCCCAATTCTCTTCCGCCTTGTCTTGGACCACCAAAGTCACGTCCGTGGTACCAGCTACGGCCACCGTTCATGTGCCAACTGTGTCCTCCGCGATACTCAGCGTAGAAGCTAGGACGGCCAAAGTAGAAATAGTCGCGGTGCGGATAGCGTGCGTAGATGCCGAAGTGCCAGTAGCCTGCGTCCCACCAAAGAGGACGATAGAAGTAGGATGCTGCGCAGAACGATTTATACTGCCAATCCAGAAGGATATAACTGAGGTCCAGATTTCGGTGCGTCCAGTATGCGCCATATAAGTCGTCAACCGTATTGACGCTCATCAAGTAATCTAGATTGATCTCGTAAGCGGCCTGATATTGTTCTTCTGTAAGATTCAACTCGTATGCCATCTTGTCTGTCAAGAAGAGTGCTTGGTTGCGAGCCTGCTCGTAACTCATCGCTTGAGCTGATAATGTCAAGGTCAGCACTGCTGCAAGTATGAATAAAACCTTCTTCATAATCATATCGTTTATAGGGTTGTTGTCATATGTTCACGGTGCAAAGGTAAAACAATCTTTTCGCCCTTCATAAAGGTTTTTCCCTAAACGGGAGGGGATTTTCCCTAAACCCATTTCTCAGTTTGGATACATCGACACCGTAACGGAATTATTAGAATGAAACGTTGGGTGTATCATTAAAAATATATATCTTTGCATAAGATAAGCTGCACCTCAGCAATTTCAAGCAAGCTTGATTGCGTTCGGTTTGCGTTATCTTTGCAAATACTTTCCGAAACCTCTGCCAATGTGTTCAGTCATAGCGGGTTCGGAAACATTGGGATGATCAATAGATATTTCTTCTTTGACCGATTAACGATATGGTAAAACTTTATACGTTGCTATGTGCTTTGCTTTGTTCCACCTCTTTGTGTGCGCAATATAGAGGATACAACAAGGTGGACACCGTCAAACATCATGGCTTAGACAACCTTCACTATAAGTTTGAGGTGCAGGCATCCTTGTCCAAAGGCACCACACCACTGTGGCTCAATGCCAATAAATATGGTTTGAGCTCGCTCGATGAGACCAATGGCTATGTTCGTGCCGCCGTAGCCCGCCCTCTCTCCACCGATGATGGTCGCAAATGGGGTTTGGGCTATGCCTTGGATGTTGCCGCGGCAGCCAATTACACTAGCACCGCCGTCATCCAGCAAGCCTATGTTGAGGGTCGTTGGTGGCACGGAACACTCACCATTGGTGCTAAAGAGTATCCCATGGAACTCAAAGACAATAACCTCAGCTCGGGTTCGCAGACCCTAGGCATCAACGCACGTCCTGTGCCACAGGTGCGTATTGCCTTGCCCGAATACTGGACCTTGCCCTTTGCCAATGGTTGGTTGCATCTGAAAGGTCACATTGCGTATGGTATGATGACCGATGACAACTGGCAGCACCACTTTACCCAGCGTCAGCAGAAGTATGCTGACAATGTGCTCTATCATAGCAAGGCGGGTTATCTGAAGCTAGGCAATGAAGATGTGTTCTGTCCTTGGTCTTTGGAACTGGGCCTGGAGATGGCTGCAACCTTTGCCGGTACATCCTATGTCAACAAGAACGGCACGATGACCAAGATCGAAAACGGCAAAGGCCTCAGCAGTTTCTATCATGCGTTCATTCCCGGCGGTAGCGAGACCGTGGAGCAAGGAACCGTCTATCAGAACGAGGAAGGCAACCTCCTAGGCTCGTTCCTCATGCGCATCAACTATGATGCAGACACTTGGCGCTTCAGTGTCTATGCCGACAAATACTTTGAAGACCACTCGTCTATGCTTCAGATGGACTATGACGGCTATGGCACGGGCGAAAACTGGAACACCAAAGAGAAGCGCCGCTACTTCCTATACGACTTGAAAGATTGCATGCTTGGCATCTCCTATCGCACCAAGTATGACCGATGGCTCAACGGACTGACCCTCGAATACCTCTATACCAAGTATCAGAGTGGCCCCGTCTATCATGACCACTCAGAGAACCTTAGTTCTCATATCTGCGGTAATGACGACTTCTATAACCATTCTATCTATACCGGATGGCAACACTGGGGACAAGCAATGGGCAATCCGCTCTACACCTCACCTATATATAATAAGGATGGAAAAATCATTTTCCACAACAATCGATTCGTAGCCTTCCACCTCGGAGCCGATGGTAACATCCAGGACAATCTCACCTATCGCATCCTTGCTACCTATCAGACGGCTTATGGTACTTACACCGACCCTTATTATGACCCCAAGCACGACTTCAGTTTCCTCCTCGAGACTCAGTATCGCTTTACCAATAAGACTGGTTTCCTACGTGGTTGCCATCTCAAAGCGGCTTACGGCATGGACTTCGGCAGTTTGCTTGACGGCATCAATTATGGTCTCCAACTTACCTTCAGCAAGACCGGCTTACTAAACCTATAAAGACAATGAAACGTATCAGCATATTCCTATCCTTAATAGCGGTATCTGCCGCAGCCCTGTTAGGCACTTCCTGCTCGTTCAACACCGATGACAGTGGCGACTTGGGCCAGTTTTGGCATCTCATGTCCGTAGATACCATCGCCACGGGCGGAACCTGTGACATGGCGCAAAGGGGTGTTTACTGGATGGCAGAAGGCAATATCTTCCAAGTGGGCATCTACGATGGCAATCAGAATAGCAAGTACATCTTCCAATATACCAACACGGATGGTCGCCTTCAGCTCTCTGATCCCCGTCTGAACGATCGTCGACAGAACGATCCCTCCGTCACCGATGTCACCGTGCTACAGCCCTATGGCATCAATGCCTTGAACGAATCGTTCACCATCGAGAGCGTCAGTGGCGGCAAGATGGTGCTCGCTTCTGACGTGTTACGTCTACATTTCCGTGCCCAGTAAGGCTCTTTGATATACCGATAGAGGCTTGGACGGATGAAAGAATAATTTATTTTCGATCAGAAATTAAATTATTTTTGTCCGAAAAATAATTTATTTTTCTTTCCAAGCAAGCCTTTACGGCATTGTCATAAAGGCTTCTTTGGGTGGTAAAACATACCAAAACGCACAACGACCGCAACGGTTTCTCTCGCGAGAAGGGTTGCGGTCGTTGTGCGTTTGTATCTTTGAGGTATCTTAAACGTCTCTTGTTGAGGCTTATTCTGATAGAATCTTAGTGGATGACGGGCCTTGAAGCGTTAGAACTTCTTGCCCAAAACAATCTTTAAGAAAGTCTTAATCAGGATCTTGCAATCGAACCAGAACGATCTGTGCTCTAGGTAATAGAGGTCCAGCTCCAATCGGCGGAGCATCTTCTCCATCGTGTCCGTGTAGCCATTGTATAGCGTTGCGTATGAGGTTACGCCTGGACGAATCTGATAAAGGTTCACATATCGAGGGTCGTGCTCCATGATCTTGTCAATGAAATATTTGCGCTCGGGACGAGGACCAATGAAAGCCATATCGCCGATGAACACGTTCCATAGCTGAGGAAGCTCGTCTAGGTGGTGATCGCGCATAAACTGGCCAATCTTCGTCATCCTGTCGTCCCCCTCATGGGCTACCAGTCGAGGTCCGTCGTGCTCAGCGTCCATACGCATACTTCTAAACTTGTATATATAGAATGGCTTTCCGTGTAGGCCGATGCGTTCCTGCTTGAAGATGGCGCTGCCTCCGTCCTCGCGCTTTACAAGGATGTAGCAGATGAGCATAAGCGGTGAAAATACGATGAGACAAAACGCTGCGACAATCGCATCGAAGAATCTCTTCGTACATTGTCCTGACCGCGACATTCCATCGGGAATGTATTCTGTCTCTTGTGATGCCACTGCTAAAGTCTGATTAATCGTTGTCGCTTTTACTATCATATATTAATATAACACACAAAACCCTTAATTATTGCTTTCAAAGTGGATTTTGTTTTGTATAAATTTTTTGCTATCCTGTTTCTTTCTAAGTACCTTTATTATATAGGTGGGCATAAAGATGAAAAGGAAACATATCCTGGCTTTGAGCCAAGAGTAGTGGAGCACCTTTTCATAGATCATGATGTTATACTTGATAAGGCCCATCTTGTTGCTCGACACCGAGTCAGTGCGCTTGCGATAGTAGACCAATGGTTCTGCCAATCCGTATGCCATGTGACACTTGTGTAGGATGGTGAGGAAGAAGCCCCAGTCCTGTCGCTTCTGAAGATTGGGCATATAGATCTTTTGTCCTATCTTCTCTACATTGTAGATGGCGGTAGAACATCCTATCTTGTTATCCCGCTTGAGCATGTTAAAGGTTACACGGGGTAGGGCATTGGATATGCCTATCTGCTGGTTTTGTTCGTTACAGATGATGTATGAGGTGAAACAAAGGCTGCAGTCGTGTTCCTCCATGAAGCGTATCTGACGTTCTAGCTTTTCGGGAAACCATGTGTCGTCGCTGTCACAGAAGGCGATATATTGTCCTTGTGCTCTCTTGATGGCCTCGTTGCGTGCAAAAGCCGGTCCTTGATTCTTGTCGAGGAAGATTACCTTCACACGTTCATCCTCCTCGCTATAGCTTTTGAGGATGCTACGTGTATATGCGTCAGTGGAAGCATCGTCTGTGATAAGAAGCTCTAGACTACTATAAGTCTGCTTCAAGACAGCGGGTATGCTTTCTGAAAGATATTTGCCTGCATTGTACGTAGGCATGATCACTGACACGAGATGCTTTTCCATATTGCGTTGCAAAGGTACAACTTTTTGATATAAATAACGCTATTTAGTCTATGTTATTGTGAAAACTCACTTTTAAATGTCATTGTTTGTGATTTAGGAAAAATGTGTTAACTTTGTACGGAACAAAGTTTTAGAATAGCATATGAAACGTATCTTTATCAAAGCACAGGCTTGTGCGGTGGTGGCAGTGTTGCTTACCTTGTTTATGTGTGTCCACTTTCTATGCGTGAAAGCGCAGACGCCGCAGAACGTGACGGCGGATGCTAGTAGCTATGCGGCTCAGCGCCACTATAAGCTGGTATGGAAAGACGACTTCAAAGGGTCAAAGCTCGATGCTACCAAGTGGTCAAAGATAGCGCGTAAGCCTTGGGCTTGCTTTGCACATATGTCTGATGATCCTAGCTTGTATGAGATTAAGAGTGGACGGCTGCGCCTCTATTGCGCCCGAAACACTTCCTCTAGCGATACGGCGCGCGTTATCACGGGTGGTGTAACCACTGAGGACAAGATGCCCATCCAGTATGGTAAGGTGGAAGTGCGTGCACGTTTCAAGGGTGCTACGGGTTGTTGGCCTGCTATATGGCTCGCTAGTTGTAAGCAGGCTTGTGACGATCCCAAGTGGGCCGAGATAGATATCGTGGAGCGATATAACCATAACAACCAAGTGGTGATGACGGCGCACAACTGTTATGGTAGCACTTGGAAGAAGCAAAGCGAGACAGAACGCAACGTAAAGGTAGATCTTGACGTGTCACGATGGAACGTCTATGCGGTGGAGATCCTGCCCGACTGCCTCATCTTCAGCGTCAATGGTAAGGACGTGAAGGTGTATAAGAAGATGAAGAACGTCGAAGGTCAGTTTCCTTATGGCATAGCCAAGTATCTCCGAATAGACATGCAGTGGGGTAACGATTACCTGAAGGATCTGCGTGAGAATGAACTTCCCGCCTGGATGGATATCGACTGGGTGAAGTTTTATAATCTGCAGTAATCACTTACGGAGCATCTCTCGATATAGAAGGACCATCTTCTGGTTGAGATCATCAAAGCAGATGATAGCCTTACGGCTCTCGCGGGTGTTGTCCGTGTAGGGTTGAGCGAGATGCTCACGGATGGTCTGAGCTGCTTCCTTGACGTTGCGTGAGATGATACATGAGTTGGTGAGCCCTGCAAGTTGTTCTCTGGCATCGCCAACATCTACGCTGAACACCGGCTTATTCATTGCCAAGCACTCGCGAATGATATTGGGTGACCCCTCTTCGTCAGATGTAAGCAGGAGAAATGAGGCTGCGCTGATGTAGTGGGGCACAACCGTTGGTGGCACCCCCGACATTATTAGTAAGGTGTAGTCGCCATTGAACTCGTTGACGATGGCTCGGGCTATGTCTCGGCGCTTGATGTTTGCGTTCATCCAATCGGAGAAGAGAGCATACTTCCTGATCGGTATGTCGAGCGTCCGAATCGCTTCCGTGGCATCTTCGGGCTTCATTGACTGGTAGTCTACCCCTAAACGCTGCACAAAAAACTTATCGGCATACCTCTTTTGCATCCATCCCGGAACGTATGGAATCATCTCTTTAGCAACAAACCCACATTTGTCGTATAGCGCAATGCAGATGAATGAAGCCCACTGGTTGAGCCTGATCTTCACTTTCTTGAGGACGCTGCGTGTAGAGCGAATACTCTTTGCATGGATGTCAGTGCCGTGAAAGGTGATCAGCTTGGGTCGATGGATGCCTATCAGGTATATCCATGTGAGCAAGGCGCACATTCCGCCAAAATGAATGTGGATGATATCGTGGTCAGCGGCTTGCTTGCGTAAGGAGTGTATGAAGCCAAAAGTCTTGTAGAATGGTGCAAAGGTGGCTTTCTCGATGCCCTCGGCACGTGAAAGCGAGTCGGTCATCTTGTACATGATAGGATTGCCGACGCCCTTGGTGTTGTACTTCTGATTGGATACTAACAATACTTTCATACGCGTTACTCTAATATCTTCTGAATAGCTTTCTTGATAAATGCCCTTGAGGAGCAATACTTGTTGTGTTGCATCTTGCGCCAGTTGTTCGCCAATCGCTTGTATATCGTTTCGCCAGTGAGGTCGAACATTGCTTCCATCTGTGCTATATGGAGGTTGTGATAGAAGGGGCTGGCTATCTTTCCAGAAAGGTCATAGAGGCTCCAATAACCATTTTGGAAGCGAGGCAGCAGTTTACGTAGGGTGGCTTCCGACTGGTTCAGTATCTTCTGATGGTCCTCGGAGTGGGTGGCTTGAACATAATCGTACAAGCCAAACCATGCAAAGATAAATCCATTCATCACCGTAGGAAGATGCGTGTATTCACGTAGAATGATGCTATCCTCGTCCGCATACTCGGTGGTACCGCCCTCTTCCAGTGGTTGTAACATGAAGCGGATGGCGCCATGACAAGTCTCTAGGTATCTGTCATCGCCCCACTGCTTATACGCTCTCACCAATAGAGAGGTGCCTTCGCCTTGCGCCATAGCGCCATAAGGATGGTCGGGGTAGACGTAGAAGAAGTTGTTCCAAGCACCATTAGGCTCTTGATGCGCCACAGCCCAGTCGGCAGCCCTACGGAAAGCGTCTAGATATTGCTGTTCACCAGACATCAGATAGAGGTCATAAGCGCCTAGTCCGTACTGGAAGACGGCAACGGGGAAGAAGACATCTTCGCCTTTCTCGGTGTGTATCGTGGGCAAGCAGTGGGATGCAAGAAGCTCTGGGGTGCGCGTCACCTTCTCGGTCAAGTCGTTATAATAGCCAGCGATCTGGTCCGTCTTATAACATCTTCCAAGGTTCTGGTTGACGTGTAAGATACTCTTTCCGGTGAGCATCTTGTACCATTTCTTGATGTTGTATGTGTTGATAGCCATTTATTCGTTGATTGCTGTGTGGATAGCGTCCAGCCATCCGTGTCCGTATGTCATGTCGGGCTCTACATAGTCGCCCTCGCCCCATTCGTTCCAAGCCTTCAAGAAGAGAATCTGATGCTCGGGTTTCTTGTCCTTGATCATATCCTTCACCTGTCTGATGGTCTCAAGAAATTTCTCAGGAGTGGTGTTGACCAGTATCTCCGACTTCTCTCCGGCGCGTGGCGTGCGGTCCCATTGCGGCAAGAGGGTGGGGTAGACGTTCTCCCATCGATCTTCTTCCACATAGTAGTCGCGCATCAGCTTGGTGTAATCCATCTTAGAGGCGGTGGACAAAGCCGTTTTCACTCTGAAGATATGCCACATCATCTTGAGCCTTCCTTGGTAGAGACTGGTGGCGCGACGGAATCCCGATGACATCACGGCATCATATCCAAGGTCCAACACTGACTGGTAATAGTCCTTGCTCTTGTCTGTGGCATAGAAGTCCATCTGCTGCCCGGGCAGTCCTTTGCCCGCATTGTCCGTTTGACCTACGAAGTGAATACCTGGCAGACCATTCTCCTTGGCAAGCTTTTGCCATAGGTCGATGAACGCCTTGGCTTCCGGAATATGGCGTGGAGCCCAAACAGCGAAGAGGGGTTTGCCATCCACCTTGATATATCGTGGATCCTTGAACGCAGGCAGCACGGCATTGAAATGGGCGATATGATCCTCAACGGAGTACTCCATCTTCATGATGGTGCTATCTTTCTTGAGCGATTTGCCGCGCTTCCAGGTCTTGTTAGTCCAGTCGTGATTGGCCCAACAGAGACAGAAGGGGAAGTCGGGCTTACCCGATGCCAGCACCTCATTGAAGGGACGCTCCAGCAGTTGCTTCCCATGAAACCAGTAATGGTAATAGCAAAAACCCTCAATACCGGCTTCGCGAGCCAACTGCGCTTGCTGTTCTCTCACCTCGGGGAGGCGTAGGTCGTAGAAGCCGAGGTCGGTAGGGATGCGTGGCTGGTCGTGTCCGCGAAACAAAGGCTTCGCTTTCGCCACGTTGGTCCATTCGGTAAAGCCTTTGCCCCACCATTCGTCGTTCTCAGGGATGGGGTGAAACTGGGGGAGATATAATGCGATGATTCTTGGTTTCATGATGAGTATGGATTTGCAATCAGTAACTAATGTATAGAATGAGAGCCGTTATGACGCGGTGAAAATCTCATGCAGCAACGCTTGCATGTCAGCATCTTCCCGTTCCTTGAGTTGGGTCAGACGTCTCTTCATCTCTTCGTTCTTTTGTTCGGGGTGCTCTAACAGATGGTTCACCGCACGATATAAGTCGGCTGGATACAACGGCGAGAAGTAGATTGCCGCATCGCCCAAGATCTCTGGGATGCTCGTCACGTTTGAGGCAATGGTGGGTGTGCCGTATCGCATGGCTTCAACGGGCGGATAACCGAAACCTTCGAAGAAAGAGGCAAACACCAACGCCTTGGCTGATCGGTATGCGTTCTGCAGATCAGAGTCGGACAAGAAGGGAATATCGATATGGCGCGGATGCACTGACTTGCCATATTTCAGCGTGAGCAGGTGTAGGTCTGGGTGTTCTTCAGCCAGTCGACGGAACACCTTAACCACCGTCTTGGGATTCTTATATTTGCGGTTGGCGGCTATCATGAGCAGGTAAGGTTTGCCCGATGAGATGAGTGCGCTCAGTGCTTCGTGCTCTATCTCGTCATGACGCGCCATCTCTCTGATAGGCGAATGGCACACGCTGATCTCTTTGGCCATCTTAGGGAAATAGTAACGGATGGCGTTGCGCGTGTAATCGGAGACGGTATAAGCCACCGTGTTAGGAGCTTGGTACAGGGGCATGATGCGGTCATAGCAGGCTTTGGCATGCTTCTCCCATCGTCCGCTATAAAGGTTGATGATACGTTTCAGTTGGGTAAGCATTGTTTCCTTTGACGCATCATATAGCGTGAGGTCAATCGCTGTGTCGGTGTTTTCTACATCAAAGATGTCATGGATGAACATAATGGTCTTGCAGCGGATACCTTTGAGATCATAACGCGCATAAAACTGTCCGATGGCAATGAAGAAAACGCTTATGTTGTGAGCGGAGATGATGTCGCGCAGAGGCGTTTGGGCGATGTCTACTAGCTCGATGTGATATTCGGACGCTATCTGATGATAATCGAATAGTCCGCCCACGGACAGTTGGCTATCATACACGCCGAACAAGGTATGACCACCATCGTTGTGGTTAACCACTTGCTGTATCACGGCTTGGGTGAACCCTGCCGCTCCACCAACGCCGCCACCGCTTTGCAAGGTAATCAGATCGAGAAGTATGTTCATGTTCTTATTCTTCTTTGTAGTTGGGTAATGACTTGGGGCGTCCTTCTCTTAGGGAGCTGTCGTAAAGCGATATGTATCGGCAGTACCATGACACAAAGCCGTCAACGATGAACACCAACAATGCTACGATGATGGAGGAGAGCATCGCTCGACGATCTTTTCCACGGCTCAACGTCAAGAAAAGGAACAGCATAAAGATCGTAACGCCCAATATTCCGTTACGATATAGGTAGACTTTGTAGCCAGAATTGCCTTGGTCATCTTTGAGTTCTCGGCCTAGCCAAATGTTGTCTGATGATAGGAACGATTCAAACTCTTTATCAAAATCTTCGGTAGTACGGTTGTTTCCGCTTAGTTCGCCATCGTCAACTTCCAGTCGCAGCAAGATCAGTTGGTACACCAGGTTATCTCCATTGTTGTAGAAGAATGAGCCTACAACCACGGATGCAATGACGATGATGACGGCAACGACTTTCATGAAAATCTTTTTCCTATTGGTCCAAAGGTTTAGGAACACCACTGCCACTAAGTAACCATAAGCTCCTAGAGAAAAGGAGAAGGCTACAGACACCAGCATCACCACGTTGTACCAAGCTTTCCACTTGCCTCGCTGGGTCTGTAAGAGCAACACCAACATCGTTCCTAGGTGGGAAGGCTCAAGGCAAACGGACTGAAATCGTGGGAAGAAGTTGCTTAGATAGTTATAGTCGTTGGTGAGAAATAAGCCGTGATTGGTCAACAGATATTGGAAATCGCCATAGACAAGTTCACCCAAATCCACCGAGATACCAACGAAGTTGAGGAAGTAGGCCGCCAATGAAAAGATCAAGAACGTACCCATCACGCGTGACGTTAGATTGGAAAACCTACTGATAACGGATGGGTTGACCTTGAATAAGGTGAAGAAGATAAAGCTGTTGAAGCCTGCGGCAATAAAGCCCGAAGCCGATGTCTCCATCGAAAGACGCTCGTCAAAGAGCATACAAGCGCTGATGATGGCGGGCAACAAGAAGCCTTTATTGGTAAAGATGTGCTCTTTGCTATTGGCAGAAATAAACATTGCGCCCATGATAAACACGGAGGCAATGACCATATACACATTCGTTATTGACCACAAAAACCATGGGTGCAACGAGGAAACAAACGCGATGAACAACCCAAAGATATATAGGCGGGTTGCCAACGTTTGCTTGCGAATCGTCAAGATGTTGCGTTGCTTGATGGATAATATGTGCGTCAAGTTGAAGTTCATCAATGTCTTCGTTTACGAATGATACGCAATATGAATTCTTTCTCGTTCTTGTTGAGGCTGAACATGAATAGTGTTGCCAGTCCAACGAGTGATGCCACCATGATGGTGACGATGAAACGATATCTGAAATCGAGTAAGTAGGTGATGCCTAGGCATACAATTCCTTCTGTGAGAACCAATGGAAAGAGGGGCACAATCACCGTAGAGAGGTATTTGCCGATATACAAACCGGTGGTAACCTTGAGGTAGGGAAGACGGCAAATGGCCACGATGAGCTCAATGGCGACGTACACTGCCATTACCCATTCGACCGAAATGCCCAACTTAAGAAATGCCCACGCCATCGGAACGATGAGGATCTTAGGGGTGAACATGATGATAGAATAGATCTTGATGTGCCCTGTGGCTTGGTTGGCAGCGTGGAGCCCCAGTGTGGTTTGGTCGAAAAGAAAAGCCAACATCAACGCTCTGCAAAACAAGCACGTGTTGTCGGGCACCGTCTTCAGCCAAAAACGAAGGATGAACGGCATCTCTATGATCAACGGAATGCTCACCAGCAGCATCAAAGCAGTAGAGAACTTGCTTTCCTTAGCGGCTAGATCAAGCATCTTTCGTCGGTCTTGGTTGCCCTCAGCTTGCATGATCTGAGGATTCATCGCGTTGAGAATGGATGTGGAAACAAAGCGGATGGCACCATTTACTTGGCTTCCTATACCGAATGCCGCATTCATTGCAGTGCCGAAAAACTTATTGAGCACCACGGCAAAACCTTGGGTCTGACACATGCCGGCAACCATTCCGTATGTTGTCCAACCTGCAAAACCTAAGAGTTGCTTGATATATGGCACGCTGAGTGTGGATTTGGCGAAGGGGAAATGGCTATCATCAAACTTGCAAAACGTGTAGATGATATATGCCAAAAGGTTGATGAGCAACACCGTGATCATACCTGAAGCATAGAATTCGAGACGATCCCAACCTATGACAAAGAGACACATGGCGAGCAATAGCTTCAGTACGCCATCAATAACCTCTATCAGTGAGATGTAAACGATGTTCTCTTTGGCAATCAGAAAGGCTTTAAATGGTGCTGTGATGACCGTTACTAGCATCATCATCACGGTTGCAAAATAGACATACTCGGCTGCATCGAGGCGTCGGGTGTCTATATTGAGAAAGTGATTGACAAAGAAGTCTTTCGCTCCCAACATGATGATGCAGAACGCAAGACCTATAACGGCATGGATAAACAGGCTGTTGGCAAAGAATAGCTTGGTGCGCTCCTTGTCGTTAGCGCCTTGATAGTAGGACAGGTAACGCTGTGTGGTGACTACAAGTGAGTTGGTCAGGTATCCCAAAATACCCACCACACCTCCTACAACGGAGTAGATCCCGTAGTCGTTGATGTTCAGTGCCTCAAGAACCAAGCGCGTAGAGTAAAGCGATAGCAGAATATTGAATATCGATTTACCATATTGCGCAATGGTATTGACTATGATTCGTTTGTTAGCATCCATTCGCCGATGTTTTTATAACACCTTATTTGCCTTTCTCCTCTGTTCTGATAAATGCACCTTTAATGGCACAAATGGTGATGATACCAAAGGCAAGGATCATCATTCCTAGAACAAAGAGCATGCGTTTGGGACCAGCTGGCTTGATAGGCACGGCTGCTCCTTGTACCATTGTGAATACGGGGGTGTACATGCGGAGCTTTGCTCGAGCCGCTTCGAGCTGGGTGTTCATTGCAGTATAGGTGTTATATTGCATCTGCATGGTGTTCTCAAGGTCTTCAATCTTCGACTTTTCTGCCTCAAGCACTACGTCAAGGTTCTCATCGGCAACCTCGGCATACTTACGACGCGTCTTCTCGTAGGTGGCGCGTGCCTCGTCTGCAAGTTGCTTATAGTACTCTACGTCACGACGTGCTTTGCTGGTACGATATTGGATGATAAACTCTTGCAAGCGGTTACGAACCGAGTCGGCAAGTGTTTGGCACACCAATGGATCCTGCGCTTCGGTCGCAATGGAGATGACACCGGTCTTCTTGTCTACGTCAATGGTAATATCTTTGCGGATTCCGTTCACCAAGTCGTCGTCATCTTTGCTCAGATAGTAAGGGTTAAACTCCTTGCTGGTGTTGCCCTTGAACACTTTGTCCTTCTTGGGCAGTAGTTTCTCGAAGAACTTCATCACCCCTTTCTGCTGTTCATCGAACCATGAGTGCTTCCTGTGATAACGCAGATAAGAGTAATAAGTGGTGTCTACCGTACCATCAGCGGTCTTGACACGAATGTTGAAAAGGTTGGTTACGAACCCATTATCGTCCATCAGCTCTGGATAGATCGTTGGTGAGATAGCATCAGAGCTTTGTGCTTGTGACAGGTCGATGCCGAATGAGGATGCAATAGAGCTCAACGCACCACCACCCGCAAGCGCATTGTCTTCCTCGGGAGCCATTGTGGTGCTTGTCTCGTAGTATTGCGGTTCGTTAAGAATGTACATTGCTGATAGCACAGCTACACATGGGAGGATGACAATGTACCACCATTTCTTCTTCCACATCATCGACATGATGTCGCGAAGGTCTATCACCTCATCGTCATCGGAGTGCTTAGATGACGCTGAACTGGCGGTTTCTGCTACCTTTTCAGCCGTCCCTGTTTCCTCAGAAGACGAGGTGGGGGCGTTATCGGTAGTTGCTTGTTCTGAATTGGCAGTGTCTACGGTCTCCGAAGAGTCCTCTTCCTCTTGCTTGTTTTCAGACCGTTTCTTCTTCCATTCGATCCATTTGTGATGCAGATCGTATATGTTCATGCTTTGTTTCTTTCTTTTGTTACCTGTGAATATTATTTAAGCAAGTTGCTGATTGTAGCAATCACGGCTGCGATAGATGCTGCGCTAGAACCGATACTGAGCGTTTCAGCCAAGCTCAACTTGCTCTGTGCCTTGGTAGGAACGAAGATTTCGCAACCAGGACGTACCTTGGCGTTGTGTCCAACCTTTGCGATGCTTCCGTTCATATATAATATATAGGTGTTGCGTTTCTTGGCATCGCTTGCAAATCCACCTGCTTGGTCGATGTAAAAGCTTACGTTCTTTCCTTCAACAAAGCCCACAGTGTTAGAGTGAAGCACGGCGCCGTTGATCTTGACGGTTCCGTTATATTCAGGGATAACCAATCTATCACCATCGCGTAGGACGATGTCGGCGTCGCATCCTGGATGCTTCATGGCTTCAGGGAGGTTGATACCAACGGTGTAATATTCAGGAATGCTAAACTTCTCTAGCTCGGTGCTCTTGCCTTGTTGCATCACCTGAGTCACTGCGGAGGCGTTAGACGACTTTGTTGCAAGCTCCAACATGTTCTTTTGCTGTTGCTCACGCGCCAACTTTTGGATTTCCATCATACGTGTTCGCTCCGTTTCGTTGGTCTTGCGCTCAAGGTGCGCGCCTTCGATATAGGCGATATCCGTTCCGCCACCGCACACTTTCATGATGTCGCTGAGGCGTGTGTTACGGGTGCAAAGAGCATAATTGCCAGCAAAGAGCACTTCGCCCTTAACCTCAACGTTCTCTTGTTCGTTATAGCCTGGGCTCTTATGAACATACACTTCGTCGTAAGGCTGGAGCGTAAATCCGGGTTGTCCATCGATGACAAAGCCATCTTTGAGGGCAAAGGTGTACGATTGGGAGATGATGGAGTCGGTATCCAATGCCTTGTTATTGACGATACGGCGACTCACATTCACCCTAGCGGTAGAGGCTTTCTTGGTCAATCCACCCGCTTGAAGGATGAAATCTTCTAGCGTTTCGTTGTCCGCATACTTGTAAGTACCTGGGTATTGCACCTCACCACTGATGGTTAGGGTCTGCTCTTCTTGCATCTCTGTTCGCGTTGGCACAAAGAGTACATCCTCATTCTGTAGTGGTACGTCAGCAATCTTACCCGTTAGGATATCGTCAATGTTTACTGCCAAAACCTCTAACGTGCGGTCGGCCTTCATACGATGGATGATTGCGTGTGAGCCGAAAGCCGTTGGGTCAAGTCCTTCAGCCGATTCGACGAGTTCTTTCACGCCATTGATGTCGCCACCAACCTCATACATGCCGGGGCGATACACTGCACCTTTGATCTCAACCATGTTCTCATAACGTGGGATAACCGAGTCAATGCTTACCGAATCCTCGTCAGATAGACCAAAGCTAGCCATATCAAACTCGTTCACGTTATAGATAGAGTAGAGTCGGCCGGTCTTTCTTCTAACCCTAACCGACTTAGTGTAAGCATCACCAGCAAAGCCACCGGCATACTTCAAAAGCGTAGATAGGCTCTCATTGCGCTTCATCTCATAGTACATCGGGCGTTTCACTTTACCCGAAACGTTTACCATGCAGTCGTATGCGCCCACTACGATGACGTCATTGTCTGCCAAATGCACATTGCCACGTTGTTGTCCGTTGAGTATATAATCGTAAACGTCAACCACAGAGATGAGCTTATTGCGTCTATACACCTTGATGTTACGTAGCGTTCCTAGGTCGCTGATACCGCCAGCGAGGTAAAGCGCGTTAAACACCGTTGCGAAAGAAGAAACCGTGTAGGTACCAGGTGTCTTCACCTCACCCATCACATTGACCATGATGGTATGCGTCTGACCTACCGATAGGCGAATGCTTGAACTGGAATAGCGCTTGCCAAGCTTCTGCTTCACTCTTGCATTAGCTTCATCAACGGTCAGTCCGCTAACCTGTACGGGCCCGAATCCCTCGATTGTCAGTACGCCATCAGGAGCCACTGTAGCTTCAATGGATTTCTGAGAAGCGCCATAGATATCGATAAACACATTGTCGCCTGGACCTAAACGATAGTTCTTTGGCAAAGCCATATTGACGTTTGGCTCAAACGAAAGATTCTCGTTGCTAAAGATATCACGTCCGAAGACCTTCTTTTGCTTGCGTTTTATTGCTTCAACCAGTTCTTCGTACATCATCGCCGTGTCACCCGGAAGGATGCCGTTGAGCTCTTGTTGCATCAAGATAAAGTCGGGGTTGGTCTCATCGTATTTGCCTGAGAGCTGCTCATCCTTATTGCCATACATTCGGTAATTGGTGTAAAGGTTGGCTTGTTCCTGTGCGGTGTTATAGTTGTCCATGGTCTCTGTAGCCACTTCCTTTTGTGACATACCTGGCTTACGCTGACCATTGTTCTCGCGACTGCGGTCGTTTCCCGACTCCTTTGAGCCCGTTGTGCCCATGCTACTGCCTTTCTTCATCTTCATGTACATATCGCGTACACGGCGAATTTGGGCAATTTGTACGCCATTCTGCATCAACTTGGTGACGATTTGGGCTTGTGAAGTTCCTTTGCTATACTCCTTTGAGATAAACTCGAGCACTTGAGAGTCGCTCATCGTTCCTTGAGCGTATGTACCCAACGTACAAAGCATCAAGATGAACAATACGATATATTTCTTCATGACGTCAATTAGTTCTTTTGCAATCGTATAAATAATGTATGTATCCTTTATTTAAACTAAACAAATATAATTTTGTTGCAAAGGTACGGCATTTTTTTTACATAACTAAATTTTCTCTGTAACTTTGCCTTTATAATTGGTTTATCCTTCACTATGCAGTATCAAGTAAATTGTAAACATTGCCATCGCCTCTTTGCTATCACTTGCCAGCCTGGTCAGACCGTGAAAGCGTCATGCCCTTATTGCTCCACCATCGCTACGATAGCTACTCCTTACGATGGTTCACAAGCCAGTGGCACGCATCAACAACCCACAGGTTATGCATCTGCAACATCGTCTCGCCCTCAACAACAAGCCTTTCATGCTCCCTCATCCTCGCATGGTGGATTGGGCTTAAAGGTTGTTAAGGTATATATCCTCGTGATGTTAATCCTTATCCTAGGTGCAAGTGTGCTTTATTGGCTTTTCTCTACAATGTCACAATGAACGTTGAGCATTTCTCATTAAAACTTTGTAACTTTGCAAAAAATATAAAACAGCGATATGAAACAGACCAAAATAGTATGTTCAATCAGTGATCGTAACTGTGAACAGGACTTCTTAAGAAAACTTTTCTTTGCCGGAATGAATGTCGTGCGTATGAATACGGCTCATGCAACCCCCGATGGCATACGCAAGATTATCCGTAACACGCGTGCCGTGTCGCCCCATTTGGCATTGCTTATAGACACGAAGGGTCCGGAGGTGCGCACTACGAATGTCGCTGAACCTATCTCTTTCAAGACTGGCGACCAAGTGAAGATCTATGGCCGACCCGATGTTGACACCACGCATGAGACCATCAACGTGTCCTATACCGATTTCGCCCGTGACGTGAAGGTGGGCGATGAGGTGCTCTTCGACGATGGTGCGCTGGCTATGCGCATTGTGGAGAGCGAAGGCCCATTGCTCGTTGCCCAAGTGCTTAACGACGGAATACTCGGCGCGCACAAGAGTGTGAACGTGCCAGGTGTGCACATCGATCTCCCCGCACTCACTGAGAAGGATATCCGCAACATTCGTTTGGCTATCGACCAAGACATCGATTTCATAGCCCACTCGTTTGTTCGATCGGCAGCCGACGTACACGAGGTGCAGCATATCCTAGATAGCTATCATTCGGACATCAAGATTATCTCAAAGATTGAGAACCAGGAAGGTGTTGATAACATTGATGAGATTATCGATGCGTCGTACGGCATCATGATTGCGCGTGGTGATTTGGGTATCGAAGTGCCTATTGAGCAAATCCCAGGAATCCAGCGTCGCATCATCAACAAGTGTATCGCAAAGCACAAACCCGTGATTGTGGCCACCCAGATGCTCCACACCATGATTCACAATCCACGTCCTACGCGTGCCGAAGTGACCGATATTGCCAATGCTATCTATTCGCACACCGATGCGTTGATGCTCAGTGGCGAAACAGCTAGCGGAAAGTATCCTTTGGAATCAGTGCAGACCATGGCGCGTATTGCCGAACAAGCCGAGCACGATGCCCATCGCGAAGGCTTCCTTAATGTCTCTATGGAGAATGGTATCAGCCAGCGCGAGTTCCTCTCAAAGAGCGCTATTGAAGCCACCGAGTATCTTGGCGTGAAGGGAATTATCACTGATAGCAGTACGGGTGCTACCGCACGCATCCTCGCTTCGTTCCGTGGTCCTAACCCAGTGCTTGCCATTTGCTACAATGATAAGTTGCAACGCTGGCTCAACCTCAGCTATGGTATCATCCCCATCTACCAACAACAGCACGTAACCAGCCAGTATATGTTCATGGCTGCGCTACGTATGCTCCGTCAGAAAGGCTATATACAGAATGAGGATAAGATTGCTTACCTATCAGGTTCGTTTGATAAGGGTGAGGGCGCCACGTTCCTTGAGATCAATAAGGTAGAGGAAGCATTTGGTAAGCATTACCATTTCCACTTGCCTACCAATAAGAAATAATGCTTTAGCTGAATAGCTTTAGCTTATCAGAAGTTTATAAAAAGATTGTGCACCGGCTGATATGAGAATGCTCATCAGTCGGTGCACAATTGTTTTTAGCCGATTATTATCTACGCTTATCTTGTTTTTTGCAGGCGCCGAGCGGTGTCGCAAGCAAAGATAATCGCTGCTACGATGGTGATGGCGCCGCCAAAATATCCGATGTAACTGATAGAAATGTCATTGCATACACGTCCACCGATAAAGGCACCGCAGCCTATACCAAGGTTGAAGATACCCGAAAAGATAGACATCGCGATTGATGTGGATTCGGCCTTCGTGTTCCTTATGATTGTGTCTTGGAATGCAACGTTGAACGCTGTGGCTGCTCCGCTCCATACAAGGCAAACCACCAACAATGCCACCAACGATTGCACAGAGAGCAATAAGGCTGCCAGACTCATCGCAACGAGGATGATAGAGATGGTGATGAAGGTCAGTGGGCACTTGTTATAGTATCTTGAGAACACCACGCTACCTATTGCGCCAGCCACACCATAGAACGTAAGGATGATGGTGATGGTGTTACCCTTTAGTTGGGCTATCTGTCCAAGGAACGGTTCGATGTAGCTATAGCCTACATAATGGCCCGTAGCAAAGAACACCGTCGCCACAAAGATTCCCATCAACACCGGATCGCGAAGGATGGTAGGCATCTTCTTCACTGAGAACGTATCACGATTGGGTAGCTTCGGGAACACCACCATGATATAGGCGGCTATGAGCGTAGCCACTATCGCGATAGAGAAGAACGTGGTGCGCCATCCCACATACATACCGATAATGCGTCCCAAAGGCAGACCTACCACCATTGCCACAGCTGAGCCCATAGCTACAATGCTGATAGCCACGGCGCGCTTGTCTTGCGGAACGGTTCTCACCGCCATAGGCGAGGCGATCGACCAGAAGATGGAATGGGCTGCAGCCACACCGATACGCGATGCCATAAGCTGATAATAAGTGGTGGCAATGGATGAGAACAGATGGCTGACGACAAACAATCCGATGATACAGAGCAACAGCCTACGCATCTCCATGCGACAGACGGCTAACATCAGCGGCAATGATAATAGCGCCACCATCCACGCGTAGACCGAGATGAGCATACCCGCTTTGGCTTCCGTGAGATGGAAGTCGGATGCTATGTCACTCAGAAGGCCAATGGGCATAAACTCAGATGTGTTGAATACAAACGCAGAGAGGGTTAGCCCAATGACGGGTAACCAGCTACGGAGAGAAGATTGCATACCTATGAGATGTGTGTTGTTATCCTATTTTAATCGTTTGTGAAGCTTGCGTAGCGCCTTGTTGCGTATCTGTCGCACACGTTCGCGCTTCAGTCCCATCTTATCCCCAATCTCAGCCATGGTGTAATGGTCGCCTTTAAGCCCGAAGATGTATACCAGCACTTGCTGTTCGCGCTCAGATAGATGCTCCAAACTCAATGCAAGGTTCTCGCTCAGAATACTTCGGTTGAGGTCTTCATCGGCTTGCTTGGCATCCGCATTTTCCAGAACACCTAGCAAGGTGAGGTTGTTCTTACTGCCTACGGGGATGGGCTGGTCAATGGAAACGGGGTGGGAGTGGTGCGAATGTGCGTTGCCTTTGCCCCGTGAAGCCTGATACATGGCGTTTTGCTCGCCAATAGCCTTCTCCATCGCTTGTCGGATATACGGTGTTGCGTATACAACGAAGCGCACGCCCTTGCTTGCATCAAACTTCTGTGCAGCGTGCATCATGGCTATATTGCCTTCGCTGACCAGGTCGTCCTCGTCCAGTCCCTTGCCGCTATACTGATGTGCAAGCGACAATACATACTTTACGTTGGCTTTGGTCAACTGCTCGAGGGCTTTGCTGTCGCCCACTTTGATTCTGCTAGCCAATGCTGCTTCCTCCGCATCCGTCAACAATGGTTGATTGAACACGTCGTTGAGATAATGATCATTGTTTGCCATGATGTCCTATATATATAAGGTGTGTTACTTGTTATTAGCTTTCTTCTTGATGATGCGCTTCACGACGAAGTAGACGATAGCCAAAACTACCAGTGCGATGATACCAATCTTGATATACTCGCTATACTCTTGAATCTTGCCTTGGAGCTCATCCTGTGAGATGATAGTAGACAGATACCATCCCATAGCAGCCAAGATGCAGTTCCATGCGCCCGCACCGATGGTGGTGTAGAGCAGAAACTTGCCGTAGTGCATGCGTGCCAAACCAGCCGGAATGGAGATAAGGTGACGTATGCCCGGTATCAATCGGCCCGTGATGGTTGCTGCCATGCCATGATTGTCAAAGTAGCGCTCGCTCTTTTCCACCTTCTCTTGGTTCAGAAGACACATGTGTCCCCAACGGCTATTGGCAAAACGATAGATGATAGGTCTGCCGAGGTAGTATCCGGCGAGATAGTTGATCGTGGCGCCGCAGTCGGCACCAATCGTCGCAAACAGGATGATAAGCCATGTGTTGAGGTCTTTGCCAGTGTGGGCAAAGTAAGCTGCCGGTGCCACAACCAGTTCGGAAGGTACCGGAATCACTGTGCTCTCAAGCAACATCAAGAACCATATCCAAGCATAGTTGAGGTGTTGGATGATAAAGGCAAAAAAATCGAAGTTTCCCATAATCTCTTATTAATATTCTAAGTGGTGCTTAATTTTCAAGGAACGACTTCCCTTCTTCGGTAAAGAGATCGTGCAGGATTCTCTTTGCTATCTCTTTGTCACAGTCGTAAGCCCTTTGCAGATAGTTGTTATATTCACTTTCCAGATTGAGCTTGTAGCAGCAATAAGCCAGATAGCAGTAGTATCCTTCCAGATCATCGCCCGTCTTGATGGTCTTCAGCAGGTTGTAAGCCTCGTCATATAGCTCGTTGTCTATCAAGACCATGCTTACCTCTAGCCGTACCTCGTCGGGGTCATTTGCTTCATTGATGGCTTTGTTGAGATAAAGGTGCGCTTGCTCCTCGTCCTTCATTGCCATATAGGTGTATCCGCGAATCACATCGATTTTGCATTGCTGATCCGGTGTCACCTTCGAATAGCAACGATCAAATGTCGCCAAGGCATCTTCATAGTTGCCTAAGGTGCAGAGCCCCGTGGCTTTGCCGTAGAGAGCGCCCCAATGTTCGGGTTCGATGGCCAACGCATATTCGCATGACGTGATGCTATCTTCGTAGTGCTTCTGACACCATTGCACCGCAGCTAGCTCCACCCATAGGTCTGCGTCGTAGGGATTTCTATCCAGTTGCTTGTTGAGTAGCTTCTCGCAATCCTTCCACTGCTCTGTGAATCGCAGGATCTTGTAGCTTATTTCGATGTAAAGATCGTCGTTCTCGTTAGTGCACAACTTCAACCAACGCTCTGCCAACGTAAGACAGAAATAGTCAGCAAAGAGCCTTGCTACATCGAGACAGTAGTCGTTCTTCTCTTCTGAATCAAAGATCTGGTCCACCTCTTTATATAGCAAGTCGTGCGCACGTTGTGGGTCACCTCCCGTGTAAAGGATGATCTCAGCTTCCAGGAAAAGGTAGTCGATATCCGTTTGGTCCACGATGGTGTTAGCAATCTGCTTCGCCTTATTGGTGTTACCTTCGATAAGCAACGCATACCGAGCCTTGAAGCATAGCGCTCTGGTGGCATCAGGGTAAATGTTTAGGGCAAAATCAATTGCTTGCAGAGCCTCTTGCGGTTGGTTGAGCTCCGCATAATACTGGATGATATCACCCAAGTCGTCCATGTCAAGGTCGCAAAAACTTTCCTCGCGACAAGCTGTCTGATACGAGGAAAGTTTCTGTTTAAATTCTTCTGAAAGAAAATATTTGTCCAATGATTCTCTTCTTTATTTCTTATTGATCTTGTTCCATGTGTCTTTCAGACCCACAGTCTTGTTGAATACAAGATGATCAGCAGTTGAGTCGAGGTCAGTCATGAAGTAGCCGATGCGCTGGAACTGCAAGTAATCGCCTGGATGCTTCTCTTGCAGATACTGTTCCACATAGCAGTTGTTGTATACGTGTAGGCTATCCTTGTTGAGCAGATCTCTGAAATCACCGTCTTCAGCTCCAGGATTCTCCACGCTGAACAGGCGGTCATACTCTCTCACCTCAGCGGGGAGTGAGTGCTTCACACTTACCCAGTGAAGCGTACCCTTCACTTTGCGGTTAGCGCCAGGCAGACCGCTCTTGCTTTCGGGATCATACTCGGCATAGATCTCCTTGATATTGCCCTCTTCGTCCTTCAGACAACCTGTACACTTCACGATGTAAGCGTTCTTCAGACGCACCTCTTTGCCCGGAGTCATACGGAAGAACTTCTTTGGGGCATCCTCCATAAAGTCCTCGCGCTCAATCCAGAGCTCACGATCGAAGGTGATGGTATGGCTTCCGTCAGCTTCGTTCTCGGGGTTGTTGACAGCTTCGAGCTCTTCGGTCTGACCTTCGGGATAGTTGGTGATGACCAGCTTCACAGGGTCAAGCACAGCGCTCACGCGGCAAGCACGCTTGTTCAGGTCGTCGCGTACGGCAGCTTCGAGCAGAGCCACGTCGTTGAGCGCGTCAAACTTGGTGTATCCGATAGAGTCGATAAACTTACGAATAGATTCGGGCGAGTAACCTCTACGGCGCATACCACAGAGTGTCGGCATACGTGGGTCGTCCCATCCCTGTACAAAGTGCTCATCCACAAGGGTATGAAGCTTGCGTTTTGACATCACCGTGTAGGTGAGGTTGAGGCGGTTGAACTCGATCTGACGAGGGCGGTTGTCCTGCAGATTGTCAGCCGTGCCGTCATATTCCTTAAGGAAATCGACAAACTTATCGTACAATGGGCGGTGAGGTACAAACTCTAGCGTACAGATAGAGTGGGTCACACCCTCAAAGTAGTCGCTCTGTCCGTGGGCAAAGTCGTACATAGGGTAGCAGTGCCAAGCGGTACCTGTGCGGTGATGAGGTGTATGGATGATGCGATACATGATAGGATCGCGGAAGTGCATGTTAGGATTGGCCATATCGAGCTTCGCTCTCAGCACCATGCTACCTTCTACAGCATCAGCCGTATTCATTTTTTCAAACAAGCGAAGGTTCTCCTCTACGGGGCGATTGCGGTAAGGGCTAGCCACGCCCGGAGTGGTAGGTGTACCCTTCTGAGCTGCCATTTCCTCTGAGGTCTGCTCATCGATGTAAGCATCTCCACGCTTGATCATCCATATAGCAAAGTCCCAAAGTTTTTGGAAATAGTCGCTAGCATAGTAGATGTTACCCCACTTGAACCCGAGCCAACTGATGTCGTGCAGGATGTTCTCCACGTACTCGTTGTTTTCCTTGCTTGGGTTGGTATCGTCAAAGCGAAGGTTGCACACACCATTATAGTGTTCTGCAACACCAAAGTCCATGCAGATAGCTTTGGCATGACCTATATGTAAGTAGCCGTTAGGCTCTGGCGGGAAACGTGTCTGTATGCGTCCACCGTTCTTGCCTTCTGCTAAGTCCTTTTCGACCAATTGTTCTACAAAGCTCAAACTACGCTTTGTTTCCTCCGTGTTCTTTTCTGCTGTAGTCATAAATCTAACTGTTTGTATGGTGCAAAGTTACATTATTTTCTCCATAAAAAGGTGTTATGCATACATAAAAAAGATGGCCCACTACTTATTTTGACACCTTATTATTCTTTATATACCTTTTGAGAAATGTAAATTTATAGACGAAAGATGGATTATAACGTTGATTAACATACTAAGAAACGGGTGTATGTAGACGAAAAGAAGGATTTTTGAATTATTTTTTAAAAAACTTACATTTATGTTTGGAGTTTTCATTAAAACCCTTTATCTTTGCAAATGTTATCCTGAATACAATCTTTTTACCTTAAAAGACTAATACCTATTGAGATTGAATGCCCCCACGCTGAGAAGCGAAGGGCATTTTTTTATTTCCCAATGTAACGTTTCAATTATTCGAATCCATCGTTTAAGATACCGCAACGTATCGTTTGACATACTGCAACATATCGTTTGACATACTCATAGATACGTCATGACAATGCCAAAGCGGTTGTTTGAGAATCAAAAACAATTTATTTTCCACGAAAAAATAAATTAAAAATCCACCAAAAATAATTTATTTTTCTCTCCCAAACGTACTTAACGGACATGATAAAAATACTAAAAAAGCAGATGACAAAGGCCTCTTGTCGTTACTTTTGATTACCTTTGCATCTCGAAAATAGACTTTTGCAATAGATCATGGCAAAGAAAAAATCAAAGAAGCGTTATCGTTTATGGATAGTGTTGGGTGTGGTGGCCTGTGTGCTTTTGGCTGGCGTGTATAGCACGCTCTTTACGGCAATGACGCGAACCGGCTCTATCGAATATGTATATATCGATGCCGATGACAATATCGACTCGGTATTGGTCAAGGTGAAACGCGTTTCCACCACCGATTCTTACTTCTTCTTCCGCAAACTGATGCTTCATTCGAGCTATAGCGACCACATCATCACGGGTCGTTACCGCATAGGAAAGGAAGGCGCGCTGCAGACCTTCCGTCATATCAGCAATGGTGCCCAAGCTCCCGTGAGCCTTACCATCAAACCGGTACGTACGCTGGACAGATTGGCGGATGATGTTTGCTCAAAGATGATGATGAAGAAAGCCGACTTGCTGAAGGCGTTGAACAGCACCGCCACTTGTAAAAAGTATGGCTATACACCACAAACCATCATCTGCATGTTCCTCCCTAACACCTATGACCTCTATTGGGACATGAGCGTGGACGACTTCCTACAGCGAATGAAGAAGGAGAGCGATAAGTTTTGGAGCCAAGAACGCAAAGAGAAAGCTGACCAAGCTAAGCTCACACCGGCAGAGGTGATAACCCTTGCAAGCATCGTAGACGAGGAAACCGACAACGAAGCCGAGATGCCAAAGATAGCCGGAATGTATATCAACCGCTTGAACATCGGCATGCGTTTGCAGGCTGACCCAACTGTAAAGTATGCAACGAAAAACTTCACCGCACATCGCATCTATGAAAAGTGGCTCTCGGTGGACAGTCCGTATAACACCTATCGCAACAAAGGGCTGCCACCAGGTCCAATCCGTATTCCTTCGGTTGCCGCTATCGATGCTGTGCTCAACTATGTGCACCACGATTATATATATATGTGTGCCAAGGAAGACTTTAGCGGAACCCATCGCTTTGCCAAGACTTACGATGAACACATGGTCAATGCTAAACGTTATGCGGAAGCATTGAACCAAAAGAATATTAAGTAAAGCTACGTTCAGCGATGCGGCACACTCTTAGCGTAGCGACCTATCATGGTTACACCTGCTCGGTGTATACCGATGAGCGCCCTAGCGGGTTCTTGCTGGTTCAGCCTGTGGATAGCAATGATCAGAAAGAACTGCCGCAGGAGGTAGCCTATATAGAGGAACATTGTGCGTGCGCCTTTACCTTTGTGGCGATACATATACCTCGCTGGTTTGAGCAACTGGCTCCCTGGTGCGCACCGCCCATCTTTGGTAAGACACCTTTCGGGGATGGTGCCGCCGTTACGCTTGACGATATCCACCTCATCTGTGCTTCCGTGTTGCACGAAATCGATGCCGCACCTAGCACGCGCATCGTTTTGGGCGGCTATTCTCTAGCCGGATTGTTTGCTCTGTGGGCAGGATATCAGCATGCCTTTGATGCCGTGGTGGCAGCTTCTGCGTCAGTCTGGTATCCCAAGTGGCAAACCTTCGCTTCCGAGCATCATCCTTTGACCCCATGTTACTATCTGAGCATCGGTGACACGGAAGCCAAATCAAAGAATCAGATCTTATCCACGGTGGATGATTGCTTGCACCAATATCTAGGTTTATTGGAGGTGCAGAAAGTGGATCATCACTTCCAATATAATTCGGGAAATCATTTTCAGGAGAATGGGGTGCGTACAGCCAAAGGCTTTGTGTGGACGATGACGCATCTCTCTCAGTCAAGATAGGTAACAGATAGGGCTGTGAAGGGCAAACGCAGAGGGCAGAACCCACTTGGAAGAAGTTTTTTCTGCTATTCGGCAATTTTTTTGTAACTTTGCAGCCATTATTATATAATAAGGTATAAAAAGTATATGATCACATTAACCAATCTTGCCATACAGTTTGGTAAGAGAGTCCTTTACAAGGATGTAAACATCAAGTTCACAAGAGGAAACATTTATGGAGTTATTGGAGCCAATGGTGCAGGAAAATCAACGCTGCTCCGTGCCATCTCAGGTGACCTTGAACCCAATAAGGGTAGTGTGGAACTAGGTCCAGGTGAACGCTTGTCAGTATTGGAACAGGATCACTTCAAATACGACGAATATAACGTGATGGACACTGTGCTGATGGGACATGAGACCTTATGGAGTAATATGAAAGAGCGTGAGGCGCTTTACGCCAAACCAGATATGACCGAAGAGGATGGCAACCGTGCAGCTGATCTAGAGTTGAAGTTTGCCGAGATGAATGGTTGGGAGGCAGAGAGCGATGCCGCACAGCTTCTTCAGAACCTAGGAATCAAGGAAGACCTCCATCAGAAGCAGATGTCTGAGCTGTCAAACAACGAGAAGGTGCGTGTGATGCTAGCCAAGGCACTCTTTGGTAAACCCGAGAACCTGTTGCTGGATGAGCCTACCAATGACCTTGATCTTGATACCGTGGAGTGGCTTGAGGACTATCTCGGCGAGATAGATGAGAATCAGACCGTGCTCGTAGTGAGCCACGACCGTCACTTCCTTGACTCAGTGAGCACCCAGACCATCGATATCGACTTTGGAAAGGTAACCGTCTTTGCCGGAAACTATAGCTTCTGGTACGAGTCTAGCCAGTTGGCGCTTCGTCAAGCGCAGAACCAACGCCTCAAGGCAGAGGAGAAACGCAAGCAGCTCGAGGAGTTTATCCGTCGCTTCTCAGCCAATGTGGCAAAGAGCAAGCAGACCACCTCACGTAAGAAGATGCTTGAAAAGCTCAACGTAGAGGAGATTCGTCCTTCTAGCCGTAAGTATCCGGGCATCATCTTCCAGATGGAACGCGAACCAGGAAACCAGATTCTTGAGGTAGAAGACTTGAAGGCAGTGGACGCAGACGGAACCGTACTATTTGATCACGTCAACTTCAACATCGAGAAAGGACAAAAGGTGGTGTTCCTCTCACATAACCCAAAGGCCATGACAGCGCTCTTTGAGATCATCAATGGCAACCGCGAGGCTGAAGCAGGTACCTATAAGTGGGGTGTAACTATCACTACCGCCTACCTCCCTCTAGACAATACGGCTTTCTTTAATAGCGAGCTGAATCTCGTTGACTGGCTCTCTCAGTATGGCCCTGGTAACGAAGTGGCTATGAAAGCCTACCTCGGCCGAATGTTGTTCAGACAAGAGGAAGTGGAAAAGAAGGTCAACGTGCTCTCTGGTGGTGAGAAGATGCGTTGTATGATTGCGCGTATGCAGTTGCAGAACGCCAACTGTCTGATCCTTGATACACCTACCAACCACCTCGATCTGGAAAGTATCCAGGCATTCAACAACAACTTGGTGGGCTTCAAAGGCAATATCTTGTTCAGTTCGCATGACCATGAGTTTATCGAAACCGTGGCAGATCGTATCATCGAACTGACCCCACAGGGTACCATTGATAAGCTGATGTCGTATGACGAGTACATCCACGACGAGCAGATCAAGGAGCAAAAGGCTAAGATGTATAGCTAATCAGTCTGTCGACAATGCGTCGAACGGATTGGCATAATATTTGTATGAATTCCATAAAGGCGAAAAAATAATTATGCGTGGAATTTATAGAACACGCCTAAAAGGAATTATCTAATGAGCAAAGAAAAGAAAATCAATGTGGAGGGTAAGGAAAACGCTCCCGAAACCAATACTGAAGAGAAAGTAACAGACCAGCAGGCACAAGCAGAAGAGGCTCAAGCTAGCGAAGAACAAGCAGCGCAGGACGCACAGACGGCAACTGACACTGAGGCTGAAACGGCTGAACAGAGTGATGCAAAGGAAGATGTAGAAGCGGTGAATGAGTGGAAAGACAAGTACATCCGCCTATACGCTGAGTTTGACAACTACAAGAAACGCACTCTGAAGGAGAAAGCCGAGCTGATTCTCAATGGTAGCGAGAAGACTATCAACGCCATCCTTCCTGTTGCGGACGACTTTGAGCGTGCCATGGCTGACCCCAGTGATGATCCAAAAGCAATCAAAGATGGTCTAGAACTGATTTTTAAGAAGTTTGAGAAAGCCCTTGAAAGCCTAGGCGTGAAGAAGATTGAAACCAAGGACAAGGATTTTGACGTGGATTATCATGAAGCTATCGCCATGGTTCCTGGTAGCGACGAGCAGAAAGGAAAGGTGATCGACTGTGTTCAGACTGGTTATACCCTCAATGATAAAGTGATCCGTCATGCCAAGGTGGCAGTGGGACAATAAACAACTGGCTAAGAAACAAGAATGGCTAAAAGAGACTACTATGAGGTGCTTGGCGTGAGCAAAGATGCCTCGGCAGATGAAATAAAGAAGGCTTACCGTAAGCTGGCTATCAAGTACCACCCCGATCGTAACCCCGGCGACGAAAGCGCTGCGGAGAAGTTTAAGGAAGCTGCAGAAGCTTATGACGTGCTTCATGACGACACCAAGCGTCAGCAGTATGATCAGTTTGGCTTCAACGCTCCCGGTGGCGGCTTTGGCGGCGGCAGTCCGTTTGGCGCTGGCGGTGGCTTCTCTATGGATGATATCTTTAGTATGTTCGGTGACGTGTTTGGCGGACATGCTGGTGGCTTCGGTGGCGGTGGCTTTGGCGGTGGACAACCGCGCGAGTATCGTGGCACGGATCTCCGTCTCAAGGTGCGCCTGACGCTGCAAGAGATGGCAACGGGCGTGACTAAGAAGTTTAAGGTGCGTAAGGATGTACCTTGTGAACACTGTCATGGTACGGGTGCTGAGGCTGGTTCGTCAGCTGAGACTTGCCCCAACTGTCATGGTTCAGGTATGGAGATACGCACGCAGCAGAGCATCTTCGGTATGGTGCAGACCCAGACCACGTGCCATATGTGCCAAGGTGAGGGAACCATCATCAAGAACAAGTGTCCTCACTGTCATGGAACAGGCGTGGTCAAAGGCGAGGAAGTGGTGGAAATCACCATCCCCGCAGGTATCTCCGAAGGCATGGTGGTCAATGTTCCGGGTAAGGGTAACGCCGGCATGCACAATGGCGTGGCTGGCAATATACAGGTATACATCACCGAGGAACCCAATAACACCTTTGTGCGCCAAGGACAAGACATCATCTATAACCTTCTGCTAGATATCCCAACCGCCACACTCGGTGGTCAGGTGGAAGTGCCTACGCTTGATGGAACCAATATCAAGATCAAGATTGAGCCCGGAACGCAACCTGGTAAGACGCTTCGTGTACGCGAAAAAGGTTTCCCAGCTATCAAAGGCTATGGCAGCGGCATAGGCGATCTCATCGTACAGGTAAGTGTTTATATCCCTAAAGAACTCTCACGTCAAGAAAGAAAGGCAATGGAAGAGTTTCGGGATAGTGACAATTTCCAAGGAGACAGCAAGACGAAGCACTCTATCTTTGAGAACTTCAAAAAGCTTTTCCAGTAAACTAGAGGCCGAAAGGCGAAGGTAAACATTCATGAACTATCAAGAGACTGTATCATATCTCTATGCAAGCACCCCGGTTTTCGAACATGTGGGTGCTTCTGCATATAAAGAAGGACTAAGCAACACCCATGCGCTTGACGCCCATTTTGGTCATCCCCATACACGTTATGCGTGTATTCATGTGGCTGGCACCAACGGTAAGGGGTCCTGCTCACACACGTTGGCAGCCATCTTGCAGGCACAAGGCTACAAGGTGGGATTGTACACCAGTCCGCATCTCGTGGATTTCAGGGAGCGCATCCGTGTCAATGGTGAGATGATTCCTGAGCAGAGGGTCATCGACTTTGTCCAAGACGAGCGGTCTTTCTTTGAACCCCTGCATCCGTCATTCTTCGAACTGACCACCGCAATGGCTTTTCTCTACTTTGCAGAACAGCAAGTGGACGTTGCCGTCATTGAGGTGGGACTTGGTGGACGACTAGATTGTACCAATATCATCCGTCCTATCTTGTCGGTGATCACCAATATATCCCTGGATCACACCCAGTTTTTGGGTCATACGCTTGCAGCTATCGCCCATGAGAAAGCCGGAATCATCAAGCAAGGTGTGCCCGTGGTGATAGGGGAGGATGTGGAAGAGACCCGCAAGGTGTTCCAGGAGCAAGCCGCTGCCATGCAAGCACCCATCGTGTTTGCCCAAGATTGTCCTATTGTGCAATCGGCTCAAGCCAATGTTCAAGGCGGTAGAGATTATGTTACCACTTGCTATGGAACGCTTCATGGCGAGCTTGGTGGTTCCTACCAAGACCGAAACACCAATACCATTCTTACCGCATGCCGCCAACTGGAAGCTATCCAGTGGATCACACCAAAAGAAACCAATTGCGTTGTGCGTGGTATGGCTAACGTCTGTGAGGCGACGGGGCTGCAAGGCAGATGGCAAAAGATACACACCGCACCCTTGGCGATATGTGACACGGGACACAATGTGGGCGGTTGGGAGTACCTTGCACCACAGATTCAGGCTGTGTCATGCCGTAAGAAACGCATCGTCTTCGGAATGGTGGATGACAAAGACCTCCATGCCATCATGCAGATGTTACCCAAAGATGCGGTGTTCTATTGGACACAACCCTCCACACATCGCGCTTTTCCCGTAGAAAAGGTTGCCGCTGAAGGAAAACTTCATACGTTGGAAGGTAATAGTTACCGCTCTGTAAAAGAAGCTTACCAGCAAGCACTCGCCGATGCGAGCCCCGACGACTTTATCTTCGTGGGTGGTTCGAGCTATGTTGTAGCCGATTTGTTGTCATAAGATTTTAATAGTTTTTAACGAAGGATAGTAAGTCTTTTTGAGGTTTGCGCTTGTCTTATTCGTAGATTTTTAGTTACTTTGCAAAAAGAATAAGTATAACTAAAAACAAGAAATATGACAAATACTGACGAAACGCAATTGCGTTGTGGCCTGAAAAGAGAAGATTTCCAGACCACTGTAAACGGAAAGCAAACAGATTTGTATGTCCTTCGTAATGCAAACGGCAATGAGGTTGCATTCACCAATTACGGAGGAGCCATTGTAGCTATCATGATGCCCGATAAGAATGGCGAATATGCCAATCTGATCATGGGTCATGACAATATCCAGGATGTAATCAATTCGCCAGAGCCTTACCTCTCTCGCCTTATCGGTCGTTATGGTAACCGCATCGCTAAAGGTACATTTACATTGCATGGAAAAGAATATCGATTGGCTACCAATGACGGACCTAATCATCTTCACGGCGGTAAGCATGGTTACAACGAACGCCTTTGGGATGTAACAAGAATGAGCGACAGCGCTTGCGTGCTGAAACTGATTAGCTCTTATGGTGAAGAAGGTTTCACCGGAGAGCTCGACATTTGGGTCGCTTACACACTTACTGATGATGACGAACTGGTAATCAAATACCAAGCTCGAACCAATAAGAAAACCATTGTGAACCTTACACACCACGCTTTCTTTGCATTAGCTGGTATCGCTAATCCAACTCCTTCTGTAGAAAATGTGGTTCTCCAGCTCAACGCTGATTTCTACTTGCCAATAGACAATACCTCTATTCCTACTGGTGAGATTCTTAAGGTTGAAGGAACACCATTCGACTTCCGTACTCCTAAGGCTATTGGCCAAGATATCAATGCTGATCATGAGCAGATCAAGAACGGAACAGGTTATGATCATAACTATGTCTTGAATAAAAAGGAAGAAGGTGAACTGAGCTTCGCTGCCAAACTGTTGGAGCCTGTAAGCGGTAGAACACTTGAGGTGTACACCACTGAACCAGGTTTGCAGCTTTACACAGGCAACTTCCTTGCAGGTATCACGGGTTCACACGGAACTACCTATCCTAAGCGTTCTGCGGTTTGCCTCGAGGCACAACACTTCCCCGATACGCCTAATCGTCCTTACTTCCCATCAGTGCAACTCAATCCTGGTGAGACATATAGCCAGAAGACAGTGTATAAGTTTGGTGTAGAAAAGTAAAATCACCCATCGTTAACAATCAATCATACAAAAAATAAAAATAACAATGAGCAATACAAAACAAAGCGGAAATATCGTTGCCATCATCACAATGATGTTCCTCTTCGCAATGATTTCTTTCGTAACTAACCTAGCTGCCCCTATGGGTACCATTTGGGGAAACCACTATTCGTGGGCAGGTATGATGGGTAACATGATGAACTTCCTCGCTTACCTCTTCATGGGTATCCCTGCAGGAAAGATGCTAGTACAGATCGGATACAAGAAGACGGCTCTTACGGCTCTTATCGTAGGTTTAGTGGGTATCTTCGTGCAGTTCCTTTCTAGCAAAGTGGGCAGTGACGTTACTGCATTCGCTGTGTCTGGTCAAGAAGTGAAAGTAGATTTTGTTATCTATCTCCTTGGTGCTTTCATCTGCGGATTCTGCGTTTGTATGCTGAACACGGTGGTTAACCCAATGCTGAACCTTCTTGGTGGTGGTGGTAACCGCGGTAACCAGTTGATCCAAACGGGTGGTACACTCAACTCTCTCGCTGGTACACTGACTCCTCTGTTCGTAGGTGCATTGATCGGAACGGTAAGCAAGGATACCAGTATGTCAAATGTGTCACCTTTGCTCTTTATCGCTATGGGTGTGTTCGCAGCTTCGTTCCTCATCCTCTTGTTTGTCAATATCAACGAACCTGCACAGACTTCTAGTCAGAACGTAGTAATGGAGCATTCTCCTCTTGCTTTCCGTCATTGCGTTTTGGGTATCGTGGGTATCTTCTTCTATGTAGGTATCGAGATCGGTATCCCTTCACAGATCAACTTCTTCTTGGCTAACCCTGTTTCAGATGGTGGTCTTGGATTGGAAAACGGTGCTGCTATCGGTGGTGCTATCGCAGCTGTTTACTGGTTGCTGATGTTGGTAGGACGTTTTGCAAGCTCTCTTATCAGTGGTGCGGTAAGCACACGCTCACAGTTGATTATCACATCTGCTGTAGCAATCTTGCTCCTCGTGGTGGCTATCGTGTTGCCAGCTGAAAACACAATCTCTATGCCTGGATACAGCGTAAATGACGGATTCACCATGTTTGCTGTGCCTGCTAAGTGCTTGTTCATCGTTCTTTGCGGTCTGTGTACCTCTGTGATGTGGGGTGGTATCTTCAACCTCGCAGTGGAAGGTCTTGGCAAGTATGTTCCTGCTGCTTCTGGTCTGTTCATGACTATGGTAGTAGGTGGTGGCGTGATGCCTTTGTTGCAGAACCTCTTGGCTAAGGAGATTGGTTACATCAACAGTTATGTGCTGATCATCGCCATGCTTGCTTACTTGCTCTACTACGCTTTGATCGGTTGCAAGAATGTAAACAAGGACATCCCTGTAGATTAATTTTAATATTATATATGAATAGGGCAGAGACGATTTCTGCCCTATTCGTTACCTACTAACCATTAAATATATTACGACAATGGACATCGAATTTGTAAGAAGTCGCTTTATTAAGCATTTCGACGGAAAGACTGGAAACATATATTTCTCACCTGGACGTATCAATCTGATAGGCGAACATACCGACTATAATGGTGGTTTCGTTTTCCCAGGTGCAGTGGATAAAGGTATCATGGCAGAAGTTCGCCCCAATGGAACCAACACGGTGATGTGTTATTCAATCGACTTGAAAGACCGTGTAGAGTTTAAGGTGGATGATCCTCAAGGCCCTCGTGCTACTTGGGCACGTTTCATCTATGGTATGGTACAGGAGTTTCGTGCCTTAGGTGTAGATGTGAAAGGCTTTAACATTGCCTTCGCTGGTGATGTGCCTTTGGGCGCAGGTATGAGTTCTTCGGCTGCAATGGAAAGCTGTTTCGGTTGTGCACTGAATGATCTCTTCGGTGAGAACAAGGTTTCTAAGTGGGATATCGCATTGGCTGGCCAAGCTACTGAGCACAAATATATTGGTGTAAACTGTGGTATTATGGATCAGTTTGCAAGTGTGTTTGGCAAGGAAGGCAAACTGATGCGTTTGGATTGCCGCAGTCGTGAGTTCGAATATTTCCCATTCAACCCTGAGGGTTACAAGCTTGTATTGGTTAACTCGAAGGTGAAACACGAACTAGCTGGTAGCCCATACAACGATCGCCGTAACAGTTGCGAGAACGTGGTGAAAGCGCTTGGTGCTCACTTCCCTGAGAAGAAGTTTGAAACGCTTCGCGATGCTGATTGGGATGAGCTTGAAGCAGTTAAGGCTGAAGTAAGCGCAGAGGATTATCAGCGTGCTCATTTCGTTCTTGGTGAGAAGGATCGCGTCTTGGCTGTGTGCGATGCTTTGAACGCAGGCGACTACGAGACCGTAGGTAAGAAGATGTATGAAACCCACGAAGGCTTGAGCAAAGAGTATGAGGTGAGTTGCGAAGAACTCGACTTCCTCAACGACGTAGCCAAGGAAGATGGCGTGACAGGTTCACGTATCATGGGGGGCGGCTTTGGCGGTTGCACCATCAACCTTGTTAAGGACGATCTCTATGACCACTTTGTTAAGGACGTAACTGAGAAGTTTGCTGCAAAGTATGGTCACGCTCCTGAGGTTTACCCAGTGGTAATCAGCGAAGGCTCACATAAGGTTTGCTAACCATACCTTATTAATATATAAGTAATGGCGGACAAGATTCATTTGCCCGCCATTACTTTTTTAGAATAATCACATCTTACAATCGCTTCATTTCCTTTTCGTCTGCATTATGTCCTTTATACTTGCTCTTCTTCGGATTGAACGTATATGATAAGGTCAACATCACTTTGCGCGTATCGGCATCCGTTTGCTTATCGAGGTGGACGTCTTTCACGTTCATTATCCAACTTTGATTGCGAGTATGGAAGATGTCACTAGCTGATAAGGCTATTTGTAGACGCTTTTGCAAGAAGAATCGTCGCACCGATAGGTCCACGCCCCATTGCGAGTACATCTCATTGGTCATCACGTGTCCACGTGTGCTACCAGTTATGTCTAACGTCATCATCCAATCCTTTGAAGGCGTAAACATATTCTTCAGCATATATCGGAAGACAGGCTTGTTATAGTCCGCTCCATAAAGCGTAAGCCACTGTTTGTCAATGCCCATGGTGAGGTTTGGTCTCCAAAAACTTACAACCGGTGCGTAGGACAGATAAGCGTTGAAGTTTGTGATGTCTGCCTGATGCGGACTGAAAATCAAGAATGGTCTATCTGAAGTGTAGTGTTCTTTGGTGTACACATAGGTATCTTTCAGATGAGAATATTCCAGTTGGATGGTCAGGTCGCGCCAACCAAAGATATAACTCAATGTGTTTGTTTTGCAATCGCCTAATGCCGGATTGCCACCTTCTACCTCGTAAGGTCCTACATAAAGCAGCGAACTGCGCAGTTGCTTATAAGGTGGGCGCGTAATGGAGTGGGCGTAGTCAAGAGACATAAACGTTTTCTCATTGACGTTGTAAGTTAATGATATGTTTGGAGATAGGCTGTTATTGGTTCTGCTTACATCTGGATCAAGTACATCGTTATGCTTATATTCGAACTTTACATGCTCCCAGCGTAGGCCAAACTGAACCGAAAGCGCATTCCAATTCTTTGTGTATGTAGCAAACGCGGCATAGTCATGTTGGCGACTTTCATTCTTTGTAGAAGGGATATAGGCACTAATAGCATCGTTCCCCATTGTGTATATTTGACTATTGAACGTGTAACTATCCTCCGTTCCTATATTCATCTTGCCAGTTAGGAAAGGAAACTCGTAATAAAGTTTGCCAGCCCATAGGTTTGATTTCATGCCTGTTGCCGATGGCACCACTTCATTGTTGCTCTCGTTGGCATAAAGCGTTTGGGTAAGATTGTCATCGCTATACCATGTGTGGAGGTAGTTGCCATCAAAATGCAGTAATGAACCATTCTGAAAAGCATTGTCATAGTAGATTGATACAAGGTGCTTTTCGGATCTGCTGTTTGTGTCTATTAGCTTACTGATTGAATCGTTGTGCTCTCCTACCACGTTGTCTATTTCGCTGCCGCGGCTTTTCATATGAGTCGGTGCGTATGTATATTGATAATAGCCACCAAAGGATTGACCTTTGTTGTTCCAGTTGAAACCACCCTTAGCGGTAGTTGTGGTAGGCTTGTTGCGCTGAGTTGCATTGTTAATGAGCTGATTTTGTTGCCCATTATATAGAAAGTCGGTAGTGCTCTTGACCTTATTCTTGCTTCCATTGTCTTTATACATCAGTTGCCCGAATACTTGCCAGTGCGTCCAGTTATAGCTTAGGTCAACCATGGCTAATTCGTTCCAGACCCGCTTTCGTGTTGTTTGAGAAGTCAATTTACCGCTCAATCCCTTAGCAAGGGAATGTTTGGTTTGTATTTTTACAACGGCTTTCACATCGCTACCATATTCAGCACCAGGAGAAGTGATGATTTGTATGTTCTTGATGTTTTCGCTCTTTAACATCTGCAGTTCACTATTATCATGTACGGGATGGTTGTCAATGAAGAATGTCGCTTTGCCTTTGCCTACAATGCTTATCTCTTCATCCTCCATATTGACGAAAGGCAGTCGTGCCAACACGTCATTGGCTGTGCCTAATAGGGCTAGTTCGGTATTTGCTACATTGGCAATAAGCGCATTGCCCTTAACTCTTACCATCTGACGGTGTCCTTTTACCGTCACTTCATCTAGCATCTTGGTCCATGCCAGAGAATCGTTTGCTATGGTTGTGCTATCGTTTTGCGCCCTTCCTCCTATTGTAGCCAAGCACAATAACATTAAAAACAATAATCTATTCATGCTTTTGTGTTTTATTAAAGTTATCCATTCAATTCATGTGCAAAGTTATATACAATCCTTCAACCAATCATTGCAAATTTTCTTAGTTTTATTGCAAATCTACAAAGCAAGGTGTAAATTATTGTAAATTCTGTTGTTTTATCAAATCTATTCCGTTAATTTTGCAATCAAAAAGTACGAAATGGAACATTTGGGGATTCAAACTCTTCGCATAGGCAGTAGGTCCATAGAAAGCTTATATTTGACTAACGATGAAATATACATAGCCGATATTAATACTACATATCCACGGATATTTAATATTATCAGTACGATGCATACTCATAGTTTCTATTATCTAGTTTGGATAGAGAAAGGAGGATTCAAATATTATGTTGATTTAAAAGAGTTTGATGTTCCTGATAATTCTATTTTAATGCTCTCTCCAGGAGAGATGCATCGTTTTGCAAGTGTGTCAGGTGTGTCAGGTCTCGCTATACATTTCACCGAGAGTTTTTTCCGAAATCTAGACTTGGACTTAGCAAATTATATAAAAAACGACATTATAAAAGAAGTTCCAGTGTTACATATAAGCGATATGCGAACCGTTCAAAAGATTAAGGAATTGACGACGGATATAGAAGAATTGTGTAAAGAAAGAGAAAGGAGCATGTCGTCCACTGCGTGTATATGTTCTTCGCTTACCCTCTTGTTATGCGTCATTGGCAATACAGATGAGTATAAAAAGCAGAGACTTGAATCTAAAACAGTTGAAAGCCTTGGTCATTCTCTTTACTTGGAGTTTATAGACTTGGTAGAAACAAATTTCTGCAAATATCATACGGCTCGCTTTTACGCTGAAAAACTCAATGTCAGTTTGCACACCCTTAATGTTTGCTGTAAATCCAATGTTGCCATGACTACTTCCGCAGTAATAAGTAATCGTGTCATCCAAGAGGCCAAACGAATGCTCTTGTTTACAGATATGAGAAGTAATGAAATCTCTTCCATGTTAGGATTCCCTGAACAATCTCATTTCGTAAACTATTTTAAGAGATTTGTAAGGTTAACGCCCACTGAGTTTAGAACGGCCAATAAGCAACAGTAATCGTCCTCTAGCTACTATAAACCTACACACCTGCGTTTCGAACTAAACTAGTACAACCACATTAAAACATTCCATAAAGAAACTTCTTCTAACGAAAATAACCTTCTCCTCCACATCTTATCGAATATTATTTTGTATCTTTACCCCAGTTTGGGATAACGCACTCCCTTTGAAAGGCGTCAATGCATTGCCAAACAAGGATATAGTGCGTTCCAGCATCCTTCGTTTATGGTTGACGGATACAGTAAGTTATATTCCCAAATGAGGTATATGAAGAGATAGACGGGAAGGTATGGCAGAGAAAAATAAATTGATTTCTGAAAGAAAATAAATTATTTCTCAG